>DASTCJ010000139.1:0-14404 GCA_035605575.1 Candidatus Methylomirabilota bacterium
GTTCTCCCAGACGAGCAGCATCGACCGCTTCGGCGAGAAGCCGCGATGGCGAATGTCGGCGGGCATCGCCGCCACGTCGCCGGCCTTCATGGTGACGCGCGCCCGCACGGCGCCCGTCTCGCGGTCCTCGACTTCCCACTGAATCTCGTCGCTCAGCTGCACGAACCACTCGACGCGATCGTTGCCGTGGATGACGGGCAAGATGTATTCCTCCGTCGTGGGGCAGTACAGGCTCGCCTTGCAGACGGACACGATCGAGGGATTCCACGTCACGTCGGAGCGCGACAGATAGGCGAACAGATTGAAGGAGACCACCTCGTTCTCGAAGCCTGGCTCGGCCCGGACCTCCGGCGTGTCTTGGGGAACGTCGAGGAAGTGGCGGTTGATCGGGAAGCCGTTCTCGTCAGAGCGGGTGGGCTCGTCACCGGGCGCACCGATCATCCGCTTGGCGGTGACGCGATGGCGGGTGATGGCCTCCTTGTTGCTCCCGTTCTTCGGGCCGAAGGCGCTGCCCGTCTCCTGCGGGCTCGCAAACGGATCGAAGCCCGCATTGGTCCAGTCCTCCAGCATCGCCTCGAACACGCGCTGGATGAGCGGAGTCGGGAATCGCTCGATGTGATCGAGCTTCGCGCGCCGATAGTGGTCGTCGAAGCGTCCGGCGAAGAGGTCGACCGAGCCATAGTGATTCACGGTCCCGACCACCTTGTCGAAGTTCACGATCCCGTAGAAGAAGCCCCAGGCGATGTCGCGCTGCAGCGCGCGCAGGAACGCGTCGACGGGCAGCATGTGATGGCCCTTGGGCCAGGCGACGTGGGCGAAGTATTCGTCACGGCTGAACGTGAAGCTGCCGAGTGTGAACGTGCGATAGCCATGCTGGTTGGGCTCGATCGATCCGATCTCGGGGACGGTCTCGCTGGTGCGGCTCATGCGTCGAACCTCCTGGTGCGCGTCAGGCCTTCGGTCGCGGCGTGGTCTGGCAGATGTCGGCCCAGCGCTCGACCGTGTCGGCGCCGGCGAGAGTCTGGAGAAGGACGACACCGGGCTGCGACGCGTGGAACTGATAGGCGGCGCCGACGGGCAGCAGCGTCATGTGGCCACGACGGGCGCGGACGACGCCCATCTTGAGACCGGCCGGGGTGCCGACGATCGCCACCGAGCCCTTCGCGCCCTTCGGCACCACACCGGGATCGTCGAGCTTCGTCAGACGAATCTCGACCTCGCCGTCCATGACGAGCGCGAACTCATCCTGGGCCGGCGCGCGCCAACCGGAGGTGCCTTCCACCCGGATGGCCTCGATCACGTACTCGATGTTTTTGCCGACGGCGACCTTCTCGAAGGGCTTCGATCGCGACGCGACCTCGAAGACATTGGAGAAGACGTAGTTGCGCGCGTCGTCGTTGATGACTTCGACGCCGCCTTTCTCGTAGTGCTTGAGCGAGCCGAATCGCGTGGTGTGCTGGCTCATGTGCATCGATCCTTTCGACTCAAGTTAGAGACGCGCCTCGTCCACGGGCAGCCCGAGCGTGTGGCGGCCGACGAGCTCGTAGTGCGCGAGCCGCCCCTGCAGGTGCTGCGTGATCACGTGGATGTCCTGGAAGTGACGCTGGATCGGATGGTCCTCGTAGGCGGCGGTGGCGCCGGCGGCATTGTACACGGTGTCGATCACCTGCGCCGCGAGACGAATGCCATGCGTCGTGGCCAATCGCAGGACCGCCCGCTGATCGAGCGTCGGTGTGCCGTTCGCGGCGACGCTCGACCAGATCTCGCGCACGGCCTCCATCAGGAACGCGCGTCCGGACCGCAGCGCCGCTTCCGCCTGACCGACCTGCGCTTGCACCATCGACTGGTCCCGGAGCAGCGCGGGCATCGCGCGCGGCGTCTTCGACCCGGCCAGCTCGAAGAAGGTCTCGAGACACGTGCGCGCCATGCCGAGGGCGACCGCGGCGTCGCCGGAGGCGAAGCAGAGCGTGCGCGGAATGCGATAGAGGGGCCCCGGCTCGAGCACCGGCGCCGTCGCGGAGAGCACGGTGCGCTCGGTGGGCACGAAAACGTCGTGCACGGCGAAGTGATGCGTGCCGGTGCCGCGCATGCCGCGTACCCGCCACGTGTCGAGCAGCTCGGCCTCCTCGACCGGCACGAATAGATAGCGCGTCTCCGGCTGACCGTGGTCGAGCCTCGTCTGTCCGTTCTCGATGACCTGCGCGTGCGGCGCCACCCAGGCGGCGTGGCGACAGCCGGTGCTGAAGCCCTGGCGGGCCGTCACGCGATAGCCGCCAGGCACGACGATCGCCTGCGCGGTCGGCGCCGGCGTGTTGGCGACAACGGCGCGCGGCGTCTCCATCCAGATGTGGCGAGCGACGTCGCGCGGCATCCGCGCCGCGTACGTCGCGAAGATCGCGCCCTGGTTCACGATCCACGCCGTGCTGGCGTCAGCCTTGCCGAGCTCCTCGATCACCTGTACGTACGCCGGCAAATCGATCTCGGCGCCGCCGATGGCGCGTGGCACGGCCAGATGAAAGAGGCCGGCGTCGGCGAGCGCCTCGAAGAGCGCGCGCGGCAGCTCGCGCGCCGCTTCGATCTCGGTGGCGGCGGCACGGATCATCGGCTGGAGCTTGCGCGCGGTTTCGACGTGCCCGGCGGTCATCGTGCCGGCAACATAACATGCGAGCGCCTCGGGCGGTGTCGGCCCCGAGGCGCGCTCGGTATGGAATCGACGGCGAGCGAGCTAGCGCCTGTGTCCGAAGTCGATGTCGAACTTCACCGTCGGATAGCCGAGCGAAAACTCGTTCGGCGCAACGAGCACGACGTCGCCAGCGCTGAGGTCCAGATATAGCGGGGTCCGCGTGGGATCACCGGGCATCGCGAACGGCAGATAGAACACCCCCGTGAACGGATACTTCGCGCTGCCGACGGTGAATTCGCCGACGACCGTGCCATACGGCACGCCGCGCACGAGGGCCGGGGAAAAGTCCATCACGCCGCGGAAGGAACCCGTTCCGATCTGGTACTCCGGCGCATCGACGTCATTGTCGCCGGGCACCACGCTCGTCCAAGTCCCTTTGAAGGTGCCGAGGCCGGTGGTCACGTCGATATCGTCCGAGCCGATCGCATTGATGACGCACGGAACCGTAAGCGGACAGAGGGCGGTACCCGGCGCCGCGGTCCCCGTCAACGCAGAGGTCGCCTGCCGACGGTATCCCGCCGCCTTGAATTTCTTCATCTGCATGTTCTCCGTGACCTCATGCAGCGTCACGTCGGCGGCATCGACCTGCGGCATCGGACTGAAGGCAGCGAAGCCGAGCACAGCGGCCGCGGTCACGAGCATCTTGCGAAACATGGGTCCCGTCCTCGTCGCTCGCGCGACGAAAAGAGCTCACCCGCCCCGATGGCGGTGCCCTACTGCACGTCGGACCCGTGGAAACGCAAGCGGAACGCCAAGCCGGGAGCGCCTTCTAAGTAATCGATTTCACAGATATTGCTCTTGAACACGAGCGGTCCGTGCGGACCGAAACTGATCGAGGCCGGGGGGCGCGACGGATCGAAACGAGCCAGCCACGCCGATTGCCAACCGCACGTGGTTGGGCGATGAGGGTGGGCACTTGGACAGAGGTTGATTTCTGGGCTCCGCGGCCACGTACGACCTCTTCGTCGCGGCCGCGCAGGGCGGCGTCACCGAGGGTTTCTACGCGATGGGCCTCACCGAAATGCCCTATCGCGACACGCTCGCTCCGGCGGCGCAGGCGTGGCTCGATCGCCGCATGAGCGTGGCCGCGCCGGCGCCGGTACGGCGCGGCCACGTTGTGTTTTCGACAATCGCGGCGCGCCCGAACACGCGCGGCACCTCGTCCGTCGAACGGACGAGGTGAGCATGACACCGGATGAACAACGGCTCGCGCGGTATCTCGAATGGCGCCGTGGGGGCGAGCGTGAGCGCTGGGCGCGACGTCGGCGGCTCCTCGGCTTTGTCGCGGCGCCGGCGCTCTGCGTCCTCGCCGTGGCGCTCGCCATGTGGCTCGCTCGACCCGGCGAACGAACCGACACCACGGCGGCGGTAACCGTTCCTCCTCCGGCAAGACCAACGCCGCCGCCGGAACCGGCCGCGCCGCCGGCGCGCGAGTCCGCGCCGGCCACGATGCCCGAGCGGCGTCCCGGCGCGCCGTCCAGCCGACAGCTGAGGAAGCGCGCTGCGTCGACGCCGGGTCGTTCCGCAACGGCGCGGCGCCAGCCCGAGCCGGTGATTCCCGCGCCAGTCCAGCGCAACGACGGCCCCGACGTCTCTGCCGCCGTCGCGCCCGCTCCGCCTGTGCCGTCGGTCAGCGCACCTCCGCGTGAGGTCGTGGCGTCACCTCGGCCGCCGGCCGAGCCGCCCGTCGCACCCGCGCCTTCGATGGCACCGCCTCCGGCCGACGTCGCGGAGGCTCCCGCGGCCGCCGAAGACGTTGCCACGGCGCCGCCGTCGCCCACATCAAGGGACGCCGTGGCAGTGGCGCCGCCGACGACGCGCGAACGTGTCGCTAGTTGGCTCAAGGGCGAGGTCGACGAGTTTCGCGACGGCGTGAAGCGCGAGATCGGCAACTTCCGCTCGGGGTACGACAAGGTGCGCGGCGTGTTCAGGCGCTGAGCGCGATCCAGCACGCTTGCCGAGAACGGCACCGCGCGGATATGCTGGACCGCGATGCTCGGCTCGTGTCGCGTTGGTCGCGTTGTCGCGCCATAGCGCCGCGGCCGCCGTCGCCCTGCTCCTCGTCGCGGTCTTCGCCATGCTCGCGCACGAAGCGACCGAGCGTGAGCTCTTGCCCGGCGACCACTCGATCCACGACAGCATGCGGGCGTGGCGACAGCCGCAGCTCGAGCGCTCGATGCACGCGCTGTCGGTGCTGGGCTCCGGTCAGTTGCTCATCCCGCTCAACGTCCTGCTGGCGTGGGGATTGTGGCGACGACGCTATCGCAAGCCGCTCCTCGTACCGACGCTCACGCTCGGTGCCGTCGCGACCGAGGCGTTGCTCAAGTGGCTCGTGCACCGCCCGCGGCCAAAAGCCATCGGCTATGGCTTCCCGAGCGGTCACGTCATGGTGTCGATCGTCTTCTTCGGCCTCGTTGTATACCTCCTGTGGCAGGCGCGTGGCGGCGACGCCGTCGCCTGGCTCGCGGCTGCCGTCGGCGTCGTCGCCATCTGCGCCATCGGCGTCAGCCGCATCTACCTGAACGCGCACTGGCTCTCCGACGTGCTTGGCGCCATCGCCAGCGGTCTGGCGTTCCTGATCTTCTCAGTGTTGCGCCTGGGACCCGAGCTCCGCGCGCAGCACCCCGATTCCCATCCGCGCGACGCGACGGCCGCGCGCCCGGTGTTGGGCCGATGGCTGCTCGCAGGCAGTGCCGCCCTCCTGGCGCTCGTCGACGTCGGAACCCGCATGCTGACGAGCAACGACGAAGCACGCTTTCCCGTGCTGGCGCAGTCGATGCTCGCGGGCGGCGATTGGCTGGTTCCGTCGCTGAACGGCGCGCCGTACCTCGATAAGCCACCGCTCCTGGCGTGGGCGATCGCCGCTGCCTCATGGCCCGGCGGCCACGTCACACAGCTCACCGCGGTGATTCCCTCGGTCGTCGCCGCTCTGCTCACCGTCTTCGTGGTCTATCGCCTCGGCCGCGAGATGTGGGACCCGACCACCGGACGATATGCGGCCGCAGTGGCCGCCACCACGCAGGGACTGTTCGTGCATGCGCGAGTGCCCATGCCCGACATGATGCTCACTGCCTGCGGCGCCCTGAGCCTCTGGGCGCTGTACCGGATGCGACGGCGCCAGCCGGGTCGGGCCTGGCTCGCGTTCTATGCCGCGCTCGCCGCGGGGTTCTGGACACAGGGACCGGCCGGCCTGATGCCGCTCGGCGTTGCCCTCGCCTATGGCCTCGTGCGCCGGCGTGCCGAGCCGCTCGGCTGGCTGCGCCTCGGCACGGGCGTGCTCGTCCTTGCGGGGCTCGTCGCACCCTGGATCGTCGCCGCGTCGCTGCGCGAGACCCACGCGTTCGGACAGACGGTCGCCGTCGATTATCTGCGCTGGTACGTCCCGCAGCACCTGTCGATCGTGACGCTCGTCACGCCGCTCGTGCACGTACTCAGCGTGTTGACGCCGTGGGCCTGGCTGGCGCCGTTCGCTTTCTACGATGCCTGGCGTGACCGCCGCGGACAGGGTGTGGAGCGCGAGGCGGTGGTCCTTCTGCTCGTCTGGATTGCCGTCGAGTTCGCCATGCTCGGCCTCTCGCCGCAGCAGCGTGTGCGCTGCTACGTTCCCCTCGTCCCGCCGCTGTCGCTGCTGCTCGGGTGGTGGCTGGGCGGCGCGGTCGCGCGGCGACGCGTGCTCTCGCTGTGGCCCTTCCGCTGGACAGCCACGTTGCTCGGCGTCACCGGCGCCGTCACCCTTGTGTGGTCGGCGGCCCAGGGACGCGTCCTGCGTGACGCCTGGGCGTTGCTGCCAACGTCATGGCCACACACCGCCCTCGTCGTCATCGCCGGCGCAGTGATGATGACCGCGATGGAGCGCGGGCTTCGCACGCAGCGGACGCGGCGGGCGTTTCCCATCGCCGTCATCGCGGCCGCCGTCTTCGTCGGCGCGTTGTATCACGCCGAGCAGCTCCGACGGAATGCCGCCTCGGATTACCCGGCGGTCGTTCGCGGCGCCGCCGCGCTGCGTGCCGCGGGCGAGCCGATGAGCACGCTCGGCATTCCGGCGCTCCCGGTCGCCTTCTATCTTGGCGAGCCGGTAACAGAGCTGTCCGCAGACGGCGTCGGAGGCGGCGGCTGGGCCAGGCCGGGAGCGATGGTGATGATGGCTGACTCCCCTGCCCTGGCCACCCATGTCGCCGCGATCGACGTCACGGCGCACGCGAGCCTCGGTCGACAGCACGTCGTGATCGGACGTGTCACCGGATCGCCGGCGGCCATCGCGATGACGGAGACGGCACGCGACGCAGCAGGGACGGCCAGCACGCCGATGCGCCACATCGCCTTCGAAATCTTGTGCGTCATGATCGCGATGGCCGCGGTCGTCGCCCGCGCGCGTGCGCTGCGCCACGGCCGCGCGGCCGTCGTCTACGCGGCGGAGGCGGTCACCATCCTCGCCCTGGCCAGCTTTCCCGCGAGCGCGTGGGTGTTCGTGGCCGGCGGCGCCACCGCCGCGTCGTGTGTGTATCTGCGGTGGCGGCGCCCGGCAATCGCCGGCGATGCGCACGTGTGGATCGCCATCCTGTTCATGATCCCGCTCCCGCTCGACTTTCTGGAAGACGTGCTGCAAGGAGACACGGTCATCGTGGACCCGGTGTGGGGCGTCAGCGCCTTACTCGGCCTCGCGCTGCTGACGTGGCGCCGTCTGCGGCTCGCGACCGCCTAGTCACTACTTCAGCTTCAGATCCTCGCAGGGCGCCGCGTACGGATAGCCCTCGATCAAACCGGCGCCGGCCTCGGCCACCCGCGGACCGACGCCCCAGATGAACGCCTGCTGAAAGATCGGCGCGACGAGCGCGTGCTCGGCCACCGACCGCTGGATCTGGTGCAGCAGCGCCTCGCGCGCCTTCTTGTCCTGCTCGCGCGCCTGCCGCTGGAAGAGCTCGTCGATCTCCGGCAGCGAACCATACGCGTAGATGCCGTTGCGCGTGAAGAACGGCTCGAGCCGAGCGGCCGCATTGCCGGCGGCGCCGGTGGCGCCGATGAGCAGGCCGTGAAGCTTCTTCTCGCGCCAGCTGCTCAGGAAGGTCGCGCGCTCCATTGTCCGCACCCGCGACCGGATCCCGATGTCCTGCAGATAGCCGCCCACGGTCTCGCCGAGCGCCGTGTACGGCGGCAACGGCGTGAGGTCGCCGGCGTCGAAGCCGTTCGGATAACCCGCCTCGGCAAGCAGTTGCCGGGCGCGCTTGGCGTCCTGCCGGGGGGGTGGGATCGTGAGAGCGAACTCGAAGGTCGGCGGCACGAAGGAGCCGGTCGCGCGGCCGAGCCCGAGCTGCTCGGCCTGGTTCAGAGCCTCCCGGTCGATGGCGAGGCTCGCCGCGAGGCGGACGCGTCGATCGCTCCACGGCGACTTCTTGTCCCACTGGTCGAGGAAGTCGAGCCAGTACATGCCGTAGATGAGCGGCGCCACGATCCGCGTGCCGGGCCCGCGACGGAGATCCTCGGCGATCGGCGCGCTGATCAGATACGCGAGGTCCACCTCGCCGGTCTTGACCGCTGCCGCTCGCGTGCTCTCCTCGGGAATGCTGCGCATGACGAGGCGTTTGACGCTCGGCGCCTTGCGCCAGTAGTCCGGAAACGCTTCGAGCACCAGCTCGACGCCGGGCGTGAACGAGACGAACTTGTACGGCCCGGCGCCGATGGGCGCTTTCTTGAACGCCTCTTCGCCGACGCGCTCGATGTACTTCTTCGGGACGATCCAGGCCGCGCCCGTGGCCGAGGTGCCGTAGGTGGCGAGAAAATCCGGCCAGGGCTCTTTGAGCACGAAGCGCACGCGATTGGCGGCGACGACCTGGACGTCCTTGACCTTGTCCTTGAGCAGCTTCGCACTGCCGCCCGCGTATCGCTGGAAGGAGAACTTCACGTCGTCGGCGGTCACGGGATCGCCGTTGTGGAAGCGCGCGTTGCGGCGGATCAGGAACTCGTACGCGGTCCCGTCCTTGGAAACGGCCCACGACTCCGCAAGGCTGGGAGTGTTGAGCCCGCCGGGCATTGGCTTCACCAGGGCGTCGTGGAGCGCGTACAGGACCATGAACGGCGTGATGAGCGCCTCCGTCTCGCCGGGGTCGAGCCAGCGGGAGACGAGCGTCACGTGGAGACCGATGGTGAGCGTCCCGTCCGGAGCCGCCGCCGCCGGCGGCACCACGGTCGACAGCACGACGAGCAGCAGAACGAGCGCGGGCAGGATCGGCCGGAACGACATCACGCGCACGCGACCGCGTAGACGTCGGCGACACCCGCCGGCAGCCGGTCCTCGCGCCAGCCGCGACCGCCGTCCTCCGTGCCGAACACCTGACCGGTGCGGCTCACGCAGTACGCGCGGTCGGGATCGCGCGGATCGAGCGCCAGCGCCATCATCGTGCTCTCCGCTTTCACGCCGCGATCGAAGCGCGACCAGGTCTGGCCGAGATCGCGGCTCACGTACATCGAGCCGTCCTCGCTCCGGGCGGCCGGGCTCAGACATGCGTACAGCGTGCGCGGGTCGTGCGGCGACACGCGGAGGTCGCGCCCGTACGTGAGCGGCGAGAATCGCCCGACCTCCATGTCTTCCCAGCTCCGTCCGCCGTCGGTGCTGCGGAACAGGCCCATCCTGAGCGCGAGGAACACCGTGCCCGGCTGCGCGGCGCTGATGCCGAGCGCGTGGACGTCGAGCATGCCCTCGATGTCGGTGTCGCTCACGATGCGGCTCTTGAGATGCGGCAGCTCGGCGAGCTTCACGAGATCGGCGCTGCAGTCGGTCCACGTCGCGCCACCGTCCTCGCTGCGCATGACGCCGGCGACCTCGAGGCCCGCCCACAGCGACTCCGGGCGCGCGGGATCGACGGCCATCCGCATCACACGGCACGCGAACGGCATCTTCACGCGCTCGGGCTGGACGGCGTTCGGAAGGCGTCGCCACGTGTCGCCGCCGTCGTCGCTGCCGAAGACACCCACCGGCGACGTGCCCGCGTAGAGACGACGCGCGTCGGCCGGGTGAACGAGGATCGACCACACCTGCCCGCCGGACTCGGGAAAGGCCAGCCGCTGCCAGCGATCGCCGCCATCCGTGCTGCGATACGGGCCGTCCTGGGTGCCGATATAGACGGTGCGCGGCTCGTGCGGGTGCACGGTGATGGCCATCACCTGCACGGGATCCGGCAGCCCGCGGATCAGCTGCTCCCAGCCGCCGTCCCCCACGCGACGAAAGAGTCCACTGAGCGTGCCGGCCGTGAACGCGCCGGCGCCGACGAACACGCGCGATTCCGTGGTCATGAGTGTGGCTCCTCGCCTATTGTTGGACTCCCTCTCGAGAGGCCGAGCGACGGAAGCGACCGAGAAAGTGCTCGGCACGATGCCGTCTGCCGGACGCAAAGTCAAGAGGTATGATCGCTGCATGAGCGATCTGACGCTTCGTGGCGCGCGCGTCGGCGGACGGCGCGTCGACATCGACATCCGCGACGGCCGGATCGAGCGGATCGGCAGCGATCTGCCGGCCACCGGGGCCCCGAGCATCGACGTCGGCGACCGGCTCGTGCTGCCGGGGTTCGTCGAGACGCACATCCATCCGGACAAGGCGTTCATCGCCGACCGCACGGAGGGGCTGCGCGCCGGCGGTCCCACCGCGCAGACGCTCGTGGCCGCGCTGAAGAAGTCGTTCACCGTCGACGACATCTACCTCCGTGCGCGACGTGTGCTGGAGCTGGCCGTGCGCCACGGCTGCACCGCCATGCGCGCCCACGTGGAGATCGACGCGCTGCTGGAGCTGCGTGGCGTCGAGGCCATGCGCCGGCTGCAGGCCGACTTCGCCGGCATCCTCGACCTCGAGCTGATCGCGTTCGCGCAGGAGGGCATCTTTCACGACAGCGTGACGCGCGATCTGCTGCGCGAGGCGCTCAAGTCGGGACTTCGCACGCTCGGCGGGTGTCCGTACATGGACGCCGATCAGCGCGCTCACATCGACTGGTTCTTCGAGACGGCCGAGGCCTTCGACGTGCCACTGGATTTCCACGCCGATTCCGCCGACGACCCGGCCCTGCTGACGAGCGACTACATCGCCGAGCAGACGATCGCGCGCGGGATGCACGGGCGCGTGTCGCTGGGACATCTCTGCACGCTCGACGTGCTGGAGCCGGCCCACCGGGCCCGCGTCATCGATCGGCTGCGTGAGGCGCGCATCCATGTGATCAGCCTGCCCGCCACGGAGCTCCACATGAAAGGCCGTGCCGACAGCCGGCGGACGTGGCGCGGCGTCACCCGCCTCGGCGAGCTACGCACGGCCGGTGTGAACGTCGCGATCTCCACCAACAACATCGCCAATCCGTTCACGCCGTACGGCCATCCCGATCTGCTGCGCCAGGCGCTGATCACGGCGATGACCGCGCATCTGGGCAACCTCGAGCAGCTGGCGTGGCTGCCCGAGCTGTTCACCACCAACGCCGCCCGCGCCATCGGCCTCGAGGGCTATGGTCTCACCCCGGGCTGTCGCGCGGATCTGGTCGTGCTCGACGCCGTCGACGCCGCCCACGCCATCACCGAGCAGAGTGAGAAGCTCTACGTCATCAAGGGCGGCCGCGTGGTCGCCCGCAACACGCGCACCAGTGAGCTCGCACCGGGGCGACCGGCGTGACGCCCGTCTCTCGCGGCGCGCCGTCCTGGCGCTGATGGGCGCCGCGGCCGCCGCCGGCGGTGCCGGCAGCGTCCGCGCCGCGCCGATCCTCCGGGCCATTCCGTCCTCGAAGGAAACACTGCCCGTGATCGGGCTCGGCACGTGGCAGACGTTCGACGTCGGAGCCGGCGGCGACCGCGCGCCGCTGCGCGAGATCCTCAGGCGGTTCGTGGAGCTCGGCGGCCGGGTCATCGACTCGTCGCCGATGTACGGCCGTGCCGAGACCGTGGTGGGCGACCTCGCCGCCGCGCTGCGCGTGCGTGACAAGCTCTTCGTGGCCACCAAAGTCTGGACGAGCGGGCGCGAGAGAGGCATCGCGCAGATGGAGGAGTCTCTTCGACGATTGCGCGTCGAGCAGATCGACCTCATGCAGGTCCACAACCTGGTCGATTGGCGCACACATCTCCAGACGCTGGCCGAGTGGAAGCGTACCGGCCGCGTGCGCTACGTCGGCGTGACCCACTACACGGCCAGCGCCTACGGTGACCTCGAACAGGTCATCAAGGGCGAACGGCTCGACTTCGTCCAGCTCAACTATTCGCCCATCGAGCGCGACGCCGAGCGCCGCCTGCTGCCGCTTGCCATCGATCGCGGCGTGGCGGTGCTGGTGAATCGTCCGTTCGCCGAGGGCGCCCTCTTCCGTCGTCTCCGCGGCGCCGCGCTTCCGGCGTGGGCGGCCGAGCTCGGCTGCCGCACGTGGGCCCAGCTCGTTCTGAAGTGGATCGCCGCTCACCCCGCCGTCACATGCGTGATTCCGGCCACGAGCCGTCCCGAGCATCTCGAAGACAACATGCAGGCCGGTGTCGGTGCGCTTCCCGACGCGGCGGCACGCGACCGTATCGCCGCGCTGCTCGCTTGACGCTACGTCGACAGGCCGAACAGTGACGTCAGCCGCTGGGATTGCGCGACGGCCGCCATCGCGTCGTCGGGTGGACGTCGCTCGAACCGCGCGGCGGCGTCGAGCACCTTCGGCAACAGCGTGAGGTCACCCACCGTGTTGAGATGGACGCCGGGGACGCCGAGCGCCCAGTGGATCGCGTGATCGATGTCGGCTTGCGCTTCCAGCGGCTGATACCACGTCGCGTGCGTCCGCTCGGTCGTCGCCCACGGGCCGCGCGCGATCGTCTTGATGATCTGCACGGCGACGTCACGCGCGCGGCAGAGCGCGAGCAGCTCGTCGAAGGCCGTGCGGTAGCGCGCGTCCTGGGCCATGAAGAAGTTGTAGGGCAGCAGCACGGAGTCGAAGTCGAACCGCGCGAGACTCCGACGGTGCATGGCCGCGATCGTCCAGCCGTGCCCGGTCACCCCGATGAAGCGGACGAGCCGCTCCTCGCGCGCCTGTATGGCCGCCTCCAGCGCCCCGCCCGGCCCCAGCGCCTGATCCCAGTCGTCGGGGTGCGCGAGCGAATGGAGCTGGATGAGATCCAGCTGATCGACGCGCAGCCGCTCGAGGGAGCGATGGATGTCCTCCCGCGCCTCGCGCGCGGTGCGCGAGCCGGTCTTCGTGGCGAGAAAGAAATCCGCGCGGTGACGCGGCATCCAGGCGCCGATGCGCAGCTCGGAATCGCCATACCGCGCCGCCGTGTCGAGATGATTGACGCCGTGACGGAGCAGCAGGTCGAGGGCGCGATCGGCCTCCGCCTGGCTCGCGCGCGCGAGAGCGGCGCCGCCGAACAGGGTCACGCTGCTCGGGTGGCCCGTGCGTCCGAATGGCCGCCGCTCGATCACGACATCACCCAGCCGCCGTTGATCTGGAGCACCTGGCCGGTGAGGTAGCCCGCCGCGTCATCGGCCAGGCACAGCGCGGCGTAGGCCACGTCGTCGAGCGTGCCGAGGCGTCGCACGGCGAGCTCCTTCGTGCGGCGGGCGCGATACTCGGGCGTCATCACCGCGCGGCTCATATCGGTATCGATGCCGCCGGGCGCGAGAGCGTTCACGGTGATCCCGTGCTCGCCGACCTCGAGAGCGACCGCGCGCGTGAAGGCCTCGATGGCCCCCTTCGTCGCCGCATAGGCCGCGAAGCCGCCCGTTCCCACGCCGGCGCGCGCAAGCTGCGAGCTCACGTTCACGATCCGCCCGTAGCGGCGCTCGATCATCGCCGGCAGGGCGGCGCGCGTGCACAGCATGGTGCCCGTGACGTTGGTGCCGAACATCCGCGTGTACGCGGAAACGGGAACGTCGGCGAACACTCCGCGCTCCATGATGCCGGCGTTGTTGACGAGAATGTCGAGCCGCCCGAATCGCGACAGCGTCGCGCCGATGAGCTCGTTCACATCACGGTCGCTGGCCACGTCGGCCTCGACCACCAGTGCGCCGCGCCCGAGCTTTTGCACGGCCGTCGCCACCTCGGCCGCGTTCGACGCGCTCGCGCGATAGTTGACCGCGACATCGGCGCCTTCCCGAGCGAAGGCGAGCGCGATGGCGCGGCCGAAGCCGCGACTGGCTCCCGTCACCAGCGCCACGCGTCCGTCGAGACGTCCCATGCCCTCAGGCGATGTGGCGCTGCAGGCGGCGCGCGATCTCGGTCTTCGGCTGCGCGCCCACGATACGATCGACCTCCTGACCGCCCTTGAGGACGAGCAGCGTCGGGATGCTTTGCACGCCGAACCGCGAGGCGGTGCCCGGGTTCTCGTCGACGTTGAGCTTGGCGAAGCGTATTCGGCCTGCCAGCTCGGCGGCGAGCTCGGCGATCACCGGCTCCAGCATCCGGCACGGCCCGCACCAGGCCGCCCACATGTCGAGGACCACGGGCAGCGCGGACTGCTCGACGTCGACCGCAAACGTCGCGTCGGTCACCTTCACCGGCGTCGCGGTTCCCTCCAGCGGGCGCTTGCAACGACCGCAGATGGCGCGCGCACCGTGGGCGAGCCGCGCCGCGGGCACGCGGTTCACCGTGCCGCAGGCAGCGCAGCGGATCAACTCCGGGTCCGACATGTCGCCTCCGTGAACTGTGGTGACAATTGTAGCGCACCGTTCCGGGCGCGGCCGCCGGTGTCGCTGGCACTGTAGATGCATTTCCGCCAAGCATGAAGCGTTACATG
>DASTCJ010000226.1:0-10588 GCA_035605575.1 Candidatus Methylomirabilota bacterium
GCACATGTACCGCAACATGAAGGACTTCAACCTGCAGCTCTTCGACATGTCGACGGGCAAGCAGGGCATCGTGCACGTCATCGGCCCCGAACTCGGCCTCACCCAACCTGGCATGACCATCGCGTGCGGCGACAGCCACACTTCTACTCACGGAGCCGTCGGCGCGATCGCGTTCGGCATCGGCACCACGCAGGTCCGCGACGTCCTCGCCACGCAGTGCCTGGCGATGGCCAAGCCGAAGCTGCGGCAGGTGCGCGTGGAGAGCTCTTTGTCGAAGGGCGTCTACGCGAAGGACGTCATCCTCTGGATCATCAACCAGCTCGGCGTCAAAGGTGGAGTTGGTTACGCGTACGAATATGCGGGGCCGGTGATCGACCGCATGACGATGGAGGAGCGGCTGACCGTCTGCAACATGTCGATCGAAGGCGGCGCGCGCTGCGGCTACGTCAATCCGGATCAGACGACGATCGATTACTTGCGCGGCAAGCCGTACGCGCCGTCGGGCGCGGCGTTCGATCGCGCCGTCACGTACTGGAAGGGCGTGGCCACCGAGTCGGGCGCGGCGTTCGACGACGTCAAGCGCATCGACGGCTCTTCGATCGAGCCTGTCGTCACGTGGGGCATCAACCCGGAGATGTCGGTTGGCGTCACGCATCGCATCCCCTCGCCTGAGGCGCAGCCCGAGGCGGAGCGGCCGACGTTCAGGGAAGCGCTCGCGCACATGGGCTTCCAGGCGGGCCAGCCGATCAAGGGCGCTCGCATTGACGTCGCGTTCGTCGGCTCCTGCACCAACGGGCGGCTGTCCGATTTGAGGATCGCGGCCGAGGTAGCGAAGAAGGGCAAGGTCGCCAAGCACGTGCGCGCGCTGATCGTCCCCGGCTCCCAGCAGGTCGCCAAGGCCGCCGAGGCCGAAGGTCTCCACGAGATCTTCCAGGCCGCCGGCTTCCAGTGGCGGAAGGCCGGCTGCTCGATGTGCCTCGGCATGAACGACGACAAGCTCCAGGGTCGCGAGATGAGCGCATCGTCCAGCAATCGCAATTTCATCGGACGGCAGGGCAGTCCGACGGGCCGCACGCTGCTGATGAGCCCGGCGATGGTCGCCGCGGCCGCCATTGCCGGCGAGGTGTCCGATGTGAGGGAGATCCTTCGATGACCGACTACAAGCGCCGCCAGATCACCGGGCGCGGCATCCCCGTCACCGGCAACGATATCGACACGGATCGCATCATCCCCGCACGGTTTCTGAAGGCGGTGGTCTTCGACGGCCTCGGCGAGCACGCGTTCGAGGATGCGAAGAAACAGAACCCGGAGCATCCTTTCAACTCACCGGCCTATCGCGGCGCGTCCGTGCTCGTCGTGGGCCAGAACTTCGGCTGCGGGTCGTCGCGTGAGCATGCGCCGCAGGCGTTGATGCGCTGGGGGATTCGCGCGATCGTCGGCGGGTCGTTCGGGGAGATCTTTTTTGGCAATTGCGTGATGCTCGGGATCCCGTGCCTGCGCGCGTCGCAGGAGGATCTCGAGTGGCTGCAGCGTGAGATCGGGCGGGCGCCTCAGGCTTCGATCACGGTGGATGTCGAGAAGCAGGAGGTGCGGCTCGGGGATCGGGTGATCAAGGGCTCCATCCCCGACGGGCCGCGGAATCAGCTAGTCAACGGGACTTGGGATTCGACGAGCGTGTTGTTGGAAGCTGGAGCGGCGATCGAGGCGACGGCGGGACGGTTGCCGTATGTGAAGGGGTTCTAAGTATCCACGCCGTTCTCGTCGTCGCCGCCGTCCTCGGTAGCCTAGTCATCCCGGGGCCGGCGTTGGCACAGCGGGCGACGCTGCCGCACATCGCCGCGGTTCTCTCGACGGCACCCACCGCAGCGTCGCTTCGACTCGCGACATTCCAGCACGGGATGAAAGCCCTCGGCTATGTCGAAGGTCAGAACATCGTCATCGATGTCCACTCCTGGGTCGGCGCCACGCGTCCGCTGGCCGAATTGGCGGCTGATGTCGTGCGATCGAACCCGGCGGTCATCGTGGCCGAGGGTAACTCGCCAATTGCAGCGCTGAAGCAAGCGACGACGACCATCCCCATCGTGATGGCCGTTGTCGGCGACCCGGTGGGTTCCGGCTTCGTCGCAAGCATCGTGCGGCCGGGGGGCAACATCACCGGGCTCTCCAACTCGGCCGAACAGCTGACGGCGAAGCGTCTCGAGCTGTTGAAGGAACTGGTTCCCCGCCTCACGCGAGTCGGCTTGCTCCACAATCCAACGAACCGCACTCATCCCATTTTTATTCGGGAAACCGAGGCCGCCGCCAAGGCGCTCGCCGTGACGCTCGTGAACTACGCATTCGCGAGCGAGGCCGACCTCGAGCGGGCCTTCGGCGCGTCGACTCGCGACCACGTCGACGCGTTCGTCGTATTGCCTCAACCACTCGCCATCGCCGCGCGGCAGTCGCTCGCTGATTTTGCTCTCCGCGCTCGGATGCCGGTGATGTTCCCGTCACCGGAGCCGGTGGAAGCGGGCGGGCTCGCGTCGTATAGCCCGCGCCACACGGACCTGTGGGAACGCGCAGCGACCTACGTGGATCGCATTCTAAAGGGCGCCCGCCCCGCCGATCTGCCGATCGAGCAGCCGACGCGCTTCGAGCTCCTTCTGAACCTCAAAACGGCGCGAGCTCTGGGCCTCACGATTTCGCCGTCGCTGCTGCTTCGGGCACAAACGATTGACTGAGCGTCGCGATTCCCGGACCTCCGGCTAGTGTCGCCCAGGCTATAACACGACAGGGAGTAAACAGCGGTGGCTGATCACACCAGCGTGCAGAAGATTCACGGCTATTGCGGCTTCTGTATCGCTCGCTGCGGCACAGTGGCGACAGTCGAAGATGGCCGCTTCACGCGGCTTGACCCCGACCCGGCGCACCCGACCGGGCACGCGATCTGCGCCAAGGGGCGGGCGGCTCCTGAGCTCGTCTATCATCCGGACCGACTCACGTATCCGCTCCGCCGGACCCGTCCCAAGGGCGACCCGGATCCAGGCTGGGAACGCATCAGCTGGAATGAGGCGCTTGACCTGACCGCCGCCGCGATGCGCCGAGTCGCGGAGCGGCATGGCCCACAGGCCGTCGCCTTTACCGTCGCTTCACCTTCCACGACTGCGATCGGGGATTCCGCCGGATTCATCCAGCGGCTGGGGAACGCGTTCGGCACGCCGAACTCGAAAATCACGCTCGACGTCTGCGGCTGGGGCCGCGCCTTCGCGACGCTCTACACCTACGGCGTCGGCAGCGTCGGTACTGGCGGCGCCGGCGGTGCCATGCCGGACATCGAGCGCAGCGGCGTGCTGATCCTGTGGGGCTACAACCCCAGCTTCACGCGCCTCACGCACGCGACGGCCGTCGTCGCGGCGCTCAAGCGCGGCATGCGGCTGATCGTCATCGACCCGCGCCATGTCGGCCTCGCTCGCAAGGCGGATCAGTGGCTGCGGGTGCGTCCCGGTTCCGACGGTGCGCTCGCGCTCGGCCTCGCCAACGTGATGATCGAGCGCGGCTGGTACGACCGCGACTTCATCCGCAATTGGAGCAACGGGCCGCACCTGGTGCGCGCCGACACGGGTCGGCTCTTGACCGAACGCGACCTCGAACCGACCGGCAACGGCGATCGCATCCTCGCGTGGGACAGCGTGGCGGCGCGCCCCGTGCGGTATGACGCGACCGCCGGCCGTTACGGCAGCGACGTCGGCAACCTCGCCCTGAACGGCGAATACGTTGTCGAAACGCCGCAGGGCAAGGTCGTCTGCCACCCCGCGTTCGAGCTGTATCGCAGACTCTGCCTTCGCTACCCGCCGCAGGTCGTCGAAGCGATCTCCTGGGTGCCGCGCGCTCAGATCGAGGAGACCGCGCGGCTCATCTGGCACGCGCGCCCCGTGTCCTACTACGCGTGGAGCGGCCACGAGCACCACGCCAATGTCACCCAGACGGCACGAGCGATGTCGCTGCTCTATGCCCTCACCGGCTCGTTCGACAGTCCTGGCGGCAATGTCCTGTTCGCGGGCCCGCCTGCCGCGCCGATCGCCGGTCAAGATCTACCGTCCGCGCGGCAGATGGCTCCGACGTTGGGTCTCGCCGAACGCCCACTCGGTCCGGCGCGCTGGGGTTGGGTCGGTACCCCAGATTTGTATAGGGCGATCCTGGAAGGTACGCCCTACCCCGTTCGCGCCATGATCGGCTTCGGCGCGAACATGCTGCTGGCCCACGCCGACGGCCGCCGCGGCCGCGAGGCGCTCAAGACGCTCGACTTCTACGCGCACTTGGATCTGTTCATGACCCCCACGGCCGAGCTGGCCGACGTCGTGCTGCCTGTCGCCTCGGCCTTCGAGCGCGAGGGGCTGAAGCTTGGCTTCGAGATCAGTCAGGACGCGCAGTCGCTGGTCCAGCTCCGGCAGGCAGTCGTACCGCCGCCCGGCGAAGCACGCGCGGATACCGACGTCATCTTCGATCTCGCGGGCCGCCTCGGGCTCGCCGCGGAGTTCTGGAATGGCGACATCGATGCTGCGTATCGCCACCAGCTGGCCCCGACGGGCATCACGCTGGAGCAGCTCCGTGCCAGCTCGGGCGGTGTGAGGCTTCCGTTGCGAACTCGCCATGAAAAGCATTCGGGACCGGACGCACAGGGCGCTCCGCGCGGCTTCGCCACGCCGTCGCGCAAGGTCGAGCTCTACTCGCAGACGTTCCTCGATCACGGCTACGCGCCCTTACCGGACTTCGCGGAGCCGCAGATCGGCCCCGTGGCGCGGCCGGACCTCGCCGTTCGTTTTCCACTGATTCTCACGAGCGCAAAGTCGCCGCTATTCTGCCAGACGCAGCACCGCGCGTTGCCGAGCCTGCGCAAGCGCGCGCGGTATCCCGAAGTCGAGTTGCATCCCGAGGCGGCGCAGGCTCGCGGGATTTTTGAAGGTGACTGGGTCGCGATCGCGACCCCGGAGGCCAGTGTGCGCGCCCGGGCTCGGCTGAACGCCGATCTCGATCCACGCGTGGTCGTGGGCGAGCATGGCTTCTGGCAAAGCTGTGCCGAGCTCGGCGCGACTGGCTACGATCCGTTCGGGCCAACGAGCGCGAACTACAATCTGCTCATTGGCACGGCCGTACGCGATCCGATCAGCGGCACGCCATCGCTTCGCTCGTACCTGTGCGAGATTGTACCGATCGCGTCAGATCAGACGCGGTAGCGCCCGTGCTCACCGGCTGACGCCCGGCGCCGAGCTCCATCCGCGCGTCGTCCGGAGCTCCGCCCCGCTTCCGTCTCGAGCAGCTTGTAAATCGCGGCGGACCGAGGCACCGCCGCGGTACTGGCCGGCGCCGCCGACGTCCAGGAAGATGAACGCTTCCGGTCCGCGTCGTAGCCGCCGATCGACATGCCGGTGTTGCCGCGCTGCGACGAGGAGATCGAGCGACCCGCCGCCGGCACCTCAGCACCAGCATGCGTACGAGACAACGAGCGTCCGGTTATTCGCTGATCACACGGTCCGCCCATTCCACCAAAGAGACAAAGACCGCCGGTGATCCCCACTTCGCGTTCCAGTTGCTCAGGTCCGCCTCCGTGACCCCACGGGCCCGGGAACAAGCGCCTCAGGAGAACACCGGGACGCCTTTCGCGACGATGTTCTGCATCATCTCGCTCAGCACAGGCCAGCCAATGGGCTTGACCGCATCCACCGTCGCCTTGCGCATCAAGTAGGTCGCTTCTCCAGTTAGGAAGATCTGTACTTCGTGGCCGGCGTCGGCGAAGGCGAGCGCGTGGGCGAACACGAATGAGCCGCGTGTGGGATCATCCGTTCCCCACCCGCTTCTCATCAGGATCTTCAACTTTTTCGACGGCGTCTGCGCAGGAGCGCCAGCAGCCACCTCGCTCATTTGGCACCTCCCACAGGAGGCAACGCTATCAGGACTGCCTTCGCTCCGCTCCTCACCGGCTGACGCCAGGCCGCGACGTCCACCCGCGCCTCGCTCGAAGCTCCGCCCGAAGCGCGATCGTCGCCGCCTCGTCGACCGCGACGGTCTCCCCCCTGAACACGACCCCGTAGTCCTCCCGTGCCGAGCGCCGGCTCACGAACTCGTTCCGCACGTCGCGAGCCACGCGCAGTGGATCGCGCTCGAGCGGATCGCCCCAGCCGCCCGGCCCCGCCGACTCGTGACGGAACACGTCGCCGCGCTTCATCGTCATCGTGAGCTTGCCGGGCAGCGCCCGGTCCTCGGTGCCCGGGTTCATCACGTTCTGCGACGCGCGGCCGGGACTGCCGCCGTACAGTCCGTACGGCCGAAAGTCGTGGCGATCCGCGCGGACCTGGAGCACGGCTTCGGTCTCGAGGAGCCTGTAATCGCGGCGGATCGAGGCGCCGCCGCGGTATTTGCCGGGGCCGCCGACGTCCTGGATGAACTCGGTGGTCAGGATCTGCAGCGGCTGCTCGGCCTCCGTGATCTCGACCGGCGGCAGCGACATGTTCGCCATGAGATTCGCGTTCCCGTCGAGGCCGTCGGACCACGCCCGACCGCCCCAGGCCGAGCAGAGGAACTCCACGAAGATGAACGGCTTGCGGTCCGCATCGTAGCCGCCGATCGACACGCCGGTGTTGCCGCCCTCGGACGCGGCGATCGAGCGCTGCGGCAGCATCTGTGCGAGGGCGCCGAAGCAGGTGTCGATCATGCGGAAGCCGGTGAGCCCGCGCGCTGCGGAGGCGGCTGGCAGCACGCCGTTCGCGATGGTGCCGGGCGGCGCGACGACCTCGATCGGGCGGTAGAAGCCAGCGTTGCACGGCACGTCGTAGGACAGGACCGATTTCAGCGCCGTGTACGTCGCCGCCTTCGTGAACGACAGCGTGTTGGTGATGGCGCCCTTCGGCTGCGGGTCGGTGCCCGTCCAGTCGGCGACGAGCGAGTCACCGCGCTTCTTGAACGTGACGAACAGGCGGATCGGCTTGCCGTACTCCACGCCGTCGTCGTCGATCCAGTCCTCGAACGACCATTCGCCGTCGGGCAGCTCGCGCAGCACGGCGCGCGTCAGCCGCTCGGTGTGGTCGAGCACGTCCTCCATGTACGCCTTCACCTGCTTGACGCCGTGGCGGTGGATGAGCCCGAGGAAGGCTTCCGTCGCGATGTGGCACGCGGCCAGCTGCGCGCGGAGGTCGCCGAACACGCGCACGGGGACGCGCACGTTCTTTTCGAAGAGACGAAAGAGCGTTTCGTTCGGCTCGCCGCGGTCGTACATCTTGACAGGCGGGATGCGGAGTCCTTCCTGATAGATCTCGGTGGAGTCCGACGCGTTGGAGCCGGCCACGCGGCCGCCCATGTCGGTCTGGTGGCAGATGGTCGCCGCGAACGCGACCCGCTCGCCCTCGAAGAAGATGGGCTTCAGCACGAACACGTCGGGGATGTGCATGCCGCCCTCGAAGGGATCGTTCAGGCAATAGATGTCGCCGGGCTGCATGCGGTCGCCGTACCGCGCGATCGTCGCCGCCAGCGCGTCGGGAAACGAGGAGAGATGCGCGGGCAGCGTGAGCCCCTGCGCCACCGTCCGCCCCGCGCCATCGCAGAACGCGGTGGAGTAATCCATGTTGTCGCGCAGGACGCCGGAGTAGGCCGTCCTCAATATCGTCAGCGCCATCTCGTCGGCGATGGACAGCAGCGTGTTGCGGAAGAGCTCGAAGCCGATCGGGTCGGACGCCATGTCAGATCACCTCTCCTTCGCGCGGCAGATCGATGACGATGTTGCCGTGCGCGTCGAGCGACGCGCGTGCGCCCGGCGGGATCACGCAGGTCGCGTCGTACTCCTCCACGACGCACGGCCCCTCGCGCGGCGTCGTCAGATCGGGCCGGTCGATGATCGGCGTCTGGCGCCAGCCGAGATCGGGGCCGAAGTACACGCGGCGCTCGCCGCCGGCGCGCCCGGGCCCCGAGCGGTCCACACGCAAGGCGTCCGGGACGCGCGGGCGATCGGGGATGCCGAGACCGACCACGCGCAGGCTGACGATCTCGACGGGCTCCTCGACTCCCGCACGATGGCCGTACGTCCGCTCGTGCTCGCGCCCGAACGCCTCCTGGATCCCCGCCACCGTCTCGGCGTCGATGGCGCCGCCCGCGACCGGCACCGTGAGCTCGAACGACTGGCCCTCGTAGCGGCAGTCGGCGGACCGGCGAATGCGGATCGCATCCGCGGTGAAGCCGTCCGCCGCGAGCTGGGCGAGCGCCTCTGCCTCCATCCGTCCGAAGGCGTCGGCCAGCTCGGCCGGGGTGACGCGGCGTACGAGGCGTCGCCACGTGCGGACGTAGTGATGCTCGACGTCGGCGAACAGCAGCCCGAACGACGAGAAGAGCCCGGGCGCGGGCGGCACCACGATGCGGCGCATCTCGAGCTGTTTCGCCATGCCCGCCGCGAAGAGCGGCCCGTTGCCCCCGAAGGCGAACAATGCGCACTGGCGGGGATCGCGGCCGCGCTCGCTCGACACGGCCCGGATCGCGCGCATCATGTTCGAGGCGGCAATGACGTGGGCGCCATACGCGGCCTCGGCGATCGGCAAGCCGATGCGCTTCGCGATCCGCGACTCGAAGACCTCGTGCGCGCGCGCGGCGTTGAGCTTCACCGCGCCGCCGGCGAGCTGGCGCGGGTTCAGGAAGCCGAGGATCACGTTGGCGTCGGTGACCGTCGGCTCGGTGCCCCCGAGGTCGTAGCAGAGCGGACCCGGAAACGCGCCGGCGCTCCGCGGCCCCACCTGCAGCGCGCCGCCCGGATCGATCCACACGAGCGACCCGCCGCCGGCGCCGACCTCGGCGAGGTCGATGGCGGGCACGCGCAGCAGGTAGCCGGCGCCGGTCAGCAGCCGCGAGCCGTGCATGATGCCGGCGCCGACCTGGTACTCGGTCGCGCGGCTCACCTCGCCATCCTCGACGATCGACGCCTTGGCAGTGGTGCCGCCCATGTCGAACGTCACCAGCTTGCCGAGTCCGATCTTGCGGGCCAGCGCCTGCGCACCGACCACGCCGGCCGCCGGACCGGACTCGATGATGTGCGCCGGCCGCACCGCGGCCGCCGCGTCGGGCATGAGTCCGCCGTTCGACTGCATGATCAGGAGCGGCGCTTTCACGCCGGACTTGTCGAGTCCGCTCCGGAGCGTGCCGAGATATCGCCGGACGATCGGCATCACGTACGCGTTGATGACCGTGGTCGACGTCCGCTCGTACTCGCGAATCTCGGGCAGCACTTCCGCGCTCACGGAGAGCGTGAGCCCCGGCGCCCGGCGACGGACGATCTCCGCGATGCGCTCCTCGTGCACGGGATTGGCGTAGGAGTTCAGCAGGCAGACGGCCAGCGCCTCGATCTTCTCGGCGAGCAGACGATCGAGCACGCGCTCGACCTCGGCCGGGTCGAGCGGCTTCACGATCTCGCCGTGCGCGTCGACGCGCTCGTCCACCTCCAGACGCAGGTAGCGCTCGACGAGCGTCACCGGCTTCTCCCACCCGAGGTCGTAGAGCTTCGGCATGCGGATGCGGCGAATCTCGAGCACGTCGCGAAAGCCCCTGGTCGTGATGAGGCCGGTCCGCGCGCCTTTCAGCTCGAGGATCGCGTTGGACGCAACCGTCGTGCCGTGAAGGACCTCGACGAGGTCGCTGCCCGACAGCCCGGTCTCGCCGAAGACCTCGCGGAGTCCGTCGACGATGGCGCGCGCGTAGTCGTCGACGCTCGACGAGACCTTCTTCGTGTGAATACGCCCGGCCGCGTCGAGCAGCACGATGTCGGTGAAGGTGCCGCCGATGTCGACGCCGACGCGAAAGCGCGCCCCCGTGCTGGTCATGTTCGGGAAGACTATCATCAGACGGACTGACGGCCCTCGCTGAGCGTGCGATTGACGTGCTCGGCCAGCCGAAGGGCCAGCGCCACGATGGTGAGCGTAGGGTTGGCGCTTCCCGATGTGGGAAAGACCGAACTGCCAGCGACGTACAGGTTGGCGATGCCGTGAACCCGACCGTCGGCATCCACGACACCACGACGGGGATCAACATGCATCCGTGTTGTTCCCATGTGGTGACGTGCCCCCCGGAGACCGGACGGCCACGGGTCGGCTTCTCGACCCAGCGCGCTGTGCAGCTCGCCGACACCCGCGCGCCGTAGCTCCTCGTCCACGATCTCGTGCGCCCGGTGCATGGTGCGCTTGTCGATGGCACTCAGGGACCACCGCAGCGTGATCTGAGGGCAGCCGAGCCGGTCACGCCCGGCGTTGAGCACGACCCGGCTCTCGGGATTCGGGGCCTGCTCCATCACGTTCTTGAGCAAGTACCGCCGGCGACATGGCTCCCCGCGTCGGAGGCGTGCGGCGGTTGCCGCGGTGAGTCGGTTGGCCGCATGCCGCAGCCGAGCCATTTCCTCCGCCGGGAGGCGCCGCGCCCGCACGGCGCGCAGCACGGAACGCCAGAGCGGAACGGACGGTGACAACGATTCGTCGTCCACGACGCCGCAATAGTTCGTCAACATCTCCGTTCGCTGCACTTCAGGGCTCAGGCCCAGCAGCCCACGCACACGCTTGCCCTTGGACCAGTGCCCGGACGTGTAGAA
>DASTCJ010000115.1:0-2475 GCA_035605575.1 Candidatus Methylomirabilota bacterium
TCGCTGAGGCCGGCCTGAAGGCCGGCGGCTACGTGAGACCGTGAGCGCTCGTAGAGTTCTGGTGCTCGAGAGCCAGACGCCGTTCGTACACGGCGGGGCCGAGATCCTCTCGCGCGAGCTGCTGAGCGCGCTGCGCGGTCACGGCTGCGAGGCCGAGCTCGTCTCGATCCCGTTCCGCGATTCACCCCGCGAAGAGCTGATGGCACACGCCGCCGCGTGGCGGCTCATCGATCTCACGCGCGCGCTCGACCGCTCGATCGACGCCGTCGTGGCCACCAAGTTCCCGACCTACTTCGTGCGCCATCCGGCCAAGGTGGCCTGGCTCGTCCACCAGCACCGCGCCGCCTACGAGCTGTGCGGCACGCCGTTCAGCGACTTCGAGCACACCGAGCGCGACGTCGGCCTGCGCAAGCGCCTCCTGGAGCTCGACACCGGGATGCTGCGCGAGTGCCGCGGGCTCTTCAGCATCGCGCGCACCGTGTCGGCGCGGCTGCAGAAGTACAACCAGCTGACGGCCACGCCGCTCTACCACCCGCCGCGGCTCGCGGCGTCGATCCGCTCCGGACCGTACGGCGACTACCTGCTCACGGTGTCGCGCCTCGAGAAAGTGAAGCGGATCGATC
Source organism: Candidatus Methylomirabilota bacterium (assembly GCA_035605575.1). Taxonomy (GTDB): domain Bacteria; phylum Methylomirabilota; class Methylomirabilia; order Rokubacteriales; family CSP1-6; genus AR12. The sequence continues at coordinate 624 of DASTCJ010000115.1, forward strand.
TCGCCATCGAAGCGATGGCGCACGTGCGCGGCAACACGAAGCTGGTCGTGGCGGGCGACGGCAGCGAGCGCGCCGCGCTGGCGGCACGCATCGAGGCGCTCGGGCTGGGCGATCGCGTGCGGCTGGCCGGACGCGTCGACGACGCGGAACTGATCGAGCTGCTGGCCGGCGCCCGGGCGCTGCTCTTCACGCCGTTCGAGGAAGACTACGGCTACGTGACGCTCGAAGCCTTTCTCGCCCGCAAGCCCGTCGTCACGACCACCGACTCCGGCGGGCCGCTCGAGTTCGTCGAGGACGGCGTGAACGGGCTCGTGGCGGCGCCCGCGCCCGAGGCGGTGGCCGGCGCCGTCGCGCGTCTTGCGTCCGACGCGGGCGCCGCCGCCAGGCTCGGCGAGGCAGGCTACGCGCGCGCGCGGCTCATCACGTGGGACGGCGTCGTCGAACAGCTGCTGACGGCTGCGCGCACAGGAGCCTCCGCTGTCCACCTTCGCTGAAGCTACGGTGGACAAGCCGGACGCGAGCGACGTGCTCGTCGTGGTGCCGACCTACAACGAGCGCGAGAACCTCCCGCTGCTCGTCCCGCGCCTGCTCGCTATCGACGGCCTGCAGGTCCTGATCGTGGACGACGGATCGCCCGACGGCACCGGCACGCTGGCCGAGGAGCTCGCGGCGGCAAGCAGCGGGCGCCTCACCGTGATGCACCGCACCGGCCCGCGCGGGCTGGGGCGCTCCTACGTGGACGGGATGCAGGCCGTCATCCGCACCGGCGCGCGCTTCGTGTGCCAGATGGACGCCGATCTGTCGCACGACCCAGCCGATCTCGCGCGCCTGATCGAAGCCGCCACGTCGGCAGATCTCGTGATCGGCTCGCGCTACGTGCCGGGCGGCACGGTCCGCAACTGGCCGCTCCGCCGCCTCTGGCTGAGCGTGTTCGCCAACCGGTATGTGCGCGCGGTCACCGGCCTGCGCATCCAGGACTGCACGAGCGGGTTCCGCTGCTGGCACCGCGAGCTGCTGGCGCGCCTGCCTCTCTCGACCATCGCCTCGGACGGCTACGCGTTCCAGGTGGAGATGGCGTTCGAGGCGCACCGCGCCGGCGCCACCATCGTCGAGGTGCCAATCACGTTCGTCGAGCGCCGGCAGGGCGCGTCGAAGCTCTCGGGAGGCGTGATCGCCGAGTCGATCTGGATGCCGTGGCGCCTGGTGTCCAGGCCGTATGTGCATCGCCCACCCAGTTGAGTTACAGTCCCCGTCCCATGCAGCCGACCAGGGGCACGCGGCCCTCGATCTCCGCGTTCTTCCCCTGCTACAACGACGAGAGCACCATCGCCGGCCTGGTCCGCGAAACCGACGCGCAATTGCGGTGCCTCACCGGCGATTACGAGATCATCGTCGTCAACGACGGCTCGCGTGACCGCAGCGCCGCGGTGCTCGCCGGGCTCGCGCAGGAACTGCCGGGGCTCAAGGTCGTCACGCATCCGGTCAATCGCGGATACGGCGGGGCGCTGCGCTCGGGGTTCGCGGCGGCCACGAAGGACCTGGTGTTCTACACCGACGGCGACGGGCAGTACGACGTGAAGGAAATCCCGATCATGCTGGCGCTGCTCGTGGACGACACCGATTTCGTCAACGGCATGAAGATGTCGCGCAGCGATCCGGCCTACCGCGTGTTCATCGGCAACCTGCACAAGTTCGTCACGCGCTGGGCGTTCTGGCTGCCGATCGACGACGTGGACTGCGACTATCGACTGATCCGCCGCTCGGTGCTGCAGCGCATCACGCTGCACAGCAACAGTGGATCGATTTGCGTGGAGCTCGTGAAGCGCGCGGAGCGCGCCGGCGCCCGCTTCCG
>DASTCJ010000169.1:0-11188 GCA_035605575.1 Candidatus Methylomirabilota bacterium
GCACGCGCGAGAGCGGCACGTCGCTTTTGCAGCGGCTGCGCCGCCCGGGCGCGAGCTACGCCGACATCCTGGCCGAGGATCCCGAGCCGATGGACGACGCTTTGCTCGTCCGCGACGTGGAGATCGCCGCGCGCTACGACGGTTACGTCCGTCGCATGCTGGCCGATGTCGCGCGCTTCAAGGCCGAGGAGAGCCGGCGCATTCCCGATGCCGTGGACTACGCCGCCGTGCCGGGTCTCTCCACCGAGATGCGGGAGCGGCTCGGCGCTGTTCGCCCGCGCTCGCTCGGACAGGCCTCACGCATCCCCGGCGTCACCCCGGCCGCGCTGTCGATCCTCGCCGTCTGGTGCCAGCGGCTGGCGCCCGTCTCTGCAACCGTCGAGTGAGCGGCGCCACGCGCGCGTCGACGGCGGCGGCCTGGCGCATGTGGTCGCTGCCGGCGGCGCTCTTCCTCATTGCCTTCTTTCACCGCGCGGCGCCGGGCGTGATCGCGCACGAGCTGATGGATGCCTTCGGCGTGACGGGCGCCGTGCTCGGCCTCTTGTCCGCGACCTATTTCTATTCGTACGCGGGGTTCATGGTGCCGGCCGGGCTCTTGATCGATGCCTTCGGCGTCCGGAGCATGCTCGCCGTGGGCGGCGCGGTCATGGGCGGCGGCACCATGCTGATGGGTGTGGCCGCGAGCACGGCGACGCTGTTCACCGGACGCTTCGCCGTCGGCCTCGGCGCGACGGTGACCTTCATCGGGGCGCTGAAGATCGCCGCCGCGTGGTTTCCGCCGGAGCGCTTCGGCGTCATGTCGGCCGTCACCGCGACCGTCGGCGTGGCCGGTGCGCTCGTGGCCACCGCGCCGCTGGCCGCGCTGGTCGCGCTCGTCGGCTGGCGCGGCGCGTTCTGGGTCATTGGCCTCCTCACGCTCGTGTGTGCGGGACTGTGTCTGGTGGCCGTGCGCAACGCCCCGGCCGCGGCGGCGCGCGCTCCTCGGCCGTCGTTGCGCGCGGTGCTCGGCGGCATGGGGCGCGTGCTCGGCAACGCCCACACGTGGCCGCCGTTTCTCGCGTTCTTCTTCCTCTATGCATCCGTCGCGAACCTCTATCTGTGGGCGGTGCCCTATCTGCGCGACGTGCACGGTCTGCCGACGACGCGCGCGGCGTCGATGGCCGCGCTCACCTCCCTGGCCCTCATCGTCGCCGCGCCGCTGACCGGCTACGTGTCGGACTCCGTGCTGCGCCGGCGCAAGCTCCCGTACACGGCGCTCTGCGCGGCGCTGTTCGCCGTCTGGGCCACCTTCGTGGCGACCCTCGGAGCGGTCCCGCTGTGGATGGTCGCGCTGTTGCTCTTCGCCATCGGGCTCTTCGGGGCGGCCTTCGTGCTGACGTGGCCGATCGGACGCGAGGTCAACCCGCCCGAGCTCGCCGGTGTGGCGGTGGCGGTGACGAACCTCGGTGGCTTCGTTGGCGCCGCGCTGACCCAGGGACCGGTCGGAGCCGTGCTGGACGCGCGGTGGACGGGTACGATGGCGGGCGGCGCCCGCGCCTATCCCGTGGAGGCGTACCGGGCGGCCTTCGCCATCTGCGCGGCCTTCGTACTGGCCGCGGCGGGCCTGAGTCTGCTGCTCCGCGAGACCCGTGGGCGCAACGTCTGGTCCGAGCTGGCCGATGGGGCCTGACGGCCCAACATACTTGCTCAAAACGGCGAAACGTTGCACCCTGTCGCCTGTGGCGCTCTTCACGCCGGCACTCCCGGCGGCCGTGCTGGCGTCTGCGGCGGGGCGGTAGGGAGCCGACGTCATGCGGCTGGCCTCGAAGATCTTTCTCACATTTTCGCTGGTGATCGCCGTGCTCGCCGGCGTGGGCGTCCTGAGCCTGCGCGCCGTCGGTCGTCTGGTATCCGTCAACCGTGAGATTACGACCGAGACCGTTCCTGCGCTGCGGCTCACCAGCGCGCTGCACGAAGAGCTCGGCGCGCTTGCGCGGCTCGAGGCCCGGGTGCTGATCCTCCGCGATCCGCGCTACGGCGCGCTGTGGGAAGAACGGGCCACGCGCGTGCGACATGGCCTCGATCGTCTCGGCGATCTCGTCCACACCACGCGTGAGCGGGCGCATCTCGCCGAGGCCTCTACTGCCTTCGACGCGTACCGGACCGGCGCCGCCGCCGAGCACGCCCGCCTGCTGAAGGATCGCAAGTCACCGGCGGAGCTCGACGCCCGGCCGGAGGCCGAGCGGGTGGAGCGCGCGCTCGACGGTCTCGTCGAGGCGACGTACGCGCGCGTGTCGGCGGCCCAGGCCGAGGCGGCGCGTCTCGAGACGCGCACGTGGACCGGCGTCATGACCGCCGTCGGCACCGCCGTCGTCCTCGCGCTGATCGGCACCGGCGTGCTCGCGTTTCGCATGACGTCCTCGCTGCGGCGGCTGTCGGAAGCCACGGCGGCCGTGGCCGCCGGGTCCTTCCGCGATCCGATCGACGCCTCGGCGCGCGACGAGATCGGCGCGCTGGCGCGGTCCTTCAACGCCATGGCCGCGCAGCTGAGGCGGGTGGACGAGACGAAGGAGGAATTCTTCGCCACGCTGTCGCACGAGCTGCGGTCGCCGCTCACCTCCGTGCGTGAAGCGGCTCACCTCTTACGGGACGGCGTGCCCGGACCGCTCAACGCCAAGCAGACGCGGCTGGTCACGCTGATCAGCCGCTCCACCGACCGCCTGCTCCGCCTGGTGAACCAGATCCTGGAGCTCAGCCGCCTGCGCGCGGGTGTGCTGCCGCTCGCGCGCGCGTCGGTCGACATGGCGCAGGTGGTTGGCCGGGCGGTGGAGGAGCTCCGACCGCAGGCGGAGGAGGCCGGCCTGACCCTCGAGCGCGAGCGAGTCGGCACCCGCTTCGACTGCGTCGGCGACGAGGATCGACTGCTGCAGGTCGTGGTGAATCTCGTGGCCAACGCCGTGCGCTTCACCCCGCGTGGCGGACGGGTCGCCGTCCGGCTCGTCGACGCGGGAGAAGAGCTCGAAGTGCAGGTCGAAGACTCCGGCGTCGGCATCCCCGCCGCCGCGCTGCCACACATCTTCGACTCCTGGCGGCAGGCGCATCGCGACCGCGGCGGCACGGGGCTGGGACTGGCCGTGGTGCGCGGCATCGTGCAGGCGCACCACGGCCGCGTGACGGTCGAGTCGAACGAGGGCAAGGGCAGTCGCTTCAGCGTGCTTCTCCCGCGGGCAACGGCATGACGCGCCTGGTCGTGCTGAGCGTGCTCGCCGTCGTCGTCGGCGGCTGCGCGAGTGCGGAGTGGCCGTTCGACGGCTCCGCCTCCGCCTCGCTGCTGGCCCGCGCGGATCGGCTCGCCGATCGCCAGCAGTACGAGCCGGCCCTGCGCGCGTACGACGAGTTCCTCGCCCGCTACCCGAACGACGCGGCGGCGCCGCGCGCGCTGAGGACACGGGAGACCGTCGCGTCCATCGCCACCGGCCGCGCGGAGCTGGCGCGCCTGCGCGCCGAGCTGGCCGCGCGCGATGGCGAGCTGGCGCGGGTGCGCGCCGAGCTGGCCGCGCGCGACGGCGAGCTCGGGCGCCTCCGCCAGGAGAGCGAGCGGCTGCGCGCCGACCTCGAGAAGCTCAAGGAAGTCGACCTCAACCTGGAGCGGAAAAAACGATGACACGGAAGGTCCTCGTCGTCGACGACGACGCGGCGATTCTCGAGGTGCTCGAGATGCGCCTGACCGCGATGGGCTTCGACGTCACCGCCACCGGGGATCCCCTTCAGGCGCAGCGGCACGTCGACGCCGGTCGCTACGATCTCGCCCTCCTCGATCTGCGCATGGAGCCGATGGATGGCATCCGGCTGATGGAGTCCCTGCACGCGCGGCAGCCGCGGCTGCCCGTGCTCATCATGACCGCCCACGGCACCATCGAGACGGCCGTCGACGCCGTGCAGCGCGGCGCCTTCGACTATCTCACCAAGCCGTTCGTGCGCGACGAGCTGCGCGCCAAGATCGGACGGGCGCTCGAGACGCGGCGGTGGGCGCGCGACCGCGAGCGGCTGCTCGCCGTCGGCCAGACGCTCGCGTCCTCCGGCATCATGGAGCGCGTGCTCGATGCGGTGGCGCAGGCGACGGTCGAGACGACGGAGGCCGAGCGCTGCGTCGTCTTCCAGCTGCAGCAGGGTCGTCTGCTGCCGATGGCGAGCGCAGGCTCGCCGCCGCCGTCGTGGAACGCGCTCGAGGCCGCCGCGCGCGCGGCCATGGAGAAGGGCGTGCCGGCCACGTTTCCGGGCAGCGAGGCGGGGGCCATCGTGGCCGCGCCGCTGGTGGTGCAGAAGGGACCCGCGGGCGCGCTCGTCATCGAGACGTCCGACCGTGTCGAGCCCGACGAGGACGATCTCGAGCTGCTCGCGCTGTTCTCCTCGCAGGCCGCGGTGGCCATCCGCAACACGCACGAGCTCGAGCGGCTGCGAAGCGGCGCGCTGGCCGCGCTCGGCCGCATGGCCACCCAGGTCGCCCACGAGCTCAAGAATCCGCTGGCCGGCCTGCGGCTCTACGCGCGGCACCTCGAAGGCTGTCTGACGAAGAGCGGCGACACCGACGGCGCCGCTCTCGCCCAGAAGATCTCCGGCACGGTCGATCACCTGGCGGCGACGGTGACGGAGATCACCGCGTTCGGCCGTCCGCCGGAGCTCCACCGCGCGCCCGTCGCGATCCACCCGCTGCTCGACGAATGCCTGTCGTTCGCGGAAGCACGCACAGGCACCGAGGGCATCGAGATCTTCCGGGCCTACGACGAGACGTGTCCGTCCGACGCCCTGCTCGACGCGCGCGAGCTGCGCAAGGCGTTCCTCAATCTCATTCTGAACGCGCTCGAGTCGCTGTCGTCCGGCGGCCGCCTCACCGTCACCACCAGCTATGCCGCGGAGACGAAGTCGCTGACGGTGATCGTGGAGGACACCGGCAGCGGCATGACCGAGGAAACCGTCTCGCGCATGTTCGACCTGTTCTTCACGACCAAGCCGAAGGGCACCGGTCTCGGTATGGCCATCGCGCGCTCGGTCATCGATTTGCACGGCGGTGAGCTCACCATTCACAGCGCCCTCGGCCAGGGCACGCGCGTGACGGCGCGGCTTCCCGTCGGACCGCCGGCATGAGGCAGACCGTCCTCGTCGTCGACGATGAGGCGTCCATCGCCGACGGCCTCCGGCTGACCCTCGAGTCCGAGGGAATGAGCGTGCGCCTCGCGGGCAGCGTGCGGACGGCGCTGGCCGCGGTGGCCCAGACGGACGTGCAGGCGGCCATCGTGGATCTCATGCTGCCGGACGGCGACGGCCTCACGCTGACGAAGGAGCTGAAGGCACGCGATCCCGCCATCGAGGTCATCGTCATCACCGCCTATGGCTCCGTGCGCAAGGCGATGGAGGCGACCAAGGGGGCGGGCGCCTTTCACGTCGTCGAGAAGCCGTTCGATCCCGACGAGGTGATCGGCCTCGTGCGCAATGCCTTCGAGCGGCGCAAGCTGGTGGTCGAGAACTCCGAGCTGCGACGGCGGCTGGCCGAGCAGGCCGCGGACAGCGAGATCCTCGGGAGCGCGCCGGGCATCCACCGCGTGCTGGAGACGATCGCCTCCGTGGCCGACGCCGACGCCAACGTGCTGATCCTCGGGGAGAGCGGCACCGGCAAGGAGCTCATCGCCAACGCGCTCCACGAGCGGTCTGGCCGACGCGACGGCCCGTTCGTGAAGATCAACTGCGCGGCGCTGCCGAAGGATCTCATCGAGTCCGAGCTCTTCGGCCACACGAAGGGCTCGTTCACCGGCGCTACCACCGAGAAGGTCGGTCTGCTCGAGGAGGCGCACAAGGGGACGCTCCTGCTCGACGAGATCACCGAGATGCCGGTCGATCTGCAAGCCAAGCTCCTGCGCGTGCTCGAGGAGCGCGTGGTGCGCCGGCTCGGCGGCGCCAAGTCCATTCCCGTCGACTTCCGTCTGCTCTCCTCGACCAACCGCAGCGCCGAGCAGGCGGTGAAGGAAGGTCACCTGCGCCAGGACCTCTACTTCCGGATCAACACGGTGACCATCGCGGTGCCGCCGCTGCGCGAGCGACGCGACGACATCCCCATTCTCGTGCGCGCGTTCCTCGACCGGTATCGCGCCAAGCACCAGCGCGCCGTCGACGTGATCGAGCCGGAGGCGTATCGGCGCCTGCTCTCGTACGCCTGGCCGGGCAACGTGCGCGAGCTGCAGCACGCGATCGAGCGGGCGGTGCTGATCGCGCGGGGCAAGGAGATCACGCTGGCCGATCTGCCCGAGTCGCTGCACGCGGCCGCGGAGACGGGCGGCGCCTCCACCATTGCGCCGTCCGAGGTGCCGGCCGGCTCCCTCGAGGAGATCGAGCGGGCGTCCATCCTGAAGGCGCTCGAGTCGACGCGCTGGAACAAGCAGGCGGCCGCCGCGCTGCTCGGCTTGCGCCGTCCGACCCTCTACTCGAAGATGCGCAAGCACAACATCCCGCAGCGCCGTCCCTAGCGCAGGTGCCCATGGCCGGGTCCGCCGTGTCGCACGCGTCGACGCCGCCAGCGGCACCGCGACCAGTCCTGAGCCTCGGCGATGTCGTCGGGATCATCGTCGGCATCGTCGTCGGCGCTGGCATCTTCAAGACGCCCGCGCTGGTCGCCGGCAACGTCGGTGATACCGGCACGCTCGTGCTGGCGTGGGTCTTCGGCGGCGTCGTGTCGCTCATCGGCGCACTGTGCTACGCCGAGCTCGCATCGACCTATCCGGATGCGGGCGGTGACTATCACTTCCTCACGCGGGCGTTCGGGCCGCGGCTCTCGTTCCTGTTCGCATGGGGACGGCTCACGGTGATCCAGACGGGGTCGATCGCCCTGCTCGCCTTCGTCCTCGGCGACTATGCCTCGGCCGTGCGGCCGCTCGGCGCCTACTCGACGCCGCTCTACGCCGGCGGCGTCGTCGCCGCCCTCACGGTGTTGCAAATGGCCGGCGCGCCGAAGGCGGCGTTCGCCCAGAATCTTCTGACCTCCATCGAGGTCCTCGGCGTCCTGCTCGTCGCGTTCGTCGGACTCCTCGGGCCGAGCGCGGCGCCCGCCGCCGCGGCGTCGTCGGCGGGCGGCGCCGGCTTCGGCCTCGTCATGGTCTTCGTGCTCCTGACGTACGGCGGCTGGAACGAGGCCTCCTACGTCTCGGCCGAGGTGCGCGCGCCGGAGCGCAACATGGCGCGGGCGCTCGTGCTGAGCATCGTCGTCGTCACCGCGCTCTACGTCGTTGTCAACATCGGGCTCGTGCGCGGCCTCGGGCTGGCCACGCTCGCCGGCTCGAAGGCGCCGGCCGCCGACCTGCTCGAGCGCACGACCGGCCGCGCGACGGCGGTGGTGGTGAGCCTGATGGTGGTGATCTCTACGCTGACCTCGATCAACGCCACCGTCTTCACGGGCGCCCGCAGCGCCTACGCCGTCGGCCGCGACTTCGCGCCGTTCCGTCTGCTCGGTCGCTGGCACGCCGGGCGGCAGGCGCCGGTGAACGCCCTGCTCGTCCAGGCCGTCATCGCGCTGCTCCTGATCGTCGTCGGCGCGTTCACGCGTCGTGGATTCGAGACGATGGTCGAGTACACCGCGCCGGTGTTCTGGGCGTTCATCCTGCTCGCCGGCATCGCGCTGTTCGTCCTCCGCCGGCGCGAGCCGGACCGTCCGCGGCCGTTCCGCGTCCCGCTCTATCCGCTGACCCCGCTCGTGTTCTGCGCGACCTGCGCCTACCTGCTGTACTCGAGCCTCGCGTACACGGGCTTCGGGGCGCTGCTCGGCGTGGCCGTCGTCGCCGTCGGCGCCGTCGTGCTGCTCGTCGGCGCCCGCCGCTCGTAGCGCCGCCCGAAAGCTGAGCAGCGCGCTCGCGTCTGCTTAACGTTTGAGCATGGCCGCGGCGCGCGGCTTCGGCTAAGTCTGCGATTCCCGGCGCGTCCGCTCCAATCGGGTCAGGCATGCCCGTTGCTCAGACGCCTTCAAGGAGGAACGCGATGAAAAAGATCGAGGCCATCATCAAGCCGTTCAAGCTCGACGACGTCAAGGAAGCCCTCACGGGCATTGGCGTCATCGGCATGACGGTGTCCGAGGTGCGCGGTTTCGGGCGCCAGAAGGGCCACACGGAGCTCTATCGCGGCGGTGAATACACCGTCGATTTCCTCCCGAAGATCAAGGTCGAGGTCGTCGTCCCCGATCACTTCGTCGACAAGGTCGCCGAGGTCGTGGCGGCGGCGGCCAAGACAGGCAACATCGGCGACGGGAAAATCTTCGTGACGCCCGTGGAGACGGCCATCCGCATCCGGACCGGCGAGCGAGATCAGTCGGCCCTCTAGGTCAACGCAGCGAAAGGAGAGTCTCGTGAAGCGACTCAGTCTCGCACTGGCAACGATGCTCGTGCTCGGCGCCACCGCCACGGTAGTGATGGCCCAGCAGCCGGCGGCACCGGCCGCGCCGGCCGTGACGGGGACGCCGGCCGCGCCGGCGCCGACGGCGGCCTCGAAGATCGACAAGGGCGACACGGCGTGGATGCTGACCTCCTCCGCGCTCGTGCTGTTGATGACGGCACCGGGGCTCGCGCTGTTCTACGGCGGCATGGTGCGGCAGAAGAACGCGCTCGGGACGCTCATGCAGTCCTTCATCATCATGGCCATTATCTCGATCCAGTGGGTCCTCTGGGGCTACAGCCTCGCCTTCGGTCCCGATCGCGGCGGCATCATCGGCGGCCTCGACTGGATCGGCTTGCGCGGCGTCGGCGCCGAGCCCTTCGACGCGTACTCGAAGACGATTCCCCACCAGGCCTTCATGCTCTTCCAGATGATGTTCGCCATCATCACGCCGGCGCTCATCACCGGTGCCTTTGCCGAGCGCAAGAAGTTCTCGGCGTTCCTCCTCTTCACCGTGCTGTGGGCGACCATCGTGTACGACCCGCTCGCGCACTGGGTGTGGGGTGATGGTGGCTGGCTCAAGAAGCTCGGCGCGCTCGACTTCGCGGGCGGGACCGTCGTCCACATCTCGTCCGGCGTGTCGGCGCTCGTGTGCGCGATCGTGCTCGGCAAGCGCCGCGGCTACGGGCACCAGCCGATGCAGCCGCACAACCTGCCGATGACGGTGATGGGCGCGGGACTCTTGTGGTTCGGCTGGTTCGGCTTCAACGCGGGCAGCGCGCTCGAGGCGAACGGGCTGGCCGCCAGCGCGTTCCTGGCCACGAACACCGGTGCGGCGGCGGCGGCGCTCGGCTGGATGTTCACTGAGTGGATGACGCGCGGCAAGCCGACGGTGCTCGGCGCGGCCTCCGGCGCCGTGGCCGGCCTCGTCGCCATCACACCGGCCTCGGGCTACGTGGGACCGGTGTCGTCGATCATCATCGGCGCCGTCGCCGGCGCGCTGTGCTATGCGGCGTGCAACTTCAAGTCGAAGCTCGGCTATGACGACTCGCTCGACGTGGTCGGCGTGCACGGCGTGGGCGGAACGTGGGGCGCCATCGCCACCGGGCTCTTCGCGTCCAAGGCGGTGAACGACGGCGGCGGCGACGGTCTCTTCTTCGGCAACCCCGGGCAGCTGTGGACGCAGATCGTGGCCATCGCGGCGACCTACGCGCTCGCCATCGTGGCCACCTACGTCATCCTGAAGGTCGTGGATGCGCTCGTCGGCCTGCGCGTCAGCGCCGAGGACGAGATCGCGGGTCTCGATCTCTCGCAGCATTCGGAGACCGCGTATGCCATGGGCGGCGGTCAATACGGCGAGTTCTCGAGCCCGACTGGCGCCTTCGCCGAGGCCATGCGCGCCGCGGAGCCGAAGCCGCGGCCGGTGCACTAGGCCGCCTTGATTTCGCCTGAGCAGTTCGCTTAGGGTATTCGGGCCGACGGCGCGGGATGGCGCCGTCGGCTCCGAGTTTTTCGCCACACTCAACTGGAGAGGGAGAAGGAGCAGCGAATGAACCCGAAGGACGTCCTCAAGCTGGCCAAGGAGAAAGGCGCCAAGATCGTCGATCTCCGCTTCATCGACCTGCCGGGCCTCTGGCAGCACTTCTCGATTCCGGTCTCGGAGCTGCGCGAGGACATCTTCGAGGACGGGCTGGGCTTCGACGGCTCCTCGATTCGCGGCTTCCAGACGATCGACGAGTCGGACATGCTCCTGATCCCCGATCCGAGCTCGGCCGTCATGGATCCCTTCACGGCGGTGCCGACGCTCGTGCTGATCTGCAACGTGAAGGATCCGGTGACGGGCAAGCCGTACACGCGCGATCCGCGCTACATCGCGCAGAAGGCCGAGGCCTACGTCAAGAAGACGGGCGTGGCTGACACCGTGTACATCGGCCCCGAGCTCGAGTTCTTCTTCTTCGACTCGATCCGCTTCGACCAGAACTATCACAGCGGCTACTACTTCATCGACTCCGAGGCGGGCGCGTGGAACAGCGGGCTCGAGGGCTCGCCGGATCGGCCGAACCTCGGCTACAAGCCGCGCTACAAGCAGGGCTACTTCCCGGTTCCGCCGATGGACAAGTTCCAGGACATCCGGTCGGACATGGTGCTCGCGCTCGAGAGCGTGGGCGTGCGTGTTGAAGTCCACCACCATGAAGTTGCAACGGGTGGGCAGACCGAAATCGACATGCGCTACGACACGCTGACGAAGATGGCCGATAAAGTTCTCTGGTACAAGTACTGCGCGAAGAACACCGCGCGGAAGTGGGGCAAGACCGCGACGTTCATGCCGAAGCCGCTCTTCCAGGACAACGGCTCCGGCATGCACACGCACCAGTCGCTGTGGAAGGGCGGCAAGAACCTCTTCTACGAGCGCGGCGGCTACGCGGACATCTCGAAGAACTGCCTCTACTACATCGGCGGCATCCTCAAGCACGCGCCGGCGCTGCTGGCGCTGATCGCGCCGTCCACCAACTCGTACAAGCGACTGGTGCCTGGCTACGAGGCGCCGATCAACCTCGTCTACAGCCAGCGCAACCGCTCGGCCGCCATCCGTATTCCGATGTACTCGAAGTCGGAAGGCGCCAAGCGCATCGAGTTCCGCACGCCGGACCCGACCTGCAACCCGTACCTGTCGTTCTCGGCGTGCGTGATGGCCGGCCTCGACGGCATCGCCAACAAGATCGATCCGGGCAAGCCGGTCGACAAGGACCTCTACGAGCTGCCGCCGGCCGAGCAGAAGAAGATCAAGCAGCTGCCCGGC
>DASTCJ010000137.1:0-47347 GCA_035605575.1 Candidatus Methylomirabilota bacterium
AATGGTTCGTCGCGACCGGCTGGCCGGGGCCCGTCACGGCGGCTGCCGCCGAGGTGCAGGCGAGCAACGTGCTCACCGATGCGCCGGCGAAGGTGATCGTCGACAAGTGGTCGGTCGATCAGGCGGTCGAGTGGGAGGACAAGAAGATCAAGGAGATCTACGACACGCTCGGGGCGTAGGCCATCGCGGCGGCGCGATAGCGCAACGCGTGCCGGGCATCCTCCCCGGCCGCGGCCGCGACGCAGGCATGACGGCGGCCTCGCGCTGTTGCTTCTCTTGCCGTTGCTCGTCCTCGTCGTTGCGCTGATCGTCTACCCGATCTATCGCGCGGTGTGGCTGTCGTTCACCGACAAGCTCGTGGGATATCCGGAGCGGTTCGTCGGGCTCCGCAACTACGTGTACCTCGCCAACGACGACGCGTTCCAGACCGTCGTCAAGAACAGCCTCGTGTTCACCGTGGTTTCGGTCGCGCTGAAGATCGTCACGGGGCTGGGCATGGCGCTCGTGCTGCATGCGACGTGGCGGTGGCGGAACTTCTTTCGGGGGTTGATGCTGTTGCCCTGGATCACGTCGACCGTGATCATCGCGCTGACGTGGCGGTGGATGTTCGACGCCTTTCCCGGGCGGGGATTCTTCAACAGCGTGCTGCTCGATGCCGGGCTGCTCGCACGGCCCATCGCGTTCATGGCCACGCCCGAGGGCGCCATGGCCGCCGTGGTGATCGCCAACTGGTGGCGCGGCTTTCCGTTCTTCGGCGTGTCGTATCTGGCCGGCATGCAATCCATCCCGGGCGAGCTCTACGAGGCCGCATCGGTCGATGGCGCCGGCTCGTGGCGGCGCTTCTGGCACGTCACCGTGCCGGGGCTCAAGCACGTGATCATCGTGACCACGCTGCTGACGTTCATCTTCACGCTGAACGACTTCAACATCATCTACGTGATGACGCGCGGCGGGCCCGGCACGGCCACCCAGGTCTTCGCGACCTACTCCTACGAGGTGGCCTTCAACCAGCTGCGCTGGGGACGCGGCGTGACCATCTCCATCTTCGCGGTGCCGCTACTCATCGCCGCTATCGCGCTGGTGAGCCGCTATCTCTTGCGGGAGCGGACGGCGTGAAGGCGTGGAAGCTCGCCACCGCCGCCGGACTCGTCGCCTTCGTCCTGCTCGTCGTGGTGCCGTTCTGGTGGATCGCGAGCATGTCGTTCAAGACGTACGAGCAGATCCAGTTCGCCCAGTCGATCTACGTGCCGCGCCCGTTCACGTGGGAGAACTACACCGGTCTCTGGCTCGACACGCGATTTCCGCTCTGGTTCCGCAACAGCGTGGTGACCGCCATCGTGGTCACGCTGATCACGACGATCGTCGCCGGCCTGAGCGGCTACGCGGTGGCCCGCCTGCGCTTTCCCGGGCGCGAGGTCATCGCCACGCTGATCCTCGTCCTTTACCTCGTGCCCCCCGCCCTCCTCTTCATCCCGCTCTATCGCGTGCTGGCCGAGCTCGGCACGACGAACTCGCTCTTCGCGCTCTTTCTCGCGTATCCGACGTTCACGGTCCCGTTCTGTACGTGGCTGCTGATCGGCTTCTTCAAGGCGCTCCCGACGGAGCTGGAAGAGGCGGCGCTGGTCGACGGTGCCACGCGCCCGCAGGCCCTCGTGCGCGTGCTCTTGCCGCTGGCCGCGCCGGGCATCGTGGCCTCCGCGATCTTCGCCTTCACGCTGTCGTGGAACGAGTTCCTCTACGCGCTGATCTTCATCCAGGACGAGACGATGATCACGGTGCCGGTGGGTCTCAATCTGTTGATCTACGGCGACGTGTTTCACTGGGGGCAGCTCATGGCGGCGTCGGTCCTCACGACCGTGCCCGTGGTCACGCTCTACATGTTCATCCACCGCTGGATGGTCGAAGGCCTGGCCGCCGGAGCCGTGAAGGGCTAACCGAATGCGCGCGCTCGGGCCGCTGGCGCTGGCCGTGCTCGTCATGCTGCCCAGGCTCACGTCGGCGCAGTTCGGGCTGCTCGATGACGGCCTCACGGTGCAGACGGGACGCGAGGTGCACGGTCGCTGGGCGAGCGTGCTCCACCTCATTCCGGAGACCGGGCGCTTCTTTCCGGCGTACTGGCTCACCTACTCGGTCATCTGGAGTGTTGTCGGCACGCGGCCGCTGGCCTTCTTCGTCGTGAACGCGGCCGTGCTGGCCAGCCTCCTCGCGATGCTCGCGCATCTCGTGCGGCTGGCCGGTGACACGCGGGTCGCGGTGACGATCGCCGCCGTCGCCTTCGCGCTCTCCGGTCCGGCCGTCGAGAGCTTTTACACGCTGTCCAAGGCCGAGCCGTTGCAGCTCGCGTGGATCGCGCTGTCACTTCTGTGCACGGCGACGGCGGCCGCCCGCGCGCGCGGATCCCTCGGCCGCGCGGGCTGGACGGCGGGGGCCGGCGTGGCGTTGCTGTTCGCGCACGCCACCAAGGAGACGAGCGTCGTGCTCGCACCGATCGCCCTCGGCTGGCTCGTGATCGAGCGGCGAGCGAAGCCTGGTCATCCGTGCGCTGCTCGCTTTGCCGCCAGCTACCTCGGTGTCGCCATCGTGTCGGCGGCGGCGTTCGCTGTCCTGCGATGGCGCTATGCCGCGTTACCGCTCGGCGAGGGTTGGTACACGCGCGCGTACGCGTTCGACGCGGCCACCGTCGGACCGGCGCTCTTCCGGATCATGGCGTGGCTCGTGCGGGACTTCGCGTTCCTGCTGCCGCTCGTCGCCGTTGGACTGGTGCGTGACCGGACGCGAGGGCCGCTGCTCTATGCATCCATCTGGATGCTCGGCTGGCTCGCCGTGTACCTGCCCTGGCCGGCGACGTTCGAGTACTACCTGTTGCCGTTCACGCTGGGCGCGGCGTGGGTCGCCGGCATCGTCGTCGGCGATCTGTGGCGTGACCGCGCGGTGACGCCGCTCGCGTGGCCGACGCTGACGGCCTGCGCTCTGCTCTGGGTGTCGGCGGGCATCAACGCCGCCGCCGACGCCCGCGTGCAGCTCGTCGTGGACCGGGCCAACGGACAGCTCGTCGATGTTCTTGGCGGGCTCCCTCGCGACAGCCGCGTCGCGCTCAACATGTCGCCCATCAACGAGTACCATTTCGAGCTGCCGATGCACCTGGTGGAGATGAAGCGACGCCCCGACATCGCGTTCGTCCGCCCCACCACCGCGCCCGGGCATCAGGGCGAGACGTTCCTGGTCACGCCAGAGATGGCCAACCCGCCGCGGCCGACGGTGCGCATTGCGCTGCACGAGGCGGCCGTGCGCCAGGACCGCGCGATGCTCGACGGGCTTATCGCGTCAGGCGCCGCCGAGCGCGTCTACGAGACCACGCAGCGCGTCGGCATCCTGGAATTCGGGATCGGACGCCTGCTCTGCCGCGTGGCTGTGGCACCGATCCTCGATCCGACCTATTGCCCGACCGAGCGCGGCCTCATCGAACGACGCACCTTTACGTACGGCTGGCAGGTCCACCGGCTCGTGCACGCGCGCCCGATCGCGGCGACAATGCGTCATGGCGGCTGACGGCCGGCGCCTCACGATCGACATCGTCGTCCCGCTCTACAACGAGGAGCAAGGCCTCGGCGAGTTCCACCGGCGGCTCATGGACGTGGTGACGCTGCTACGGCGCGCGCACGCGGTGCGAATCTGCTACGTCGACGACGGGTCCGTCGACGGCACGGCGTACGAGCTGGCGAAGCTCGCCGACGACGACACCGGCACGACCGTCCTCCAGCTCACCCGGAACTTCGGGCATCAGGCCGCGCTGACGGCCGGACTCGACCACGCCGCCGGTGACGTCGTGGTGACGCTCGACGGCGACGGGCAGCATCCGCCGGAGCTCATTTCGGAGATGATCGAGCTTCATCTGGCGGGGTACGACGTGGTCCTGACCCAGCGCGTGAGCGCACCGCGAACGCGCGTGAAGCGCTGGACGTCGCGTGGCTTCTATCGGCTGCTCGCCCGCATCGGGGACACTCCACTCACCGACGGCTCGGCAGACTACCGGCTATTGGCCCGCCCGGTGGTCGAGGCGCTCCGCCGCATGCGCGAGTACCATCGCTTCCTCCGCGGCATGGTGGCATGGACCGGCTTTCGCACGGTGGTGCTGCCCTACGCCGAGCAGCCGCGAATCGCCGGACGCGCAAAGTACTCGCTCGGCCGCATGCTGCGCTTCGCCGCCGACGCGACGTTCTCGTTCTCGCTGGTGCCGCTCGGCATCGCGATCGTCGTCGGGATCGGGTTCCTCCTGCTGGCCGTGGCCGAGGCGATCTACGTACTGAGCTTCTGGTTCCTCGGTCGCCAGCACCTGCTCGTTCCGGGCTGGAGCTCCCTCATGTTCATGATCCTCATTGTCGGGGCTTCGTTGATGATCGCCGTCGGCCTGGTCGGCATCTACGTCGGCTACATCTTCCAGGAGGTCAAGCGCCGACCCGTCTATCTCGTCCGGAGCGTGCGCGGCGTGGCGGACGATCCGCCGGGCGGCGATCCGGCGCCGTGACGCGCGCCTCGGCCGCCAATTTCTACGAACGCATCGCGGACCGCTTCGAGGGGCTCGATCACCCCGCCGACGTGCGCCGGCGCCTCAGCGTCGTGTTCGACGAGTGCCTCGGCGGCGTGTCGCTCGCCAACGCGCGCGTGCTCGATGCCGGCTGCGGCTACGGCGTCTTTTCGGCGGCGGCTGCGCGCCGCGGAGCGACAGTCGTCAGCGTCGACATCGGCCCCCGGCTGGTGGCGCTGGCCCGCGCGCGCGGCGGCGGGCACGGCGTCGTGGCCGATGCGTGCCGTCTTCCGGCTCGCGACAACAGCTTCGACGTGGTGATCGCGAGCGAGATGCTCGAGCACACCCTGGCGCCCGCGCGCGCGGTGGAAGAGCTGGCGCGCGTGGTCAAGCTGGGCGGCATCCTGGTCATCACCACGCCGAACCGCGCGTGGCAGCCCATCGTCCGCCTGGCGAGCCGCCTGCGGTTGCGACCGTTCCAGGGCGTCGAGAACTTCGTCGGCTGGGACGAGCTCGACCGCGCCTGTGTGGCCGCCGGTCTCGACGTGGAGCTGCACCAGGGTTTCCATCCGTGGCCGTTTCATCTCGGCTTCGCCGGCGCCGCCGCGCGTGTCGAGCGGCGGTTGGCCGACACCCGCGCGGCGCGGCTGATGGTCAACCAGGCAATGGTAGGACGCAAGGTACGGCGACCGCGCGATGCGGCTTGACAGAAGCCGGTCGCGGGGCGTTTACATATGCCACCATTCGCCGAGGGAAACCGCGCCTTCCGTCCCGTCCCCGGTCTCACAATCAACACAGAAGGAGACACACGATGCCACGAACCCTGCCAGTCATGCGTTCGCTGCTCGCGCTCGGCGTGCTCTGCACGGTGGGCGCGGCGTCGGCACCGCAGGCCCAGGAGGAACCCGGCTGGGCCAAAGGCCGGCCGAAGACCGATGCGGCCATGAAGATGGCGCCGGTGCCGGCGTTCCCGGTGCCGACGCCGGCCGATCAGCTGCCGGTCAAGAAGTTCAAGCTGCCGCCGGGGTTCAAGGCGGAGGTCTGGGCCTCGGGCGTGCTCGACGCGCGCGGCCTGCGCCAGGGCGAGAAGGGCAACATCTTCGTCAGCTCGCTGTTCGTCGCCAACAAGGTGTACGTGATCCCCGAGAGCGGCAAGCACGAGGCGAAGGTCATCATCGACAACACGCCGCTGGCCACCGGCATCGAGATCCACAAGGGCGCTCTGTACCTGGCGACGAACACGAAGATCATGCGTTACGACGACGTCGAGGCCAACCTCGATAAGCTCGGGGAGCCCAAGGTCATTTACGAGAAGCTGCCGGGCGGCACGGACCACAGCTGGAAGTACCTGCGCATCAGGGACAACAAGCTCTATTACGCCGTGGGTGCCCCGTGCAACCTCTGCGATCCGGGCGAGTGGGCCAAGATCTTCCGGATGAACCTCGACGGCTCGGACGTCGAGACCATCGCCTCGGGCGTGCGCAACACGGTCGGCTTCGACTTCGACCCCAAGACCGGCAACCTGTGGTTCACCGACAACGGGCGCGACTGGTTCAGCGAGGAGCTGCCCAACGACGAGCTGAACGTGGTCACCAGACCGGGCAAGCAGCACTTCGGCTTCCCGTTCTGCCACCAGGGCAACATCCCCGATCCCGAGTTCGGCTGGGGCAAGTCGTGCGACGACTACCAGAAGCCCGCGGCGCTGCTCGGGCCGCACGCGGGCTCGCTGGGGCTGAAGTTTTACACCGGCAAGATGTTCCCGGCCAAGTACCAGGGCGCGATGTTCATCGCGCGACATGGCCCGTGGAACCGCACGAAGAAGTACGCCGACATCCAGGTCGCGATGCCGGACGGCAAGGGCGGCGCGCGGCTGGAGACGTTCATGACCGGCTTCGTCGAGAACAACAACTACCTCGGCCGGCCGGTGGACTTCCTGGTGATGAAGGACGGCTCGCTGCTGATCAGCGACGACCACGCCGGAGCGATTTACCGGATCAGCTACGGCGGCAAGTGAGTGAATGACGGGCTTGGCCCGCCTTGCCGTCTTCGCGGCGACCTTGCTGGCCCTCGCCTCACCAGCCGGGGCGCAGAGCAAGCCGCGCAGCGGCAAGGCGGCCAGCCCCGCCGACCTCTACGCGCAGCGCTTCGCCACGCTGTGCGCGGCCTGCCACGGCGCCAATGGCCGCAGCGACATGCCGGGCACGCCGGTACTGGCCGGACAGCATTCGTTTTATGCGATCACACAGCTGTTCCTGTTCCGTGAAGGCCGGCGCAAGAACGAGCCGATGACCGCGGTCGCCAAGCCGATGAGCGACGCCGACCTGCAAGGGTTCGCGAACTTCATCGGCACGCTGCCGGCGGTGCCGGCGCCGCCGCCGGAGACGCCGCCCGATGCGGCACGCATGAAGAAAGGCGCCGAGCTGGCGCAGCAGCACAAGTGCGTCTTCTGCCACGGCGCCGACTTCGCCGGCGGCCAGCAGGTGCCGCGCATCGCCGGTCAACGCGAGGACTATCTGCAGATGACGCTGCGCGGCTTCAAGTCGGGTGAGCGGACCGGCTACACGATGGCGATGGGCGAGGCGGTACGCCAGGTCACGCCGGAAGAACTCGACACGCTGGCGTACTACGCGGCGCGCTTTCCCAGTGGTGGTGACGCCGCCGCGAGCAAGTGAGCGGCGACAGGAGCGGTCGGGGACACCCCGGCTGACCGTTGCACCGCCGCCAGCTCAGAGACGGCCGAGGCCGGCGCGCGCAGCGAGCGCGAGCGTGCGACCCAGGGCGGCAAGGTCGCTCGCCTGGCGCGCGCCACTTGACGACCAAGCCCCCATCCACGTAGCATTTCGATCATCGAGGGGACGCCCTCGGTGTGCTGTGACCGCATGCGGGAGGTAGAGCGATGACGTGGGAAGCACCCGATTTCGCGGAAGTCCGAATGGACGCCGAGATCAATTCCTATCAGGATGATTTCGGTCCCGAGCAAGACGACCGCTTCTAGTCCCTGACGCGCTTCGGCGACACCGGCAGCCCTTCGCGCCGGCCTCACGGTCGGCCGAAGGGCTGTCGTGTCTGTGGAGAACAATTGCTCATCCGGGTGCTCGGGTCGGCGGCCGGCGGCGGCTTTCCGCAGTGGAACTGCGGCTGCTCGAACTGTCGCGGCGTCCGCGAAGGCACCATCCGCGCCCGTGCTCGCACGCAGGAGTGCGTGGCGGTGAGCGCGGATGGAAGCCCGGCGTGGATGCTGCTCAACTGCTCGCCGGAGATCCGAAGCCAGATCGAGAGCTTTCCCGCGCTGCATCCGCGCGGACCGCGCGACTCACCGATCGCGGCCATCGTGCTCACCAACGGCGACCTCGACCACTGTCTCGGCCTGCTGTCGCTCCGTGAGTCGCACCCGCTGACGGTGTATGCCACCGACGCCGTGCAACGCGGCTTCACGCACGGCAACGTGCTCTATCGCACGCTCGAGCGGTTTCCGGGTCAGGTCACCTGGCGCACGCTGAAAATCGGAGCGCGGGTGGATGTGGTCGATGTCGAAGGTCGCGCGACCGGCCTGACGGCGGAGGCCGTCGTCACGCCGGGCAAGCCGCCGGTGCACCTCGAGGGTCAGAAGACGCCCGAGCCGGAGGATAGCGTCGGCATTCGCGTGCGCGAGACGCGCACCGGTCGCACGCTCGCCTACCTGAGCGGCGTGGGCGCCATCAACGACGACGTCCGCCGCGCCGTCGACGGCGCCGACGCCGTGTTCTTCGACGGCACCTTCTGGTCCGCCGACGAGCTGCCCGCGCAGGGCCTCGGAACGAAGCGTGCCGAGCAGATGGCCCACCTGCCCGTCGCCGGCCCGAATGGCAGTCTCGCGCAGCTGACCGGTGTGCGCGCGGGGCAGCGCGTCTACATTCACGTGAACAACACGAACCCGATGCTCCGCGAGGACTCGACCGAGCGCGCCGCGGTGACGGCCGCCGGTTGGGACGTCGCGTGGGACGGCATGGAGGTGCGGCTATGAGCGAGGCCGGGGCGCGCCCGCCGCTCGGACGCGACGAGTTCATCGACTGGATCCGGCGCGAGGGCGAGCACCGCTATCACGACCATCACCGCTACCACCAGCTGATGCACGACGGGAAGCTCACGCGCGAGCAATTGCAGCAGTGGGTGCTCAACCGCTACTACTACCAGACGCGCGTGCCGATCAAGGACGCGCTCATCCTGGCCAAGTCGGAAGATCCCGCGTTCCGGCGGATGTGGATTCGCCGCATCCGCGACCACGACGGCGACGCGCCGGGCGAAGGCGGGCTCGAGCTGTGGCTGCGGCTGGCCGATGGCGTCGGGCTGGACCGTACAGAAGTCGCCTCCTGTCGTTCGGTGCTGCCGGGCGTCCGGTTCGCGTGCGACGGCTACGTGCACCTCGTGCGCGAGCGAACGCTGCTGGAGGCGGTGGCGTCCTCCCTCACGGAGTTTTTCTCGCCCGACATCATGACGAAGCGCGTGCTCGCGTGGGAGCGACACTACCCGTGGATCGACAAGGCCACGCTCGACTACTTCCGCACGCGGCCGCCGCGCGCGCGTCAGGATTCGCTCGAGGCCATCGACTTCGTCACGAAGCATGCGACCACCTACGAGCTGCAGGAGCGGTGCGTGGCCGCCCTGATCCGCAAGACCGAGGTCCTGTGGCATCTGCTCGACGCGCTCTACACGGCGTACATCGATCCGGGCTGGGGCACCACGGGCGCGCGCGTGTGATCACCGCCGAGACTCGGCCGACGCTCGCTGCCAAGGCCCGCTTGCGCTGGGACCGCCAGGCTTCGCGCTACCTGCTGCTCTATCCGGAGCGCGGCCTCGTCCTCAATCCGACGGCCGCCGACGTCGTCCAGCTGTGCACGGGCGAGCATACAGTGAGCGCGATCGTCGAGCGCCTCACCCAGAAGTACGTGACCGAGCCCGCCGAGAAGGTCGAGCGGGACGTCCTCACGCTGCTCGAGCGGCTGGCCAACCGCGGGCTGATCCACGGCACGGATGACTGACGAGCCGCGGCCGTACACGCTGGTCGCGGAGCTGACCTACCGCTGTCCGCTCCGCTGCACGTACTGCTCGAATCCGCTCGACTACGCGCAGCACAAGGACGCGCTCACCACGGAGGACTGGCTGCGCGTCTTCCGTGAGGCGGAGGCGCTCGGCGTCGTCCAGCTGAACCTGACCGGCGGCGAGCCGCTGCTGCGCGACGACCTCGAGGCGCTCGTCGAGGGGGGGCGCGCGCTGGACCTCTACACCAACCTGATCACCAGCGCGATTCCGCTCACGCACGAGCGGCTCGCGGATCTCAAGGCCCGCGGTCTGAACAACGTGCAGATCTCGGTGCAAGACGTCGAGGCCACGGCATCCGATCGCATCGCCGGCGTGCGCGCGTTCGACCGAAAGCTGGCGGCCGCGCGCGCCGTGAAGGATCTCGGCCTGCCGCTCACGCTGAACGTGGTCCTGCACCGCGACAATCTCGACCACGTGCCGGAGATCATTGCGCTGGCCGAGTCACTGGCGGCCGATCGGCTCGAGCTCGCCAACACGCAATACCTCGGCTGGGCGCTCCTGAACCGGCGCCAGCTTCTGCCGACGCGCGAGCAGCTCGCGCGCGCGCGCGAGGTCGCGCGGGCGGCGCGCACGCGATTGCAAGGGCGGATGGAGGTCCTGTTCGTCACGCCCGATTACTACGCGGAGTTTCCCAAGGCCTGCATGGACGGCTGGGGTCGACGATTCCTCGTCGTCGCGCCCGACGGGCTCGTGCTGCCGTGTCACGTGGCGCACTCGCTACCCGGACTCACCTTCGAGAGCGCGCGCGAGCGCTCGATCGGCGAGATCTGGCGCGAGTCGGCGGGCTTCAACGCCTTTCGCGGTGAGGCGTGGATGCCCGAGCCCTGCCGCAGCTGCGATCGACGCAGCGTCGACTTCGGCGGCTGCCGCTGCCAGGCCTACCACCTCACCGGCGACGTCACCGCCACCGATCCCGCCTGCTCGCTGGCGCCCGCGCACAGGCTCATCGAGGCCGCGCGCGACGAGGCGCTCACGCCGCCGACCGGCGCCGTGACCTATCGCACGGCGCGCGCGGCCGAGCGCGCGTGAAGCGCCGTCGCATGGACGCGAGCCTCTGGATCTTGCTGGCGCTGGTCGTCGTCGCCGTCGTCATCGCATTCGCGCGCGACGTGAACCTTCCGCTGCGCGGCCTCGGCGCCAGCGCGCGTCTCGTGCGCAGTGTGTGGATCGAGCTCGCGCTCGGATTTCTGCTCGCGGGTCTCATCGAGGTGCTGATCCCGCAGCCGGTCCTCTCGCGCTGGCTCGGTGGGCAAGGCCTGGGTCGCGGGATTCTCGTCGGCTGGGCGGCGGGGCTGGTGCTGCCCGGCGGGCCGTACGTGTTCTTCCCCGTGGCCGCCAACCTCTTGCGCAACGGCGCGGCGCCGGCACCGCTGATCACGCTGCTCACCGCGAAGACACTGGTGAGCCCGATTCGCACGCTGACCTACGAGGCGCCGCTGCTCGGCTGGCCGCTCACGCTCGCGCGCTTCATCCCCGGCGTGCTGTTGCCACCGGTGATGGGACTGATCGGGCAGTGGCTCTTCGGCCTCTTCAGGCGGTGGGGATGATCCAGCCCGAGCGCGCGGTCGCTCTCCTTCGTATCGTGGTCGGCGCCTGGTTCATCAAGGCGGTGTGGACGAAGCTCATGCTCGGCTTTGCCGCCGGCGTCATTCCGTATCCCGTCGTCTCGCCCCGATTCGTCGGCTTTCAGCCCAAGCGCGTCGCGGAGTTCGCGGCGGGCAACCCCGTCGGCTGGTACAAGGATTTCCTCGAGCACACCGTATTGCCGCACGCGAAGATGTTCGCGACGCTGCAGGCGTACGGCGAGGTCGCTGTCGGGGTGGGGCTCGTGCTCGGCCTTCTCACCGGGCTCACCGCGCTGGTCGGGCTCTTCCTCACCGTCAACTTCGGGCTGGCCACGCAGTGGATGAGCTTCGGGCAGCAAGGATTTCATCTGCTGCTGACGACCTCGATGCTCATGTTTCTCGTGACGCGAGCCGGCCGGGTGTGGGGACTCGACGGCTGGCTGCTGCGGCGGCCGGGCCGCCGATGGTTGCGCCTGCTGGCCTGATCAGGTGCGCGCGGTCGAAGCGCGCGTCGCGTCCGTCTGTAGCTCGTAGATCGATGTGTAACCGTGGCGGAAATCGGGCGGCAGCGGCATGTCGCCCGCCGTTCGGCGCGCCACGGTGGGCGCCGTGCCGCGCAGCAGCGTACCGACCAGTGGCGACCCGGTGGTATCGGGCATGAAGCTCACGGCGTCGGCGGCCGTGTAGGAGTTGATGAGCAGCCGTCGGTCCGCCGTCGAGGTGTTCGGCGCCGACCAGTGCACGAGCCGGTAGTGATGGATGTGAATGCTTCCCGCCGGCAGCGCCAGCAGCGTGGCGCTGCGTCGATCGAGCCGCGCGATGTCCTCCGCGCGCATGCCGCCCACGAAGCGGCCCTGCGCATCGTAGTGCGTGTAGATCGGTCCGCGATGACTGCCCGGCAGCACGGCCATGGCGCCGTTCTCCGCGGTCGCGTCGTCGAGCAGCAGACCGACGGCCAGCACGTCATCGTTCGAGTGCGGGTAGAACGCCGCATCCTGATGCACTTCGACCGGGGCGCCGACGCGACTGCCCTTCATGTTGAGCTTGCTGTGGTGAAAGCGGATCGACGGACCGATGAGCTCGGCGACGACGTCGGGGATCGGCGACTCGAACGCCACCCAGCGGTACAGCGGATCGTTGTCGGCGGGATTCTTGATCCGCCGCACCACGGGTGACGCCGGCGTGTGGCGCGGATCGAGATCGAAGACGGCATCGCTGCGCGTCACCGCGCGCGAGCGCTCGAGGAACGTGTCGGTCACCCGCCGCAGCGCCGCCACCTGCGCGGCATCGAGCAGCGACGGCACCGCCACGTAGCCGTCACGGTGATAGCCGGCAATCTGCGCGTCTGTCAGGTGTCGCGTCGTCACCGTGGTCGCCATGCACGTCTCCTCGAGCGTCATGCTATCACCGCCGCGCGGTGATAGGCTTGCCGCCGTGACGACCGAGCTGACCTCGCTGGCCATGCCGGTGGCGACGCTGCTCCGCCGGCGCAAGGAAACGGTCGCCGTTGCCGAGTCCTCGGCGGGCGGGCTCATCTCCGCCGCGTTGCTGGCCATCCCGGGTGCCTCCGCGTACTTTCTCGGAGGCGGCATCATCTACACGCAGCCGGCGCGCCGCGCGCTGCTCGACATCGACGACGAGCGCGTGCGCGGGATCCGCTCGAGCACCGAGGACTATGCGCGCGTGAAGGCGCGCGCGATCCGACAGCTCCTGTCCGCCACCTGGGGCCTGGCCGAGACGGGCGCGAGCGGGCCGACCGGCAACCGCTACGGCGACGCGCCGGGCCACGCGTGTTTTGCCGTCGCCGGTCCCGTCGAGCGGGCGCTCACGCTCGAAACCCATGACACCGACCGGGAGAAGAACATGTGGTCGTTCGCGCGCGCCGCGTTGCTGCTCCTCGAGGCCGCTCTCAGCGAGACCACACCGCGATGACGCAGGCGACCTTGATCCGCGGCGGCCGGATCCTCGACGGCCGCGCGCTCAAGCGCGCCAACATCCTGATCGAGGGCCATCGGATCGTGGCCATCGGCGCCGCGGTGACGGCGCCGGTGGCGACGCAGGTCATCGAGGCGGATGGGCACATCGTGCTGCCGGGGCTCGTCAACGCTCATACGCACGCCGCCAGTCATCTCGCCCGCGGCCGCGCCGGCAACTGGACGCTCGAGGATCTCCTCGTCCACGCGCCGGCCAACTACGGCTTTCACTCGCCCGAGGACGAGTACCTGTCCGCAGCGATCGGCGCCATCGAGATGCTCAAGACCGGCTGCACGGCGGCTTACGACCTCTTCATGGCCGTCCCCGCCATCACGCCCGAGGCGATGGAGGCGGTCGTGCGCGCGTACACCGAGGTCGGTCTACGCGTGGTGCTCGCGCCGGCCGTCGCCGACGTCGTCTTCTACCGCACCGTCCCGGGATTGCTCGACCTGCTCCCGCCCGACCTGCGCGCCGTCGTGGAGGCGATGCAACCTGCGCCGACCAAGGGACTGCTCGACCTCACGGAGTCCATCATCCGCCGCTGGCACGGCACCGCCGAGGGCCGCATACGCATCGCGGTGGCGCCGACGATTCCGAATCAGGCCACCGACGAGTTTCTCGACGGCTGCGCGCGGCTCGCCCATGAGTACGGCGTCGGCATCCACACGCATCTGGCCGAGTCCAAAGTCCAGGCGATCGAGAGCGAGCGGCGCTGGGGCACGACCATTGTGACCCGACTGGCCGAGCACGGCGTGCTCGGGCCGAATTTCGTGGGCGCCCATGCCGTCTGGCTCACCGCCCAGGACATCCAACGGCTCGCCGACGCCGGCGCCGCCGTCGCACACAACCCCGGCAGTAACCTGCGCCTCGGCTGCGGCATCGCGCCGGTGCGCGAGATGCTCGACGCGGGTCTGGCCGTCGGCCTCGGCACCGACGGCTCCGTCTGCGCCGACAACCAGAACCTCTTCGAGGCGCTCCGGATCGCCTCCGTCGTCAGCACGATTCGCTTCCCGCACGCGACCGAGCGCTGGCTCGATGCCGCCACCGCGTGGGGGCTCGCCACCGCGGGAAGCGCGCGCGTGCTCGGCCTCGCCGGCGACATCGGCGCCATCGCACCCGGTCACAAGGCCGACCTCGTGCTGCTGCGCGGCGACTCCGTGTTCCTGCGACCGCTCGCTGATCCGCTCAACGCACTCGTCTACGCGGAGACGGGCGCCAGCGTCGACACCGTCCTCGTCGACGGTCGCGTCGTCCTCGAGCGTGGCCGCGTCACCACGGTCGACGAGGCGCAGATCTACGCGCGCGCCCAGGCGGCCGCGGACACGCAGCGCGTGCGGAGCCGCGAAGCGTGGGAGCTCGCGCGCCGGCTCACGCCGTTCGTGGCGACCGCCTGCCGGGCGGCGGTGGCCACCCCGTGGCCGATCGACCGCTACGCCGTGGGCGTGCCTTAGAACTGCTCGAAGGCGGCGGGCGCGCGCTCCATCTTCAGCCGGAGCTCGGCCATGAAGACGAGATACGGATGCGCCCCGAGGCTCACGAGACGATCGCGGTCGAAGGCGGTCAGCGCGGCGCGCCGCCGCGCATCGAGCGAGGCCTCGGTCATCGCTGCGTCGGGATCCGCGACGAAGCGCCGTCGGTAGGCCGGCTCCGACTTGAGGCGGAAGAGACAGCGGTTGAGCGCGTACGCATCGGCGGGCGGAAAGAAGTAGTGCGCGTTCATCGCACGGGCCATGTCACCATGGCGTTGCCGTGGTGCCACGAGGGCTCGTAGCAGAGCACCTCCGCCTTCGCGTCGCGGACCGCGCCGAGGAGCGTGATCCACGTGCGCAGCTCGACGTTGCCCGCCTTGTCGAGCTCCTCGCCGGTGAGGCGCGCCGTCTCGGCGCCGCGTCCGGCCGTGAGCGTCGCGAGCATCGCCCGGTCCCACTCGAAGTCCGGCGACGCATAGCGGTCGGTCCCCGGGTAGTGCGACATGCCGCCCGACGCCACCAGCGCCACACGCTCCGGCCGCGCGTCGAGGATGGCGCGCAGCGCGCGCCCCCAGGCGTAGCACCGGCGCGGCGTCGGCTGCGGTGGCAGGTACACGTTGACGTACAGCGGAACGATCGGCACCGGCGGCGCCGGCATGGCGAAATGCAGCGGCACGTAGAAGGCGTAGTCGAGCGGCACGTCCTGCGTGTAGAGCAGATCGAACTCCCGCTCGATGCCCTGCTCGACGATCGCCCGGGCCAGCGATTCGTGCACGGGGAAGCGATAGTCGTACGGTCCGAAGTGACCGGCGACCGACGTCCCCACCGCCACCGCGAATGCGGGGACGGCGTTGAGGAAGAATCCCTCGATGTGATCGCCGCCAATGAGGCAGATCGCGTCCGGCCGCGCGTCGCTCAGTAGCTGCTTCACGCGCGCGTACGCGGCGTGCACGCGCAGCACGAGCGCGCGATCCTCCGTGTCCGGCCGCATGAGCAGCTGAGGCGTGTGCGGACAGGCGACGGCGGCGACGACCGGCATGGCGCGAAGTGTAGCGCCGGCGTCGGCGGCGCTCAAGGTTGACCGGGCGCCTCACCTCGCCTAGTGTCTCGCTCATGAACTCTCTCGACCTCGGACGTCTCAGCGTGTGCGCCGTCGTGGAGCGCGCCGGCCCGACGCGTCCGACGTGGCTCCTGCCCGACGCAGAGCCGGCCGCGGTGGAGCGCCATCGCGACTGGCTGGCGCCGCACTTCCTCGACGACAAGGGCCGCTTCCTGCAGTCGATCCACACATTCGTCGTGCGCGCCGGCGGGCTGACCGTCCTCGTCGATACGTGCGTGGGCAACGACAAGGATCGCGGCGGGCGCCAGCCGTTTCACATGATGCACACGACATTCCTCGAAGACCTGCGCGCAGCCGGTGTGGCGCCGGAGTCGGTCGACGTCGTGCTGTGCACGCATCTCCACGTCGATCACGTCGGCTGGAACACGCGCCTGCACGACGGGCGCTGGGTGCCGACGTTCCCGCGTGCCCGGTATCTGTTCGCGCGGCGCGAGTGGGAGCACTGGTCGAGCGAGCGAGAGGTCGACACACAGCGCATCATGGCCGACAGCGTGCAGCCGGTACTCGACGCCGGTCTCGCCACGCTGGTGGATGGCGACTATCGACTCTCCGACGCGGTATGGCTCGAGCCGACGCCCGGGCACACGCCGGGCCACGTCGCGGTGCGCCTGCGTGGCACCGACGGCGAGGCCGTCATCACCGGTGACCTGATGCATCACCCGATCCAGATGGCCGAGCCCGACTGGTGCAGCCACTTCGACGTCGACCTCGACCAGGCGCGCAAGACGCGTCGCGCGTTCTGCGAGCGATACGCCGAGCAGCCCGTGACCGTGCTCGGCACGCATTTCCATCATCCAACGGCAGGCCACATCGTGAAGCACGGCGCCACGTGGCGCTTCGAAACGCAGTGAGGCGAGCTGACATGGCACTCGTCGAAGGCAAGAAGGCCCCGAGCTTCACACTCGACGACGCGGCAGGCAAGCCGGTGTCGCTCGCCGACTTCAAGGGCAAGGACGTCGTCGTCTACTTCTATCCCAAGGACGACACGCCGGGATGCACCAAGGAAGCATGCGGCTTTCGCGATCTCTGGAAAGAGCTGCAGCGCGCCGGCGTGGTCGTGCTTGGTGTGTCGGCGGACTCGGGAGCGAGCCACGCGAAGTTCGCGACGAAGTACAAGCTGCCGTTCACGCTGCTCTCGGATCCCGACCGCAAGGTGATGGAAGCGTGGGGCGCGTATGGCGAGAAAATGATGTACGGCAAGAAAACCACGGGCGTCATCCGCTCCACGGTGTGGATCGGTCCCGACGGCGTCGTGCGCAAACACTGGAAGCGCGTGAGCGACGCGGCCCAGCATCCCGAGCAGGTGTGGAACGCCGTCCGCGGAGGCAAGGCATGATCGACTATCGCGGTCTCGAGAAGCGTCTCGTGGAAACGCTCGGCCTCGAGCACCGTCCGGTGGCCGTCGCCTTCCGTGAAGCGCCACCTGCGGGCGTCGTGAAGTTCACGGGCTCGATGCCCTCGGGCTGCAGCTTCTGGCCGCTGGCGATGCGCGGCCGCGCCTTCTACACCGTACCGGCCGACCACTACAACTGTGCGATCGGCAGCCACACGCACAACATCCCGCTGCCGTCCGATCGCGCCCAGGAGCTCCCACAGACGCTCAGCTTCATGGCCGGCCTCGGGTACGTGAAGATAGAGGAGGTCCCCGACATCCCTCGACTGCCGCACACACCCGGCGCCGTCGTGTACGCGCCGCTCGCCGACACACCGGTCGATCCGGATGTCGTCCTCTTCGGCGGCCGCCCCGGACGTGTGATGCTGTTGCAGGAAGCGGCGCTGCGCGCCGGTGTCGCCGCGCGCATGCCGTTCCTCGCGCGGCCGACGTGCATGGCGCTGCCGGCCGCGCTCGCGGGCGGCGCCGTCGCGAGCACGGGCTGTATCGGCAACCGCGTGTACACGGAGCTGTCCGACGACGAGCTCTACGTGGCGATCCCCGGTCGCGACCTGATGCGCGTCGTCGACGAGCTCACCACGATCGTGCACGCCAACACCGCACTCGGCGACTATCACCGTCAGCGCCGCCGCGAGCTCTCGCGCGAGTAACTCCGAAGGACCTCAGCGGACGCGGTCGGGCCTCGCTCGCAGGATCACCCGCTCCGCCACGCGCCGGCCGAGTGCGCGACCGGCCACGAGATCGCTGCGAAAATGAATCCCCGCCCAGAGCCGTGACTCCGACGCTTCGGACGCGAGCCCTTCGAAGCGGGACGCGTCGCGCGGAAAGAGATGTCCGAGGACGCCCGCGGCGGCCGCCGACAAGCAGCTGTGGCCGGATGGGTAGCTCGGATGCTCGGGCGTGGCAAACAACGGCTGGAACGTCGCATCGAGCTCGACGGGGCGCACTGCCCAGTACGCATACTTGGCGTCCCAGCACGCCACCGCGACGTCGTGCAACGCGACGTTCAACAGCGCATAGGCACGCGCCGCGCGCGGCGCGTTGTGCTCGAGCCGGTGCTCGAGCAGACTCCGCTCGAGCACGTCGTTCCAGAATTGATAGCTTCGCGCGCCGCCCGCCGCGTGCTCCCAGAACAACGCGTCGGCGTTCGTCTTCGCCGTGCGCCGAAAGCGTCGCAGCTCGTCCATCTCCAACGCCAGCTCCGCTGAATCGTGCGCCGGCGGCGGCGGTGGCCGGAGCTCGTCCGCCGACGCCAGCACCCACGGTCGCCAGCCGGCCGCCTCGGGCAGGACAGGATTGGTGCCACGCCACGTTCCGGCGCCCCATGGACGAACTGGAGAGGGGCGATCGCCGCCATCGCGGCGGCGGCTCGCGATCACCCGGCGCGCTACGTCGCGACCGAGGGCGAGGCCGGCCCGAACATCGCTTGGATAATTCACCGCCGCCGCCAGACGCGACTGCGCCGCTTCCCGCGCTCGATCGGCAAAGAATGCCGCGCGCGGCGGGTAGAGATGTCCGAGCACCTCCGCGGCGGCGCCGGCGACCACCGCGTGCTCGGCAGGATACGACGGGCTCGCGGGCACGGTGACGGCCGCGCTCAGGTCGCGATGAATCTGAGTGGGCCGCGGACGGCGATGTGCGTATTTCGCGTCCCACGCGGCGACGAGCGCATCGTCCAGGGCGACGTGCAGCAGCGCGAGGCCGCGCAGCGCGACGTGCGTGTAGGCATGCTGCCGCAGCGCCTCGGCAATGGCGAGCTCGTTCCAGCGATACGACGGCGGCCCGGCGTCCCAGTACGCGATGATCCGCTGCGTCGTCGCGTCGCCCTGATGCGCGACCGTGCGCAGCTCCTCCACCTCGCTGACGCCGGGCGGCGGCGGCAGGCCGAGCGAGCCGGGCGACCCGATGACCCACGTCGGCCACGTTGCTGCCGTCGGCTCGCTGTCGGCGTCAGGACGCGGTGGCGCCAGCGCGGGCGCTGCGACGAGAACGAGGAGGACGAGCGTCGAGAGCACCGTGCGCATCGGCAACGATGCTCGGCCTTGTCGCCCGGCGGCGACAAGATCCAAAAAACGATACGGCGCTAGAACGCTCGATGCGGACCCGGCGACGAGGCTATGACGACGTGCGAGGTCTGCTCTCAGTCACGCTGCCTCCCCGTCACCTACTGCGTATCCGATGAACGCCTGCCGCAGCTGCCCGCCAGCGCTCCGCGTGCAGACTCGCCACGAGTGTCTTCGTCGGGCCGTAGCTCGTCGCTATGAGGTCCCACGCCGCGGCGCCGCTGGGTGTTCGAAACATGCTCGTGCCGTCCTCGAACTTGAGGTCACATGCGCCGCCCAGCAGAGCCGGATGCGCTCGCGTTTCCCCCACTCGAGGGGCGACGGCGGTGGCGGCGATGGCGGGGCCGGCATTATGGCTTGCGGGCGCGGATGTTCACGCCTTCGACCTCGTACTTGTTCGCCTTTCGCTCACCACTGGCACCCGTGAACGGCCTACCGCGCCACGCGATGTCGATCTCCACGAATCCCGCCTGCTTGATGCTCTCGATGTACTCTCCTTCCAGGAGAGCGCCCCCAATTCAGGCAGTCCAGATGGCTATGTCCTCTCGGCCCGCCGGCGGGATGTCCTTGTGAACGACGATGTCTGCGATCTGCAAACGACCGCCGCCGCGCAGGACACGGAACGCCTCCCGGAACACGACGCCCTTGTCGGGCGCCAGATTGATGACCCCATTCGAGATGACGAGATCGACGCTCCCGCTCTCCATCGGAAGCGCTTCCGCGAACCCTTCCCGGTACTCGATCTGTCGTAGGCCGGTGAGCGCGACGTTCTGGCGTCCGCGCTGGAGCATTGCGTCGGTCATGTCGACCGCGACGACCTTACCGCTCGGTCCCACGGCCTTCGCGGCGATGAAGGTGTCCATCCCGCTGCCGGCTCCGATGTCGACGACGGTAGCTCCTCGCGCCGGCAGACCGAGAGACAACGGGTTGCCGACGCCGGCAAACGGGCCGGTAACCGAATCCGGAAGCTCCGCGAGAATCCCGCGCGAATAGCCGAGGCGCTCGACGGCGTAGTCCGGTCCAGTGTGGAAGTGATAACCCTTCTTGGGATCGTTCGCGACTTCGGCATACACGCGCTTGATCGCGTCCCTGAGCCCGGTCTGGTCCACCATTACCTTGTGCTCCTCTCGCTTTGTTGAAGTGTCGCCTTGTCGCGCATTGCAGCACTCCGTGGCGCGCGCATCACGCCGAACGTCACGAGCCCCGACGCGAGAGTGAGCGCCGCCACAAAATGAATCGCGGCGCCGACGCTCATGGTGTCGGCGATGATGCCCGACAGCAATGCGCCAATGGCATAACCCAGATCTCGCCAGAAACGATAGACACCTAGGCTCGACGCGCGCCACGACGGATGTGCGTGATCGGTGATTGCCGCGAGCAGGGTCGGATACACCATCGCCGTCCCGGCGCCTTGCAGCACGGCACCCAGGAGCCACGCGCGGTATTCGGGCACGGCGACGGTCAGCCAGATTCCGCCGGCTTGGACGACCATCCCCCACGCGATCAATCCCTTGCGGCCGATGCGGTCGGAGAGCATGCCGGTCCCCACCTGCAGCACGCCCCACACGACGGGGTAGACCGCCTTCACAACACCGATGCGTTCAACTCCCAGGCCATGAGCGGCAAAGAAGAGCGGATACAGTCCCCACGACATGCCGTCGTTCAGGTTGTTGATGAGCCCCGCTTGGCAGGCGGCGAACAGGCTCAAGTTGCCGATACTCGTTACGTAGAAGATCCGGCCTAGGGATGGCCGTTCGTCGTGTGCGGCGCCGCCGATCGATGAGGCTTCCACCGCAACATGCGCGTGCGTCTCCCTGACGGCGACGATCGCGAGGAGCAAGCCGACGAGGGAGATGCCGATCCCGAGATAGAACGGCTGCGGCCGGAGCGCATAGTGGCCGGCGATATACCCGGTGATCCACGCCGTGGCGCCGACGGCGAAGTAACCGGCGAACTCGTTCAGGCCAAGGGCCAGACCTCGCCGGCGCGGCCCAACGAGATCGATCTTCATGACGACGGTCATCGACCAGGCGAGGGCCTGGTTGACTCCGAGCAGCACGTTGGCCAGGTCGATCCAGGCCCACGTCGGGGCGTAGATGATCAGGAAGGGAACGGGTACGGCGAAGAGCCAACCGATGACGAGGATGGGCTTTCGCCCAACGCGATCCGACAGCCGCGCGGCCACGAGATTGAGCACCGCCTTCGTGACGCCGAAGCTGACGATGAACGACGTGATGGCCGTCTTCGAGCTCAGGCCGAACTCCTGCTCACCGAGCAGGGGCAGGACGGTTCGCTCCAGCCCCACCATCGCGCCCACGAACGCGTTGAGCAGGACCAGCAAGGAGAACTGACCGAGGTTCTCCCGCAGGCCGAGACGCGGTGCGCTCACTCCCCGGTCAGGTTCCGCCGGCGATTCTCGGCGAACTCCGGCGCCTGAGGCGGCAATCCCTCGAGGACGAACCGCACGAAGTCCGCCTTCGAGGAGAGCTTCAGCGCCGGGTTGAACCGTCGCTCGAAGCCGATTGTCGAGGCCGCCTTGCCGCTCAACCCCTTGCCACACGCCGCACCGCTGAAGTGGGCCGGATAGACCTCCAGATGATCTGGCAGCTTGAGCAGCTTGCCGTACAGGCTGTCGTACAGCTGCTCGGCCAGCGTGGTTTCCATGCCCTCCCCGAGAAGATCAGGACGGCCTACCCCTCCGGAGAACAGCGTGTCCCCGGTCAACACGAACCAGGGCTCCGGCCCCCGGGTGCGGTCAGTCACGAGGATGGAGAGGCCGTCGGGCGTATGGCCAGGGGTATGCCACATCGTGAGGCGAACGTTGCCGAGCTCGTGGTCCTCGTCGTCCGCAACGCCGATGTGTGGGAACGTGACCGGTGCCGACTCGTGGACCAAGACTGGCGCGCCGGCTGCCTCGGCGAGACGGCGCGCACCCGATACGTGGTCAGCCTGCACGTGCGTCTCGATGATGTGCGTGATGCGCATGGCCTTCTGGGCGGCCGCTTCGATGTAGGGCTCGATGTCATGCTGCGGATCCACCACAGCGCAGGCAGCTGCGCCACCTCAGCCGAACAGGTAGCTCGCGCACCCGGTCTTCGGAACGAGGAACTGGCGGAAGATCATGGCACCTCCTCGCCCTTGTGATACTGCCGCGTGCCGTATAGGGTCCAATACATCGTGATAATGGAAGCGATCGGGAAAGACCTATGACGACCGGCAGCTCGCGGTCTTCCTGGCTGTCGGACAGGCGAAGAGCTTCAGTCGTGCGGAAAAGACGCGGTCGTGAAGAAGGGCAGCGCAGAGCTCGGTTTACGCTGGCAGCATCTAAGGTGCAGGCTCGGCGAAAGAAGCGTACGGCAGCCCGCCCTCGTGTGTCACACCGTTCTAGACCATATGGAAGGACCGGCCTGACCTATCGCATAAACGTGGATTGTTCCGGCACGGAACAGAGCCACAGGCGAAAGGAGGCCGGTCATGGGTATTACACACGTCGCGCTCGATGACAGCAAGCGAGTGATCGTCGCGGGGATCTGGCGAGCCGAGGCCATGCAGCCGGAGCTGCGGGAGATTCCCAATGACGCGCGGCACATTCGACGACTGTTCTTGCCACTCGTGCAGGAGGGAGCAGTGCGGGCCTGTTACGAGGCCGGGGTCTCGGGGTACGACCTCTACCGTCAGCTGCGCGCGCTCGGCGTCGACTGCGTCGTGATCGCGCCCGCGCTGACGCCACGGCGGCCCGGCGAGCGCGTGAAAACCGATCGGCGCGACGCCGCCAAACTGGTGCGACTCTTTCGCGCCGGCGAGCTCACGCCGATTCATGTGCCGACCGAGGCCGAGGAAGGCGTCCGCGACCTGGTGCGCTGTCGCGAGGACGTCCGCGCCGAGATCATCCGCTGGCGCCACCGGACGCTGAAGCTGCTTGCCCGCCATGGCCGAATCTATCAGGCCGGTCGCAACTGGACCGAGCGGCACTGGCAGTGGATTCGTGACCAACGGTTCGACGATCCGGCGCTGGCCCGCGCCTTCGCCGCCACGCTTTTTGCCCTCGAGCAAGCCCTGGTCCGTCAGGCCGATCTCGACCAGGCAATCGCGACGCTGGCGGCGACGGAGCGTTACCGTGCCCCGGTGGCCGCGCTGCGCTGTTTCCGGGGTCTGGACACGCTGTCGGCCATGATCCTGCTCGCCGAGAGTGTCGACTTCACCCGCTTCCACCGGCCGCGGCCCCTGATGGCCTACGTCGGCTTGGTGCCCAGCGAATATTCTTCCGGCGAGCGCCAGCGGCGCGGGGCCATCACCAAGGCCGGCAACACCCACGCTCGACGCGTCCTCGTCGAGGCGGCGTGGCACTATCGCCACCCGCCGCGCCTGGGCCGAGCCTTGGCCGCGCGGTGTGCAGGGCAATCCCCGGCGGTGGTCGCGGAAGCCTGGCGTGCCCAGCAGCGCCTGTACCGTCGTTACCGACATTTGATCGGGCATGGCAAGCGGCCGCCCATCGCGGTCGTCGCCGTGGCGCGCGAACTGCTCGGCTTCATCTGGGCCGCCCTGCGAGCACCGGCCACCGCCGTGGCGGCCGCGTGAGCGCCGCGGAATCACTGGCATGTTGATGTGCGACGGCGACGAGCGGCCACGATCGGAGAGCCCTCGTCGCTACTATGCGACGCCCGATCTTCGGATCGGAGTGACTCGCGCTCCTAGACGGAGGCAGCTCCCGACGAACCACGGTCATGCGGCTCTGCCCTCCGCGGTAATCCGCGCATATCAGTCTGATTCGTCGTCGAGAACCTCGCGCCCGTCGACCGTCGCACGTCGAACCACAACACCAAGCTGGGCTCGACCGCCAACCCCGCTTGACAACCGGTCCTTCCATATCAGTAGCCTCGCTCGCGATCGACGAGGTTCAGCAGCGGCGTGCCGGCGAGACAGCGACGAAGGTTCTCGGCAAACAGCTCGACACAGCGATCGTCGTAGCTCGGCAAGAACCCCGAGACGTGCGGCGAGACGATGGCGTTGTCGAGTGAATAGAACGGATGGCCGGCCGGCGGCGGCTCCGTGGCGAAGACGTCGATGGCCGCACCCGCCAGCCGCCGCTCCCGGAGCGCCGCCGCCAGCGCCGGCTCGTCGACGGTGGCGCCGCGTCCGACGTTGATGAAGTACGCGGTGTGCTTCATGGCCGCGAGCTCATCACGGCCCAGCAGCCGTTGCGTCTGCGCCGTGAGCGGGGCGGCCATCACGACGACGTCCGACTGCGCGAGCAGGTCATGCAGCTTGTCCGGCGCGAACCAGCCGTCCGGCAGCCGCCCCTCGGGATCGCCGGTGCCCGGCGCGCTGTAGCCGGCATCGTCCCGGCGCGACGGGTCGCGCTTGCACGCCAGGACACGCATGGCGAACGCGCTCTTGGCGATGCGCGCCAGCTCGCGGCCGATGCTGCCGTAACCGATGATCCCGAGGGTGGCGCCCCGCAGCTCGGTCGGCACGAACAGCGGCCAGCGCTCGGCGTCCGGCGGCCATCCGCCGCGGCGCTGCCAGTCGACCATCGTCGGCACGCGATGTGCGAGCGCGAGCAGCATCGTGATCGCATACTCGGCGATGGTCGCCGCATGGACACCGCTCGTGGTGGTGAGCGCGACGCTGCTGTCTCTGTAGAGCGGATGGTCGGCCAGCGCGTCCACGCCGGCCATGTGGAGCTGCACCCAGCGCAGCTTCGGCGCACGCGCGAGATCGCGGGGCGGCGCGCCGGCGTAGAGCACGTCGACGCTCGCGTAGTCGGCCGCGCCGGCCGTGGCCCGGGTGACGTGGAGCTCCGGCGAGACCGCGCGTAGACGCGCGAGCTGCGCGTCGCTGAACGGCATCGTCACGAGCACGTCGAGCGACACGCGCGCGAGCTCTAGGCGCTCTGGCGCGGGTAGTTCTTCTGGTGGAAGTAGTTCGCGCTGTAGAACGCGCGCACCAGATCACCGTACACGGCCGGCGGATAACGTGGCGGATCGTCCGCACTCACGCAGCTCGGCAGGCATTCGATCACGGCGTTCACGTTCGGGCTGTAGAAGAACGCGATCGAGTAGCGATCGCGGCCCGTGTCGTTGACCACGCCGTGCGGCGTCGACAGGAAGCGGTCGTTCGACCAGCGCTTCATCACGTTCCCGAGATTCACCAGGAACGTCCCATCGAGCACGGGCGGCGCCAGCCACTCACCGCTGGGCAGGCGCACGGCGAGGCCGGGGACGTCCTCGCGCGCCAGGAACGTCATGAAGGAGTTGTCGGTGTGCGGCCCCTGCCCGAACTGCTCGGGGTCGTCGATGTCCTGCGGCGGGTAGTGCAAGAAGCGCAGGTTGATATGGGCCTCGTCGGCGAAGTACGGCGCGAAGTAGTCCGCGGGCATGTCGAGCGCGCGCGCCAGCACGGGGAGAATCCGCTCGCCCACGCGCTCGAGCGCCTTGAAGTAGGCGACCATCGCCCGCCGCATCTGCGCGTGCCCGGCCGGCCACTGGTTCTGGCCGCGCAGTGAGGTCCCGGCGAGGACGTCGGGATGATCCGGCCTGCGGTCGTGGCTGATGAAGAAGCTCTCGTTGTAGTTCGGTCGCGTCGCCTTGTGCACGGTGGAGGCGCGCTGCATGCTCTCGTTCACCGGCAGATAGCCGATGTTGTTCTCGTTGAGCTTCAGGGCCAGCTTCTCCTCGAGTGGCAGCGCGTGGAACTCGCGGGACGCCGCGAACGCGGCCTCGATGATGGCCGCGTCGACGCCGTGGCCGGCGATGTAGAAGAAGCCCACCTGCTCGCTGGCGCACCGCACCTGCGCCGCCACCGTCTCGAGGCCACCGGGCTCGCCGCGGAACGCCGGGCCGACATCGATGACCGGAATGGCGCGCGCCACGTGCTCCGGGTCCTTGACCGCCTGCGCCTTGAAGATGTTCATCGCGCGCCTCCCCGCCACCAGACCTCGCCGGCGCGCAGCGTCAGCGCCGGCACGAACCGCTGGCGCCCGGTGATGTGCTGGCCGTGCGCGTCTTCGTAGTCGAACGAGCCTTCCTCGAGCGCATAGACGGCGACATCGGCGACCGTGCCCGGCCGGAGCGTGCCGAGCTTGCCGGCGCGGCCGATCACCCGAGCCGGCGCCGCGGTGACCGCGCGGACGACGTCGGCCAGCGGCATGCCGAGGCTCAGGAACTTGCCCATCGTGGTCGGCAGGTCCTTCACGCAGCCGGCGGCGCCGCCCGTCGTCAAATCGGACGAGATGGTGTCCGGATAGAAGCCCTCGGCGAAGGCCGCGCGGACGACCGGAAAGTTCACGTGCATGCGCCCGTGGGCGACGTCGAAGACGACGCCGCGCTCGCGCGCGGCCCGCACGTCGCGGCTGACTTTGCCCTTCTCGTCGAGGATGCCGTGGCCGCGCCCGTGCAAGAAGTGGCTCACGACATCGCCCGGCCGCAGCAGCGCGAGCAGCTCGGCCAGCGGCACGGGCGGATTCGTGCAGTGCAGCATGACGCGCCCTCCGATGGCGTCCGCGGCACGCACGGCGCGGCGCAGCGGCTCGAGCCCGGCATCGCCGACGACCTCCAGCTGGTTGCGCACCTTGATGCCCAGGATCAGGTCGGCGTGATCGCGGGCGGCGCCGACGGCGGCGTCGACGTCGGCGTACGCGAGATGATTGAGCTCGCCGATCTTCAGATACGCCAGACCGATGGCCGAGATGTTGAGGAACGCGAGCATCCGGACGCGCGAGCGCGACAGCACGAACTCGCGCATGCCCTCGAACGTCCCCGCGCCCGCGCTGCCGCCGTCGATCCACGTCGTGACGCCCGTCGAGCGCGCGATGTCGTCGGTGCGCGGGCCGAAGTCCGCCGCGCCGGCGAAGCAGTGCGCGTGAAGATCGATGAGGCCCGGCAGCACCAGCCGGCCGCTGACGTCGAGCACGGCGTCGCCGTCAGGCGACAGCCCGGCCGCGACCTCCGTGATCAGCCCGTCGCGCACGCGGACGTCGAGGGCACCGGTCAACCCGGCGCCCGGATCCATCACCTCTCCGCCACGCAGTAGCAGTCCCACAGGCACCTCCCGCCGGCGGCGACATTCTACTGCCTACTGCGCGCCGGCTCACGCCGCCGCGCGAGCCGAGCGGCGTGACACCTCGCGGGCGGCTTCGAGCGCCACCGCCTTGTGGCGCGAGCGGAACGCCATCGAGCTCAGCGTGACGACGCCGACCAGCCGCTGGTCGTCGTCGAGCACCGGCAGCCGCCCCACCTGCGCCTGCGCCATCGTCACGATGGCTTCCACCGTGGGCCAGTCGGGATGCGCGGGAATGACGGTCTCGGACAGGCAGTCGCTCACGCGTGTCGCCGCCGGATCGCGCTCGTGGGCCACCGCGCGAACGACGATGTCCCGGTCAGTGATGACGCCGACCACGCGGCCGGCGCGGACTACCGGCAGCATTCCGACGTTCGCCTCGGCCATTCGCCGTGCCGCCTCCACCAGGGAGGCCGACGGCTCGATCGTCACCACCCCGGTCACCATGACGTCGCGAACACAACGCTCCTTCGTCCGCCTGCGCTCGGCCATGTCATTCCTCCTGAAAGCAGAATAAATCAACGAGTTACATACTGTCAGCGCACGCCCGGCTCGAAGGCGATGCACTTGCAAGGCTCAGTCCCGCGAGGAGGGCCACTCTCATGCCGAACGGTATCGTCCGAACCACGTTCGCGGCGACGGTGCTCGTGACGAGCTTTGCTTCTCCGGCGCTCGCACAGCGCGAGCCGACGCTCACCGACATCGCCGGCTGCAACGAGCAGGCGGCCGCCCGGACGGGCCCCAGCGCGCTGCCGCATCCCGGCACCAGATCTCCGGAGTCGACGAATCGCAATGCGCCTCGCGGTGACACGCGCGCGCCCGTGCGGGAGAAGACCGATCCTTCGGGTTCCGTCATCACCAGGACGCCCGATCCGTTCGTCAAGGGGATGGACGCGGCCAAGGCGGACGACCCGCAGTACCGCGAGGCATACCGCGACTGCATGCGAACCAGGCTGAGCGGTCGCTGAACTTCGCCCGCGTGACGCGATCGACCCTTTGTTGACAGGACGAACCTCCTGTAAAGTGTGCGCCACCCTGCACACGGTCAACGGGAGGGCCCAATGCACACACGCGGTCTCGTTCTCGCAAAAGCGTTCGCGATCATGTTCGTTCTGTGCGCGGCGACGGCGTGGGCCGACCATCGCCCGGGCGGCGAGGTGGTCGTTGGCGGCGCCATCTCCCAGACGGGCCGCTACGCGGAGCCCGCGGGACGACAGGTGAACGCGATCAAGCTATGGGTCGACGAGGTCAACGCGCGCGGCGGTCTGCTCGGCCACAAGATCGTGCTGCAGCTGCTCGACGACAAGTCCGACACGCAGACGAGCATCAAGCTCTACGAGAAGCTGATCACCGAGGACAAGGTCGATCTCGTGCTCGGTCCGTACTCGAGCGGCATCACGGAGGCGGTCGCCAATGTGACCGAACGCTACAAGAAGCCGTTCGTCGCCTACGGCGCCTCGTCCACACCGATCTGGGAAAAAGGACGCAAGTACATCTTCAACATCGTGGCCCCGGCCGAGGACTACCAGAAGGGTGCCGTGCACCTCGCCAAGCAGATCGGCGTGAAGCGCGCCGCCATCATCGGCGAGGACAGCCTCTTCCCGCGCCAGGCCGCCAAAGGGACGCGCGACTGGGCCAAGAAAGTCGGGATCGAGATCGTCGTCGATGAGAATTATCCCCTCAAGCAGATGGATTTCACGGCGCTGCTCCAGAAGCTCGCGGCCGCCGGCGCCGAGGCGGTCTTCTCCAACAGCTACTTCGCCGATTCGGCCGCCCAGCTCCGGCAGATGCGCGAGCAAAATGTGAACTTCAAGCTCTACTCGAGCACGATCGGCCCCGCGCTGCCCGGCTTCCCCGAGCAGCTCGGGCCCACCGCCGAGTACGTGCTCGGCTTCAGCCAATGGGAGCCGCTGCCGCAGGTCCTGAAGCTGCCCGGCATGAAGGAGTTCATCGAGACCTACGAGAAGCGCTTCGGCGAGAAACCGAACTACCACGCGGGCGGCGCGTACGGCGCGCTGCAGGCCACCGAGGCCGCGGTGAAGAAGGCCGGCGGCTTCGAGGGCGACAAGGTCCGCGATGCCCTGGCCAGCATCGAGGTCCAGACCGTGTTCGGCCGTTACAAGGTGGATGCGCGCGGGATGAACTCCCACGAGGGGCTGACCTTCCAGGTGCTCAAGGGGCAGCGCCTGGTCGTCTTCCCGGAGAAGTGGGCGCAGACGAAGCCGGAGCTGCCGATGCCGGAGTGGAGCAAGCGGTAGCCGCGCGTTGACGCCGGCGGCCCGCGGATGGAAAGCGCGGAGCGAGGTCCGTAGCCTCTATCTGCTGGCGGCCTTCCTCGTGGCCGCCTATGCGCTGCCGTTCGTGATCGGCGTCTCGGCGGGCACGGTGCGCTTCGACGCGCGCTGGCTCGCGAACCTGGCCAGCGTCGTGCTCGGTGGCTTCATGCAAGGCGGCGTGTACGCCATGTTCGCGGTCGGGCTCACGATGATCTTCGGCGTCATGCGGATCATCAACGCGGCCCATGGCGAGATGGTCATGATGGGCGCCTATCTCACGTGGGTCGCGTTCTTCTTCTTCGGGCTCGATCCGCTGCTCTCGCTCGTGCTCACGCTGCCCATCGCGTTCGTCTTCGGCATGGTCCTGCAACGCCTGCTGCTCGACAGCGTCGTCGGTCAGCCGGAGCTGACGGCGCTGCTGATCACCTTCGGGCTCGGCCTGGTGATGATCTACACCGCCGAGCTGATCTTCACCACGGACTTCCGGACGATCCCCTACGCGCCCGGCACCGTCCGGCTCACCTCGACCATCGCGGTAGGCCAGAACCGCATGATCAGCTTCGCCATGGCCGTGGTGATCACAACCGCCGTCTTCCTCTTCCTCAAGCTCCACCGATTGGGCAAGGCGGTGCGGGCCACCGCCCTCAACGCCGAGGTGGCCATGGTGTGTGGCATCAACGTCAGGCGCATCTACCTCATCACCACCGGCCTCGCCGTCGCCCTCGCGGTGGCGGGAGGCGCGCTGGTGTCGATCCAGTTCGGCTTCAATCCGGAGACGGGCGTCGTGTATACGCTGCAGGCCTTCGCCATCATCATCCTCGGAGGTCGCGGGCACTACGTCGGCGCCCTCGTCGGAGCGGTGATGCTGGCGGTGCTCGAAAGCCTCGTGTCTCTCATGATTCCCAACGGCACCGCGATGGTCGAGCTCGCCGCCTACGGTCTCATGATCTTCGTGCTCCTCATCCGGCCCGGTGGACTCATGGGCGTCGAGGAAGCCTGAGTGGGGCGACGCGAGCACGTCCGGAACCTGATCCTCCTCGCCGCGCTCCTCGCCGTCTTGCTCGCGGTGCCGGGGTTCCTCAGCGTGTACCTGCGCTCGTTCGCGATGTTCACCATGATGTACGTCGTGCTCGCGCTCAGCTGGAACATCATCAGCGGGTTCACGGGCTACACCTCGTTCGGCCACGTCGCGTTCT
Organism: Candidatus Methylomirabilota bacterium; assembly: GCA_035605575.1. Taxonomy (GTDB): domain Bacteria; phylum Methylomirabilota; class Methylomirabilia; order Rokubacteriales; family CSP1-6; genus AR12. Next base: position 30,719 of record DASTCJ010000137.1, read on the forward strand.
ATGGTATCGGCGCCTACGCCTGCGCGATTCTCGTGGCCGACTACGCCTGGCCATGGCTGCCGACGCTGGCCGTGGCGGCCGTGGTCGGCGCCGTCGTCGCCATCGCCATCGGTTACCCCGTGCTGCGTCTCAAGGGCCCCTACTTCGCCATCGCCATGCTCGGCACCGCGGAGGGCACGCGCGTCATCACCACCGTGTGGGATGGCCTGACCCATGGCGGCCTCGGCATCAGCCTGCCGAGCGCCGAGACGTCGTGGGCGACGTACTACGCGATGCTCGCCCTGATGACGATCACGATCGTCGTCGCCTACGCCGTCGGGCACTCGCGATTCGGCATCCGCCTGAACGCCATCCGCGAGGACGAAGTGGCCGCGGAGGCGCTCGGCATCGACGCGACCCGCTACAAGCTCGCGGCGTTCGCGCTCTCGGCCGTGTTCCCGGCCGTGGCCGGCGGCATCCAGGCCTACAAGGTCCTGTACATCGATCCGCCGTCGGTGTTCTTCGTCCAGATCACCATCGCCATGGCCCTGATGTCGATGCTCGGAGGCAAGGGCACCGTGATCGGCCCCATCGTCGGCGCCGTGCTGCTCTACACCGTGCAAGAGCTGACCTGGGTCAACTTCCCGAGCGCGCATCTCATTGCCTACGGGCTCTTCATCGTCATCGTCGCGCGGTTCATGCCACGCGGGCTCATGGGCTTCGCCATCGACCGCGGCTGGGCGCGCAAGGGCATGGTGCACTGATCGACGCCCATCGGATTGCCCTCGAGGTCCGGCATCTCCGCAAGACCTTCGGTGGCGTCCGCGCCGTGGACGACTGCACCTTCGCCGTGCCGCGCAGCCACATCGTCGGGCTCATCGGCCCCAACGGCTCGGGCAAGACGACCACCTTCAACCTGCTCACCGGCATCGTGCGGCCCGACGGCGGCGAGATCTTCTTCGAGGGCGAAAACGTCGCCGGCCTGAAGCCCTTCGAGGTTTTTCGCCGCGGCATCACGCGCACGTTCCAGATCACGCGCGTCTTTCGCGAGATGACCGTATTCGAGAACATGCTGTCAGTCACGGGGCTCGGGCTGGCCGATCGCGTGGCGCGCGAGCGCGCGGAGGCACTGATCGACTTCGTGAACCTCACGCATCTCCGGCGCGAGTACGCCGGACGCCTCTCGTACGGGCAGCAGAAGCTGCTCGAGTTCGCCCGCGCGCTGATGACGGATCCGGCGCTGATCCTGCTGGACGAGCCGGCTGCCGGCGTCAACCGCACGTTGCTGCACCAGCTCCTCGACCACATCCACCGGCTCCAGGTCGAGGGCAAGACGATCGTCATCGTCGAGCACGACATGAACGTGATCATGAATCACTGCGCGCAGATCTTCGTCATGGACGCGGGGTCGGTGATCGCCGAGGGTCCGCCCGCCGCGATCCAGGGCGACAAGCGGGTCATCGATGCCTACTTCGGCCGTCGGCGGGCGGCGGTGGGTCGGTGATGCCGCTTCTCGAGCTGCGCGACGTCCAGGCGGGCTACGGGTCCATCCACATTCTGCACGGCGTCAGCCTCCACGTGAGCGCGGGCGAGGTCGTGTCCGTCATCGGTCCCAACGGGGCCGGCAAGTCCACCGCCTTCAAGATCATCATGGGCTTCATCGACCACTTCGGCGGCGAGATCGTCTTCGACGGGCGCAACCTCGTCGGCCGGCGCCCGGACAGCATCCTCGGCCTCGGCCTGGGTTACGTGCCGCAGGGCCGCGTCGTCTTCGCCACCATGACCGTGCGCGAGAACCTCGAGATGGGCGCCTATCTCGAGCGCGATGCCGCGCGTCTTCGGCAGTCGATGGAGTTCGTCTTCTCCCTGTTTCCGCGACTGTACGAGCGCCGCCGACAGATGGCCGGCACCATGAGCGGAGGCGAGCAGCAGATGCTGGCCATGGGCCGGGCCCTGATGATGCGCCCCAAGATGATGATGCTGGACGAGCCGTCGCTCGGCCTGTCACCCCGCTTCGTGGACGAGGTGTTCGACAAGATCGTCGAGCTGGCCGGGGGCGGCCTCACCGTGATGCTCGTCGAGCAGAATGCGGCTCGGGCGCTCGAGATTTCCGACCGAGGCTACGTCCTCGAGCTGGGCCGCAACCGCTTCGAAGGCACGGGCCGGGCGCTGCTCGACAACCCGGAGGTGCGCGCGATGTATCTCGGCGGGGTTGCCATCAAGTAGTTGCTGACATGTTTTTCCTCCTGTAAAGTACGGCGCACTCGACGCAGTGCTCGCTCGTTCCGTCCCCATTCATTCGAATCAGGGAGGAAAAGAGGCCATGCGCTCACGACGCCTCATAACCCTAGTTTTCGCCGCGATCCTGCTCGTCACGATGATTCCGCTCACCGCCGACGCCCAGTCCCCCAAGCGCGGCGGCACCCTGCGCGTGTCCTATGGCAACGACATCGCGCATCTCGATTTCCACACCGCGCCCGGCTACGAAATGATGTGGGTGGCCATGAACGTGGGCTGTGGGCTGGTCAACATCACGCCCGACGGAAAGTTCGTCGGCGACGCCGCCGAGTCCTGGCAGCAGTCGGCGGACGGGCTGAACTACACGTTCAAGCTCCGCAAGGGCGTCGTCTTCCACGACGGCACGCCCGTCGACGCCGCCGCCGTGAAGTTCAGCATCGACCGCCTGATGGACCCGGCCACGAAGTCGGGGATGCGCAGCTTCTATGAATCCGTGCACAGCGTCGAGGTGCTCGACCCCTCGACCGTGCAGATCCGGCTCAAGCATCCCTACGCGTTCATGCTGCACATGCTGGCCGCCTATCGCACGGGGCTCGTCCTCTATTCCCCGACCGCGACGCAGAAGTTCTCGCTCGAGGAGCGCAAGCAGGGCAAGCCGGGCGCGGTCGTGGGGTGCGGCCCCTTCAAGCTCGTGGAGTGGGTCAAGGGCGGCCACCTGGTCATGGAGCGCTTCGACAAGTACTTCGTACCCGGGCTGCCCTATCTCGATCGCGTCGTGATCCGCACGATCAAGGACCCGGTGACGGAAATGGCCGCGTTCAAGGCCGGTGAGATCGACTTCATCGCCTCCTTCTCCCCCGAGCACGTCGACACGTTGAAGGCCCAGGTGCCGAACGCGCAGATCATGACGGGCAAGGAGACCACGCCGATGCTGGCGGCCATGAAGGTCACCGTCCCCAAGGACGGCAAGCCGATGTCGAAGGAGCGGATCCCGCATCCGATCTTCGGCGACCTCCGTGTCCGCAAGGCCGTTGGCTGCTATGGCATCGACCGCAAGGAGATCGTGAAGATCGCGTTCAAGGGCCACGCCACGCCGTGGGTCGGCATGAATCCCCCCGGCACGCTCGACACCGTCGATGTCAACCACATGTGCCCGTACGACCCCGAGAAGGCCAAGAAGATGCTGGCCGAGGCGGGCTACGGTCCCTCGAAACCGTTGACGTTCGACATCATCGCCGACACCGAGAAGTCGGTCTTCAACGTGATCGCGACCGTGATCAAGGAGCAGATGGCACGCATCGGCGCCAACGCCAACGTGCGGGTCGTGGACAAGGTCTCCTGGATGAACACGACGCTGCAGGACGGTCCGTGGGACATGTACGTGGAGGACCTCCTGTCCCTGATCACCCTGGACAGCAACGGCTATCTATCGAACAGCACGTCGACGTGGAGCCACCCGCGCCACAACGACAAGCGCGTCGACGAGCTCTACGCGCGCTACGCGCAGGAGATGGACGCCGCCAAGCGCAAGGTGATCGCCAAGGAGATCCAGGAGTTCTTCGTCGAGAACATGTACTGGAACAACATCTCGGGCTCGCCGTTCTACATGGTGGCCCAGCCGTGGATGAAGGGCTACACGTACAACGCGGAGTTCGAAGTGCACTACGACAAGGTCTGGCTCGACAAGTAGGCGGAGAGCGCGCCCATGCGCGTCTGGATGCTCCGCCGGCTGCTGCAGATCGTGCCGACGGTCCTCATGATCACCTTCGTGGTGTTCGTGATGATGCAGTCGATCCCCGGCGACCCGGTGGTGGCCCTCCTCGGTGATGCGTACACCGAGGAGGACGCCATCAAGGTCCGCGAGGCGTACGGCCTCGACCAGCCGGTGCTCGTGCAGTACTTCATCTGGCTCGGCAAGCTCGTGCGCGGGGACTGGGGCGCCTCGATCCTGACGGGGCGCCCCGTGCTCAACGATGTCCTCGTCCGGCTGCCGGTGACGCTCGAGCTGATCGTCCTGTCGATGGCCGTCGCGCTCGCCATCGCCATCCCGGCCTCGATCATCGGTGCGCTGCGGCAGAACACGTGGGCTGACTACACGGCGACCTCGGTCGCAATGGTCGGCGTGTCGATTCCGGAGTTCTTCATCGGCGTGCTTCTGCTGCTGCTGTTTTCCTTCGGCCTCGGCGGCCTGCTGCCGAGCTCGGGCTGGGTCTACCTGCCCGGGACGTGCCCGACCATGGTCTGCGGCGTCAGTTTCTGGGGCAACCTGCAGCACGTCCTGATGCCGGCGCTGGCGCTGGGCGTGGGCCGCGCCGCCCTCCTGACGCGCCTGTTGCGGGCGAGCATGCTGGAAGTGGTGAGGAGTGAGTACGTCACCACGGCCCGCGCCAAGGGGCTGGCCGAGCGGCCGGTCGTGCTGAAGCACGCGTTCAAGAACGCTCTCATTCCGACGGTGACGGTGATGGGCCTGCAGGTCGGCTTCCTGATCGGCGGCGCCATCGTCGTCGAGACGCTCTTCGCCATGCCCGGCCTCGGCACCTTCGGCATCGACGCGATCATCGCGCGTGACTACCAGCAGGTGCAGGGCTTCGCGCTCATCACCGCCTTCGCATTCGTGATCATCAACCTGCTCGTGGACCTGACCTACACGTTCCTGGATCCCCGGATCCGGTACGCCTGAGGGACTCATGGCGACGCCCATCAGCGGCGGAAGTGGAAGTGTTCGCGAGGTCGAGCTCCCCCGTGTCGCGGGCGTCGCCTGGCCGACGCGGGCCGCCCGGTCCGAGACTCCGTTCGCGCAGGGCGTGCGGCGGCTGCGGCGCAGCACGACGGCGCTGTTCGGGGTCGCTATCGTGGCCGTGCTGATCCTGGTGGCCGTCTTCGCCGACGTGCTGGCGCCCGAGAGCCCGACCGCGAGCGATCAAACGCAGACGTTCGCGGTGCCGAGCTGGGAGCATCCGCTGGGGACGGATCAGCTCGGACGCGACATGCTGAGCCGCGTGATCCACGGCACACGGATCTCGCTGCTCGTCGGCGTGTCGTCGGTGCTGCTGGCGCTGTTCGTCGGCGTGCCGCTGGGGATGATCGCCGGCTATCACGGGGGCCGTGTCGACACCGTCGTGATGCGGACGATGGATCTGATCCTCGCGTTTCCGATCTATCTCCTGGCCATCATCCTGATGGTGATGTTCACCCCGACGGCCGGGCTCATCGGCACCATGAAGGTCACCGGCGCCATCGCCATCGTCCGCATTCCGATCTACGCGCGGCTCGTCCGCGGCAGCGTGCTGTCCATCAAGGAGAAGGAGTACATCGAGGCGTGCCGCGCGCTCGGGCTGCGCACGCCGTGGATCCTCTTCCGGCATGTTCTGCCGAACTGCCTGGCGCCGATCATCGTGACCACGACGCTCGGCATCGCCACCTCCATCATCGTGGAGGCGACGCTGTCGTTCCTCGGCCTCGGCACGCAGCCGCCCACGCCAAGCTGGGGCTGGGACCTCAAGGCCAACGTGGCCTTCATCCAGGCCAACGCCTGGCTGTCGCTCTTCCCGGGCCTGGCCATCTTCGTCACCGTGCTCGGCTTCAATCTCTTCGGCGATGGCCTGCGCGACGCGCTCGACCCGCGGCTGAAGTAACGCGCGCCCGATCTATCGCGATCGCTCGTCCGATCCGGAGCGATGGCGGCCGGCTAGCAGCAGCCGCCTGCCGGCGTTCGTCGCTCCACGAGCTCGAGCCGCGTGTCGTCCGGCCCCTGCATGAAGGCGATGCGCGCGCCGCCCGGAATCTGGATCGGACCCTCGAGCAGCGTCGCCCCCAGCCCCTTCAGCCGATCGATGTCCCGCTCGATGTCCTGCGAGTCGAAGCCGAAGTGCTCGAGACCAAAGTGCGGGCGCGCGTCGCCCGGCCGTAGCTGCTCGCCCGTGCGCGCGCCGGAGATGTTGACGGCGAGCGCGCCATCGTCGCTCAGACAGCGCACGAAGCGGTCGCCGAAGACCCGCGTCTCGTCGTTGACGATCTTGAAGCCGAACGCCGTCGTGTACCACTCCGCCGTCTTCCGTGGATCCGCTGCCTTGAGATGGATGTGGTTGATGCGATAGGCCATGTCCCTTCCCCCCTGATCGAATGCGTGGCCGCGATGATAGCGCGGCCGGGGTAGAATCCGGTCCCGTGAAACCGGCGCCGTTCGACTACGTCCGCGCGCGCACGCTCGACGACGCGCTGGCGGCGCTCGACGCCGACAGCAAGATCCTGGCCGGCGGCCAGAGCCTCGTCCCCTTGCTGAACATGCGCCTCGTGCGCCCCACGCGTGTCGTGGACATCAACGCGGTGCCCGGTCTCGCCGGCGTGCGCGCCCGTCCGGACGGCGTCCTCGAGATCGGTGCGCTGACCCGCCACACGGATCTGCTCGCGTCGACCCTCGTGCGGGAGCGACTGCCGCTCGTGGCCGCGGCCACGGCGCACGTCGGTCATCGGGCGATCAGGAACCGCGGCACCATCGGCGGCAGCCTCGCCCACGCCGATCCCGCCGCCGAGCTGCCGGCCGCGCTGCTCGCGCTCGAGGCCGGCGTGGTCATCAGCGCGCGCGGTGGCGAGCGGCGCGTCGCCCTCGACGATTTCTTCGTCGGCGCGCTGACCACGCTCCTCGGCGCCGGCGAGATCCTCCGCCGGGTCGAGATTCCCGACCCGCGCGACGCCGCCTGGGGCTTCGCCGAGATCGCGCGCCGGCCGGGAGACTTCGCCATTGCCGGCGTGGCGGTCGCGCTGCACGGCGCGCGCGGGCAGAGCGCCCGGGCGCGTCTCGTGGCCTTCGGCGTCGGCGATCGGCCGGTGCGCCTGCGCGCGGCCGAGGCCGCTCTGAGCAGGACGGCGCCCACGCGCGAGCTCGCCGCGCGCGCCGCCGCGCAGGCGGCCGCCGATTGCCGGCCGGTGGACGACGTGCACGCCTCGGCGGAGTACCGCGCCCATCTCGTCGAGGTGCTGACCGAGCGGGCGGTGGCCGACGCGATTGGTCGTCTGCTCGCATGAGCCACGTCGAGGTGAAGCTCCGCGTGAACGGCCGCGTCGTCGTGCGCAGCGTCCCTCCGCGGCGCTCGCTCGCGGATTTCGTGCGCGAGGAGCTCGGGCTCACGGGGACGCACGTCGGATGCGAGCACGGCGTGTGCGGTGCCTGCACGCTGCTGGTGGACGGCCGCACCGCGCGCAGCTGCCTGCTGCTCGCGGTGCAGCTCGACGGCGCCGAGGTGACCACCGTGGAAGGCCTCACGCCCGCCGACGGCCTCAGCGTGTTGCAGGAGGCGTTTCGCGACAGCCACGCGCTCCAGTGCGGCTTCTGCACGCCGGGCATGCTGGCCGCCGCCCACGAGCTGCTCGCCGAGAACGCCGCGCCGACTCGCGACGAGATCCGTGAGGCCATCGCCGGCAATCTATGCATGTGCACCGGGTACGTGAACATCGTGCGCGCCATCGAGCTCGCCGCGCAGCGCCTTCGCGCGGCATGAGCTGGGTCGGTCGACCGCTCCCGCGCAAGGAGGATGGCCGGCTCTTGTCCGGTCGCGGCCGCTATCTTGACGATCTCGTCCGCCCGGGACAGCTCCACGCCGCGATGCTGCGAAGCCCGCACGCGCACGCGCGCATCGTCGCGCTCGACGCGAGCGCGGCCGCCACCGTGCCCGGAGTCCACGCGGTGCTGACCGGTGCGGACGCGAAGACCGCGTCGCGTCCTATCCGGCCGCTGATTCCGACCGCGGTGCCGCTGGACGACTGGTGCCTCGCCGTCGACCGCGTGCGCTACGCGGGGGAGCCGGTGGCGGCGGTGGCCGCGATCGATCGCGCGACGGCGGAGGACGCGCTGGAGCGCATCCACGTGGAATACGAGCCGCTGCCGGCCGTCGTGGATCCCGAGGCGGCGCTCCGCTCGGACAGCGTTTTGCTCTATCCACAGCTCGGCACCAACGTGCTCTGGCACGACGTGCTCGCCTATGGCGACGTCGCCGGAGCGTTCGCGCGGGCGGACGGCGTGCTGCGCGAGCGCTTCGAGATCCAGCGCTACGCGTCGACGCCGCTCGAGACGTTCGGCGCCATCGCCGAGCACGACGCCGGCCTCGACGCCTACACGTTCTGGACGAACGACCAGCGGCCGGGGCTGACGCTGACGATTCTCGCCGAATCGCTCGACGTGCCGCAGTCGCGGCTGCGGCTGCTCACGCCCGACATCGGCGGCGCCTTCGGCAACAAGCGCCGGCCCGCCTACCTGCTCGTCTGCGCGCTGCTCGCGCGGCGCGCCGGCCGCCCGGTGAAGTACGTCGAGGACCGCCTGGAGAACCTCGCCGCGCTCATGCACGCCTGCAACGGCGTCATGGACGTCGAGCTCGCCTATCGTGCCGACGGCACCGTGCTGGCGCTCCGCGTGCGCGACGTGGCCGACGAGGGCAAGAACCTCGTCTCGCCGGCGCAGCACAATCTCATCAAGCTCGGCAACATCGTCAACGGCTACCGCATCGGCGCCGTCTCCTACGAGGCGTTCTCCGTGCTCACCACGAAGTGTCCGAGCGGGGCCAACCGCGGCATCGGCAAGCCGTTCATGTGCTTCGCGATCGAGCGCGCGATGGCGCTGCTGGCCCGGCGGCTGCGACTCGATCCGGCCGAGCTGCGGCTCCGCAACTACGTGGGCGCCGCCGAGATGCCGTACACGACGCCGCCCGGCGCCCGGTACGACAGCGGCGACTACGCGGCCACGCTCGGCCGCGCGCTGGAGCGCTTCGACTACCGCGGCTGGCGCGAGCGCCAGGCGCGCGCCCGTGCCGACGGGCGCCTGCTCGGCATCGGCATCGCCACCTCGGTCGAGCCGGCCGGGACGAATCTCGCGAGCTACGAGCTCATCACCGGGCGGCGCGCGGCGTCGGGCTCGGCGGAGGCGGCCATGGTCCGCGTCGAGCCCGATGGGCGCGTGCGCGCCGCGCTCGGTGACCCCGCCTGCGGTCAAGGCTACGAAACCGTCGTCGCCCAGATCGTGGCCGACGAGCTCGGTCTCACGCCCGGCGACGTCCACGTCGATCGTGGATTCGACTCGTCCACGACGCCGTGGCTCTATCTCTCGGGCAACTACTCGAACAAGTTCTCGGTGACCGACGTCGGGGCCGTGCTGGGCGCCGCGCGCGCCGTACGCGACAAGCTCGCGCGCATCGCCGCGCATCGGCTCGAGAGCGCCGTGGACGACATCGAGCTCGCGGACGGGCAGGCGCGCGTGCGCGGAGTGCCGGCACGCGGCCTGGCGATCGGCGAGCTCGCGCGGACGGCGTACGCCGACGTGCTCGGGCTGCCGCCCGGCGAGCCGCCCGGGCTCGAGGCCCGCCACGCGCACCAGAATCCGCTGGCGCAGCCGGTCGGCGCCGACCGCACGGTGCGATCGCAGCTCGTGTTCTCGAACGCCGCGCACTGCTGCCTGGTGGAGATCGACCCGCGCACGGGCGCCGTGCGCCTCCTTCGTCACGTCGTCGTTCACGACTGCGGCCGTGAGCTCAATCCGCTGATCGTCGAGGGCATGGTGCACGGCTCCACCGTGCACGGCCTCGGCGCCGCGCTGCTCGAGGAGTTCCGCTACGACGCGAGCGGCCAGCTGCTGACGGGGACGTTCATGGACTATCTGAAGCCGACGGCGCTCGACGTGCCCGACATCGAGGTCGATCGGCTGGAGCATCCCTCGCCGTTCACCCCGCTCGGCGCCAAGGGCGTGGGCGAAGGCGGCTCGATCCCCGCCCCCGCTGCCGTGGCGAGCGCCGTCGAGGACGCCCTCGCCCACCTCGACGTCACCGTGCGAGCGCTGCCGATCACGCCCGAGCGCGTGTGGCGCTGGCTACACGGCTGATGCGCGGCCTGGTGGACGCGGTCTTCGTTCTGCTCGTGATCGCGCTCGCGCTGGCGGTGATGACGCGCCTGTCCGCGCGCGGACGCGCGCTGCTCACCGGGTGGCTCGTGGTGCTCGGCATTCTCGCCGGCGCCGGCGTCTTCCTCCGCGACGGCCGGGTGCAGCCCTACTTCCTCGCCGCCGGCCTGCTGCCCACGATCGTCGGCATCGCGTTCGTCACGTCGCGTGCCGGCGCGGCGGTGCTGGCGCGGACGTCGCCCGCAACGCTCGTCGGGCTGCAGTCGTTTCGCGTCGTCGTCGAGCTCGCGCTCTGGGCGCTCGCTCTCCAGGGCCGCCTCTCGCCGCTGCTCACGTTCGAAGGCCGGAACTTCGACGTCCTCGTGGCAGTCACGGCGCTGCCGATGGCGTGGCTCTGCCTCGCTCGACGCGCCTGGGCGCCGGCGGCCGCCGCCGTCTGGAACGTGGCGGGCATCGTGATCCTCGTCAGCACGGTGCTCCACTTCGTGCTGTCGGCGCCGACGCCGTTTCAACGGATTCGCACGGAGCCCGCCACCCGGATCGTGGCCGGGCTCCCGTATATCTGGCTGCCCGGATTCCTCGTGCCGCTGGCGTGGACCCTCCACGTTGCCTCGCTCAGAACGCTCGGCGGCCGCCTGCGCTCGCCGAAGGAGATGCCATGAAGCTCTCGGTCGAATTCCCCAGCGTTGCCTACCGCGAAGGCCCCGACGGCGTGCGCCGCTTCGCCGCCGCGCTCGAGCGCATCGGCTACGACCACATCGACGTCTTCGACCATGTGGTCATGGGCTTCCCGATCGACGGGCGCCCGCCCGGGCCGTACAACGCGGCCATGCCGATCCTCGAAGCGCTCATCACGCTCGGGTTCCTCGCGGCTGCGACGACGCGGATCACGCTCGGCACGGAAGTCCTCGTGCTGCCGCAGCGAGAGCCGACGCTCGTGGCCAAGCAGGTCAGCACGCTCGACACGCTGTCCGGCGGCCGCATCCGGCTCGGCGTTGGCGTCGGCTGGCAAGAGTCGGAGTACGACGCGCTCGGCGCAGACTTCGGCACGCGCGGTGCCCGCATGGACGAGGCCATCGCGCTCCTTCGGACGTACTGGACGGAGCCGCAGGTCACGCTCACCGGCCGCCATTACCGCGCAACGGCGATGGGCATGGAGCCGAAGCCGCCCCAGGGAGGCCGGCTGCCGATCTGGATCGGCGGCGGCTCCGACGCCGCGCTCCGGCGCGTCGCGCGCCTCGGCGACGGCTGGCTGGCCAGCCGCGTGACGGACGCCGACGACGGCCGGCGCGCGATCGCGACGATCCATCGCTACGCGCAGGAAGCCGGACGGGATCCGGCGACGCTCGGTCTGCAGAGCATGGTGGCGCCGCCGCCGCGCGACGCCGAAGGCAAGCGGTTCTATGCCGAGCCCGCGCGCGTGGTCGCGCGTGTGGCCGAGCTGCAGGCGATGGGTTTCGACGGCGTCGCGCTCAATGCCACGGCCGTGTTCCAGTCGGGTGCGCGCTCGGTCGACGCGATGATCGATGCGCTCGCCGGTCTCCACGACCGGCTACGTGCCGAAGTCGGCTGATCAGTCCGCGAACGGCTCCACGTCCATGCGGTCCACCACGTCACCGACGGCGGGGTCGGCGTAGCTGCCGTACGCATCGATGAGCGTGCCGCGCGTGCCGTCCCGCGTCTCGATCGCGTAGATCACCGACATGTCGTCGGGATCGGAGGTGCCCTCGAAGCGGTAGTAGTCGCGGATCCGCACCTCCTCGGCCGCGTAGCGCTGCGTCGTCCCGGTCACGCGCACGAAGTCGCCGTCGGCCTTGAAGTCCGCGGTGAAGCCGGCGCTCTCGAGCCGCGCGATGGCCGGCATTTCATGCGTGTGATCGATCGGCGTCTCGGGTTTCGTCGCCGGATCCCTGGCGGCGCGCCGGAGTGGTCCAATCATGACGCCGTATTGCTGCACGCCGTATGCCTGTTGGAAGTGGCGCCTACACCGTTTACCGCGAATCCCGCTCGGGAGCGCTGAGGGTGACGCCACCGTCGACGACGAGAACCTGGCCGGTGATGTACTGTGCGTGGTCGGAAAGTAGAAAGCGCACGGCGTGGCCGATGTCCCAGCCCGTGCCCTCGCGCTGGAGCGCCGACGCGGTGCGACGCCGCTCGCGCGCGGTCGCGGTCATGCCGCCGGCATAGACCATCGGCGTGTAGACGGGGCCGGGCGCCACACAGTTCACGCGGATGCCCTCGCGCCCGTGGTCCACGGCCATCGCGCGCGTCAGGGCGATCACCGCGCCCTTGGAAACGGTGTAGGCGGTGAGGCCGCGCGGGCGGAGCGCCGAGATGGACGAGACGTTCACGATGGCGCCCCTGCCCACGCGGCGCATGGCGGGGATCGCGTGCTTGGCGGCGAGGAACATCGTCTCCACGTTCACCTGCATGACGCGGCGCCATTCGTCCTCGCCGATGTCCACCACCGACCCGCGGCTGCCGATGCCGACGTTGTTGTCGAGGAAGTCGAGGCGCCCGAAGCGCTCGACCGCAGTCTCCACCATCGCCGCGCAGTCCGGGGCGCGCGTCACATCGGCCTCGAATGCGATGGCGTGGCCCCCGGCCTCGCCGATCATCTCTACCGTCCGCTTGGCGAGGCCGCCGTCGCGATCGACGACGACCACGCGGACACCGGCTTTCCCGAGCAGGATGGCCGCCGCACGCCCGTTGCCGATACCGTCGCCGGCGGCGCCGCCGCCGGTGACGATGGCGACCTTGCCGGCGAGTCCCGCGTCGTCCGGGACCTGCACCGTCATCGACGAGCTAGCGCGACACCGGCGCCTCGCGCGCGAGCGCGGCGCCGTCCGCGACGAAGCTGAGCGAGGCCGAGTTGAGACAGTAGCGGTGGCCCGTCGGCGGCGGACCATCCGGGAAGACGTGGCCGAGATGGCCGTCACAGCGCCGACAGCGGATCTCCACGCGCTCCATCCCGTAGCTGCGATCGCGCAGCGCGGTCAGATGCTCGCGATCGTACGGCTCGAAGAAGCTCGGCCAGCCCGTGCCCGACTCGAACTTCGTCGTCGAGCGAAACAGCGGGAGCTCGCACAGCCGGCAGACGTAGGTGCCGCCCTGCTTGTTGTCGAGCAGGCCGCCGCAGAACGGCGGCTCCGTGCCGTGATCGAGCAGGACACGCCGCTCCTCGGCTGAGAGATCCTTGGCCAGACGCTCGCGCTGCGCGTCGGACAGCGGGCCGAGATCGAATCCGGACGCGGAGTGATTGCCCACAGGCGGAGTGTACGCCATCGCGCTCACTCTGTCGCGCGCCGGGGTCCCTCCTCGTCTCCGCCCTCGCGGATGGACACGGTCTTCACGTTGACGAACGCGCGCAGCCCGTACACGCCGAGCTCGCGCCCGTAGCCGGACTTCTTGATGCCACCGAACGGCAGCCGCGGATCGGACGCCACGATGGCGTTGAAGAACACCATGCCGCTCTCGATCTCGTCGATGAAGCGCTCGCGCTCGGTGAGGTCGTTCGTCCACACGCTCGCGCCGAGACCGAACGTCGTGTCGTTCGCGAGACGGATGGCCGCCTCCAGATCGGGCACGCGGAAGAGCGTGGCCACGGGGCCGAACATCTCCTCCCGATACGCGGGGCTCGCGGGCGGCACATCGGCGAGCACCGTCGGCGCGTAGTACGCGCCCGCACCGTCGACCGCGTGGCCACCGGTGAGGACCCGCGCGCCGAGCGCGACGGACTTGTCGACCTGCGCGGCCAGGATGTCGCGCTGGGCCATCGACGCGAGCGGCCCGAGCTGCGTGGCAGCCTCGAGGGGGTCGCCGACGCGCAAGCCCTCCATGCCGTCGACGAACCGGCGCGCAAAGTCGTCGTAGACGTCCGCGTGGACGATGAACCGCTTGGCCGCGATGCACGACTGGCCGTTGTTGACGTTGCGCGCGGTCACCGCCGTGCGCGCGGCTTCCTCGATGCTCGCGCTCGGCATGACGACGAAGGGGTCGCTACCACCGAGCTCGAGCACCGTCGGCTTGATCCGCGCGCCGGCGCGGCCGGCGACCGAGCTGCCGGCCGCCTCGCTGCCGGTGACGCTCGCGGCCGCCACACGGTGGTCGTCGAGCAGCCGATTCACGCGCGTGGACGGGATCAGGAGCGTCTGGAAGACGCCGGGGGCGAAGCCGGCGGCGCCGAACACCTCCTCGATGGCGAGCGCGCACTGCGGAACGTTCGACGCGTGCTTGAGCAGCGCGACGTTGCCGGCCATCAGCGCGGGCGTCGCGAAGCGGAAGACTTGCCAGAACGGAAAGTTCCACGGCATCACGCCGAGCACCACACCGAGGGGCTGGAAGCGAACGAAGCTTCGCGCGGGCGGCGTGTGGGCCGGCTCGTCCGCGAGCATCGCGGCGCCGTGCTCGGCGTAGTATCGGCACCCGCGCGCGCACTTGAGGACCTCCTCCACGGCGGCGCCAACGGGCTTGCCCATCTCCAGCGTCATGAGCCGCGCGTACTGATCCTGCTTGCCTTCGAGAATCTCCGCGGCCCGTCGCATCCACCGCGCGCGGTCGGCGAGCGACGTACGTCGATAGGCGGCGAAGGCCTCCACCGCCCGGGCCAGCCGCTGCTCGAGCTGGTGCTCGGTCAACGTCGGGAGCATCGCCATCGTCTCGCCGGTGGCGGGATTCACGCTCGCCATCGTCGGCGTCGCCCGCCCGCGCATCGCCGTCGTCCCGCGCTCGCGGCCGAACGCGCCGGCGACCTTGCGCGTGGCCGGCGCGCCGCCGGTGGCATGCCGTGTGTTGGCCCGTTTGCGGGCGGCGGATTGCAGTCCGGACTTACGTGACGTCTGCCGTGCCATGCGACACCTCCTCGCGGGCAACCGAAACGTCAGTGCAAACGCGAGGCCTACGCCGGGGCGAACATGGGCACCGGCGGTCCGCCGTCGGTCGGCACGAACCGGACGCGCACGCGCTGGCCGATGCGGATCGCGTCGAGGTCGCCGTCGACGATGTTCGTGAGCATCGTCGGCCCCTCCTCGAGCGTCACGTAGGCGATCGCGTACGGTACCGGCGCCCGCCGGAAGACGCTGTACGAGTAAATCGTGGCCCGGCCGGACGCGGACTCCCACGCCGTGCGGTCGCTCCCACAGAACGGGCAGATCGGGCGGGGATAATAATGACGCTGGCCGCAGGCGTCACACCGCTTGATGAGCAGCGTGCCGGAGGCGGCCGCCTCCCAGAACGGCTTCGTCTCCGGGCTCACCGGCGGTGCCGGGATCGCTCGCGCGGCCGCACTCACGACGCGCGCTCCATGATGAGCGTGGCGCTGGCGTGACGTGTCGCCAGCGAGCCGCCCGTGCCGTGGGCGAGCGCGACGTCGCAGCTCTTCACCTGCACGCTCGGATGGGCTTCGCCGCGCAACTGGCGCACCGCCTCCACGACCTTGGTGAGGCCGCCGCGGTTGGCGGGGTGGTTGTTGCAGAGGCCACCGCCGTCGGTGTTGAACGGCAGCCGGCCGACGCCGGAGATCAGATTGCCGTCGGCGACGAACTTGCCGCCCTCGCCCTTGTCGCAGAAGCCGAGGTCTTCGAGGGTGATGAGGACGGTGATGGTGAAGCTATCGTAGATCGACACGTACTTCACGTCCGTCGGCCGCACGCCCGCCTCCGCGAAGGCGGCCGGCGCCGACCACACCGCGCCCGTATAGGTCAGGTCGATCTTGCCGCCCGCCTGATGCTTGACCGCCTCGCCCGCGCCGAGCACGCGCACGGGCGGCCGCCCGAGCGTCTTCGCGATCTCGGGTCGCGCGACGACGATGGCGCCGCCGCCGTCGGTGATGACACAGCAGTCCAGCCGGTGCAGCGGATCAGCCACCATCGGCGAGTCGACGACCTCTTCGACGGTCACGACCTCGCGCAGCAGCGCGTGGGGATTGTGCTGCGCATGCTGCGACGCCGCCACCTTGATCCACGCCAGCTGGGCGCTCGTCGTCCCGTACTGATGCATGTGCCGCATCGCGGCCATCGCATACTGATTGACGACGGTCGGTCCGAACGGAAACTCGAACGCCACATCCGGCGCCGCCGCCCCATAATTCCGCGGCGCCGTCCCCGTGGCCATGCCCTCCGCCCGCGGCCGCCCCGCCAGCGTGATCAGCGCGACGTTGCACTTTCCCGCCGCGATCGCCTCCGCGGCATGACCGACATGCACCACGTACGACGACCCACCCGTCTCCGTGGTGTCGATGTGCCGCAGCTTCAGCCCCATGTAATCCGCCATCGACAACCCGCCCAGCCCCGGCGCATCGCCCGCGCAAAAATATCCGTCGACGTCCGCGAATGTCAGACCTGCGTCAGCGAGCGCGCCTCGCGCGCTCTCCGCATGGAGCTGCGCCACCGACTTGTCATCCGCCTTCCGCGTCGGATGCTCGAACACCCCCGCGACATACGCCTTACCCTTGATGGACATGGGACCGCCTCCGGCCGGTATCGTACACCGCTGCGCCGCGCGCGCGACCGGCCGGCGGCAGCGCCCGCGCC
>DASTCJ010000020.1:0-30634 GCA_035605575.1 Candidatus Methylomirabilota bacterium
CAGCGCGCGGCGCGCTGACTCTCCCCGCGGGCGTCGGCGAGCGGCGCCCATGTGGAAAGTACGGCATGTAGGAACCACCCCAGCCAGACGCTCTCGCCCTTCCCGCCGGCGCCCACCTCGTTCATCCCGTCGTTCCAGTCGCCGGTGCCGATCAACGGCAGCCCGTGCGCGCCGACCGTCAGGCTGTGGTCAAGGGCGCGCGCGCAGTGGTCGAACAGGGACGCGTGCGCGTCCGCCACGGCCGGCTCGAAGTACGACTCGGACTGTCCGGCGACAAGTTTCGGTCCGTCGAGGAAGGGAATTATCTCCTCCAAGACGTCGTCATCGCCGGTGACATGACGATACTGGGCGACGACGTACGGCAGCCACAGACGGTCATCGGAGATCCGGGTTCGAACGCCGCGCCCGCTCGGTGGGTGCCACCAGTGCTGGACGTCGCCCTCGGGGAACTGCCGCGCGGCAGCCCGAAGCAAGTGCTCCCTGGCGACGAGCGGCCGGGAGATGGCAAGGGCCATGACGTCTTGAAGCTGGTCGCGAAACCCATAGGCGCCGCCGGCCTGGTAGAACGCCGCGCGCGCCCACAATCGACACGCCAGCGTCTGGTAGAGCAGCCACCCGTTCAGCAAGAGATCCATGGCCCGATCCGGCGTGGAGACTTGAAGCGTGCCGAGCACATCGGCCCAGTGCTCATCGACGGTTTTCAGGATGTCGGCCACGTCACAGGTGCGATAGCGAACGATCAGCTCCCTGGCCGCCGCGCTGCTCGTCGTCTCGCCGATCAGGAAAACGACCTCCGCTCGTCCACCGGCACGGAGGTCGAGCGTCGTGTGGAGCGCGGCGCATGGGTCGAGGCCGGCGCCGACGCGTCCGGACAGACGCTCCCGGCGCTCGAGAGCCGCGGGACGATCTGCGGCACCGTTCCGTCCGAGGAACTCGACCCGGTCCGCCGTCAGCGCCGTCTGCACCCCGCCCAGGTCGGCAAACGCGACACGGGCGCCGAAGTCCCGGCGCCAGGCATTCCGGGCGAATATCGCGCCGGTCTCTTCGTCGACCTCTGTGACGACGAACGGCGCGGCGACACTGCGCGATGCGCCGAGAAGCCATTCGACGTAGGCGGTGACCGAGATCCGTCGGCCCTTGTCCGAGACATTCGTGAGGGTGAGCCGGGAGATTTTCACGGGATCCTCGAGTGGCACACACTGCATCAGCTCGAGCGAGATACCGTGCGAGGCATGCTCGAAGAAGGTGTAGCCGCGTCCGTGTCTGATCACGTAAGGCGAGCGCTCCCGGATCGGAAGCGGCGTCGGCGTCCACAGCTCTCCCGTTTCCTCGTCGCGGACGTAGATCGTCTCGCTCGGCGGATCGCTGACCGGATCGTTCGACCATGCGGTGAGCTGATTCTCACGGCTGTTGAGCGACCATGTGTACCCGGAGCCGGACTCCGAGACCTGAAAGCCGAACCCGGGATTCGCGATCACATTGATCCACGGCGCCGGCGTCGAGTGGCCGTCAGACAAGACGGTTACGTACTCGCGTCCGTCGCGATCGAAGCCGCCGAGCCCGTTAAAGAACTCCAGCGCCGGCCGAGCGATCGGCGTCTCCAGCGGAGGCTTCGGCCCCGGCCGCCACGATGGAGCGGCCGGAGCCAACTCGGATCGCTGCGCACGCGCAACCTGCTCGGCCAGCGTCCCCCGGTGGCTCGACAACACAACCCGCGCCGCCGTCTGCACCACCTCGCGCTGCGCCTGCGTCAGGCGATCCGTTCGTAGGATGTACACGTTGCCGTGCGGTCCGTGTCCTTCGTGACGGCCGCCAGAATGACTCGTGCGCACCACGGCCTCCAGCAGTGCATGCAAACCTTGAAGATAGGATGGCGCGCGCTCGTTGACGATGACCACGTCGACCGCCAGCCCCTTTATCCGCCAGTACTCGTGCGCCCGCAGGAGCTGCCGGACGATGCTGACATCCTCAGCCTCGTCGACTTGCAGGAGCACGATCGGCACGTCGCCGGAAATTCCGTGGGCCCACAGGCCGTCGGGACCCGCACGGTTCCGGGCGAGCACACCCGCGGGGGCCCGTAAGGCGCGATCAGAGTAGAGGATGCGACCGGCGAGAGTCTGAAAGAGGTGGGCCTCGTCGGGTCCGATCCCCAGGTGGTGGAGCTGGACTTGCGCCTGCGTCCATGCCAGCGTCGCCGCGCGATCGAACGTCGCCACATCACGATACTTCTCCGCCAGCTCGACAGCCGCCGCGCGCGAGGGCGCCACCATCGTCGAGAAGGTCGCGCGCACCGTCGCCCCCGGTCGGAGCCTCACCCGCCGCCGGAGGCTCACGATCGGATCGAGCACCGCGCCGATCGCGTTGGACAGCGGCCGACCATCCACCGCGGCGGCGGCGGTTCGGATGTCGCGTCCGCGGCCCAGGAAGCGGGCGCGGTCGGTCTCCCATTCCAGAGGCCCGAGGGTCTCGCCCTCAACGGCCATCACGTGGGCGAGCCACACCGGAGATTCGCTGCCGGAACGCGGGCGCCGTGTGGCGAGCAGCGTGTCGAGCGCGGGCACGCATTCCGTCTGCACGCTCAGGTTGGAGAACGCGGGATGGGCGGCGTCCGCCAGCGGCGGCGCGAGCACGACCTCGGCATATGAGGTCAGCTCGATATCGTGGCTCTTCGCCCCGAGATTCGTCAGGGAGACCCGACGCATCTCGGCATCGTCCTCGGGCGATACGATGACCTGCAGCGTCGTGCTGATTCCCCCGTCCCGCCGGATGATCTCGGCCCGGTCCTCCGAGAAGGTGACGTCGTAGCTCTCCGCCCCCACGCCGCGCGGCTGGTGACCGGCCGACCACGTCTCACCGCTGTCGATGTCGCGCAGGAAGACGTAGGTTCCCCATGCGTCGCGGGTGACGTCCTCCCGCCATCGCGTGACCGCGAGGTCCCGCCAGCGGCTGTAGCCCGAGCCGGCCGTCGTCAACATGACCGCGTACCGGCCGTTGGACAGCAGCTGCGTCCTCGGCAAAACGCCATGTGGCGAGGTGAAGTGCCGTTCGACCGCCGGAACGAACTCGCGCACGTCACCGACAGCGTGCACCTCTTCCTCGCGGGGTCTGGCCACGGCCACGTCGCGCGGCGTCCGTTCTTGCAGAAGCAGCTCGGTCGCGCGGACGCTCGGCTCGGCATGAAAGCGGGCGCGCATCACGCCGTCGTGAAGGACATTCGCGAGCGCCACCACCGTCATGCCCTGGTGGTGCGCCATGTACGCGCGCACCACGGCGACGCGCGCCGACTGCGGCAAGCGCGGCGCGGTGTAGTCGAGCGCCTCGTAGAAGCCGAACGCGCCCGCCGCGCCGGCGGCGGTGAGCCGCTCGAAGTTACGGACTGCCGCCGTGGGCGCGATCATCGCCGCCAGGGCCGTCGCGTAGGGCGCCACCACCACGTCTTCGCTGAGTCCCCGTCGCAGCCCGAGACCGGGCACGCCGAAGTTCGAATACTGGTAGGTCATCTCCACATCGCGGACGTTGAACGCCGACTCCGAGACGCCCCACGGCACGCCGCGCTCTTCGCCATAGGCGATCTGCCGGCGCACGACGAGCTGCGACGTCTGCTCGAGCAAGCTTCCCGCCGGCGTGCGCATCACCAGCTCCGGCATGAGGTACTCGAACATCGATCCGGACCAGGAGACGAGGACCGAGTCCTGTTCCACCGGTGTCAGCGCGCGGCCCAGCCGGAACCAGTGTGCGACGGGGACATCGCCCTTCCCGATCGCCACGAAGCTCGCCAGGCGGGCTTCCGAGGCCAGGAGGTCGTAGCGGCCCGGGTCGAGGGCGCCGTCGGCGATCCGATAGCCGATCGCGAACAGCTTCCGCATCGGATCGAAGAGAAATCCGAAGTCCATGGCCGATACCATGGCTCGTGCGCTTCGCGCCAGTATCGTGAGACGCCGTACGAGCGAATCCGGCGTGTCGACGTCGCGCGCGTGGCTGTCGACGGTCGCGCAGAGCGCTTCCGCCCAGACGAGCCCGTCCGCCGGCGCCGACGGCATCATCTCGGCCGCCCGCGCGCGGGCAGTGGCCCAGTCCGGCAAGTCGTCCTCGGGCACGGGCAATGCCGCGAGGAGCGCCTCCAACGAATCGCTCAGGCTCGTGTCACCCGCGCCGTCGCCGGCTGCCACACGCAGCAGCGCCACCGCGTCGCCGATCCCGGCCAGGGCCGCCCGCGTCGACGACGGACGGTCGATGATCTCCTCGCAGGCCTGCGCGACGGCGATCAGATGGCCGGCGAGGTTCCCGCTGTCGACGGACGACACGTATCGAGGCTCGAGCGGAAGACAGCTCCGCGTGTCGTACCAGTTGTAGAAGTGGCCGCGGAATCGCTCGAGCGCGCTCAGCGTCTCGAACGTGGCCTCGAGCCGCTCCACGGCCTCGAGCGTGCCGATCCAGCCGAAGTCGCGCGCCGCGAGCGTGGACAGCAAGTACAAACCGATGTTCGTCGGCGACGTGCGGTGGGCCAGCACAGGGGTCGGGGTCTCCTGGAAATTGTCGGGCGGCAAGGCATGATCGTCCGGGCCCACGAAGGCCGTGAAGAACCGCCAGGTCCGCCGCGCGATCAATCGCAAGGCACGAGCATCCGCGGGCGACAGTGGCCGGGCGCCGCTCGCGCTCCGGGGCAGGCTGATCCAGCGCGCGACGGCGGGCGAAGCGATCCACACGATGAGCCACGGCACCGCCGCCGGCCAGGCCATCGGCCGCAGCCACATCACAACGACCGCGCTGGCGCCGGCGAGGAGCACGCCGCCGGCCATGCGGCGACAGAAGCCGCCGAGATCGAGGTGCAGGCCGGCCTTCGCCTGCGCTGCCGTCACCCACTCGAGCAGATGTCGGCGAGTGACATACACGCGGACGAGGGTCCGTACGATCGCGTCGCTCATGAGCCACGCCTGGTGCGCCAGCATGGTGGCCGTCACGCCGATGCGCGCCGCCGCCAGGCCGACGTCGCGGCCGACCGCTCGAATGTGGCTGCGCTTGGAGATACCGCGTTTGCGCGGAATGACGCCGCCGAGCACCGGCAAGATGGCTGGTCCGGCGATGGTCCCGAGGATGAACGCGCTCCACACCGCCGGGGACATACCCGGCACCACCCACGCCAAGAGGAGCGTGAGAAGGGCCGCTGGCGCCGACAGGGTCCGGCGCAGGTTGTCGAGCATCTTCCAGCGCCCGATGATCGGCACGCGGCTACGAACGAGATAGGGCAGCAGCTGCCAGTCGCCGCGCGCCCATCGGTGCTGGCGCGCCGCGGCGACGCCATAGTGCGACGGCGCGCTCTCGAACAACTCGACGTCGGTCACGAGGCCCGCGCGCGCGAACACCCCTTCGAAGAGGTCGTGACTCAGCAGCGCGTTTTCCGGCACGCGGCCCGCCAGCGCTGCCTCGAAGGCGTCCACCTCATAGATTCCTTTGCCGGTGTACGAACCCTCGCCCCAGAGATCCTGGTACACGTCGGAGACCGCCGATGCGTACGGATCGATGCCGGCCGGTCCCGACGAAAGCCACTGGAAGAACGAACGGCGCAAGGCGGGCAGCGGCGCGGTCACGCGCGGCTGCAGCACCGCGTATCCGTCGACGACCCGTCGGCTCGCGGAATCGAGCCGCGCCCGATTGAGCGGGTGTGCCATCGTGCCGACCAGGCGATCGACCGCTCCCCTGGGCAGCCGCGTATCCGCGTCGAGCGTGATGACATAGCGGACACCGGCCGGCGCGGTCGATCCGGTCGGGAGGAAACTCGTGCCCGGAACCTCGCGCAGCAGGCGATTGAGCTCGTTCAGCTTGCCCCGCTTCCGCTCCCAGCCCATCCACAGGCGCTCACGACTGTTCCAGCGCCGGCGCCGGTGGAAAAGCAGGAATCGCTCGCCGCCGTCGGGCGCGGCTCCGTGACGCCGGTTCAGGCGCGCGATACCGGCGCGCGCCGCTGCAAGCGTCTCGTCGTCCTCCGCCTTGCGCTCGGCGGCGGCGTCGGTCCAGTCCGAGAGCACGGCAAAGTGGACGTGACCGTCGGGATTGGCGAGATAGTGCACCTCGAGCCGCTCCACGTGCCTCTCGACTTCAGTGGTGTCCGTCAACAGCAACGGCACGACCACTAAGCAGCGCAGCTCAGCCGGAACCCCGTCGCGTAGCTCGAGGCGGGGCAGGACTCCCGGCGACACGACGGCGCTCACCGTTCGATTGAGGACGGCGATGGCCAGGTCCGAGGCCGGAATGAGTGCCACCAGAGCGAGCAACACCAGGCTCACCGGCTCGATACCGGAGGCGCCGCCCCCGACCAGAGGAACCAACAGCACGACGCCGCTCAGCATGCCGAGCGTTCCGAAGTACCCCGGGGCGGCGGCTGAGCTGTAGGCGCGAAGCACCCGCTGCCTCACCGTCGGCCGATAGCCGAGGACCCGCTCGAAGTCGCGCCGGCCACTGCCGATGAGATGGAACCCTGGATCGCGCCGGCGCTCGTCGCCCGCGTCGGCACGGCCGGCCTGGACGAGTGCCTCGCGGGCGACGTCGACCTCGGGACGGCCCGAGCCGCGCGCGAGCTGCTCGACCGCGTGCCGATACGCATCCCGGGTCGGAAAGTCCATCGCGCCGTACCCGGGAGCCGCCTGCAACACCTCGTCGACGGGGCTGACCGTCTCGAAGAATTCCGTCCAGTCGAGCGCCGATATCAGCGTCATGCTCAAGATGACGTTGCGAACGGTCACGTTCATCGCGGCCTGCCGCTGGTGCTCGAGGCGAACGATGTCGTCAGACGTGGTGCCCTGCGCGTGCAGACGCCGGTCGAGCCAGAGCAGCGCGGGCGTCGCCGCACGATCCTGCTCGCGCAGGCGTTGCACGAGCTGCACGGCGAACGCGGTCACGAGCGGAGCGCTCTCGAAGCGCGCCAGGCCATTGGCCGCGGGCGCCATCGCCGCGTCGACGCCGAGCACGTCATCGGCGAGGGCATCGGCCTCCTGGCGCGCAGCACGAGCGCGCACGATGCTCTCTGCCAGGCGGCGGAGATTCTCGACGAGCACGATGCGGAGGGTGATGGCCACCGCCCACAGCTCGCCCACGGTGAGCGGGTCCACGCGCTGATAGGCATGCAGAAACCGGCGCAGCGCCTCGGGATCGAACCGGCTGTCGGTATGGGCCACGAAAGCCCAGGCGATTCCGTAGACGCGCGGGTAGCCGGCCAGCGGCCCCTCCGACAGCTTGGGCAGCTCCCGATAGAATCCGGGGGGCAGGTCGTCCCGGATCTCGCGAAGCTGCTCGTCGACGATGTGAAAGTTGTCGACGAGCCATTCCGCCGCCGGTGTGATGGCCCGCTCCTCACGGATCGCGGTCGCAATCACCTGGTACGACTCGCGGAGGACATGTCCGTTGTCCTCCACGCGCGGCAACAATCGCCGCCCTCGCCCGGAACTCGAGACGCGCTGCGCGGCGGCGAGGCTCTCGGCGTGCTGCTCCAGGCGCTCCATACCAAAGAGCTCGGCACGGATCGGGGGGTCAATCTCGGCCGATTCACGACGGAGCAGCATGGCGCCTTTCTGCGAACGTTAGACTCGTCATCACGCCGTGCGCGACTACGCGTCTGCCGCCTGGACGCCTCGGCCGCTCAGGGGCGGAGCCGACTCATCGACAGTCCCGATCCGGTAGAGCACCCACCCACCATCGTCACGATCCGCTCGGGCTCGCTGGTAGAGGCTCGCGAGCGGTCGCGGCGCCGTCGCACGTGGATACGCCGCAAAGAGCGCGCGCCGGGCGAGGACGACGGCGGCCGAAGGCAATGCCGCCTCGACGCGGTAGCGCGCCAGCAATCCGCGTCGTTCGTTGTAGAACTGGACGGACCAGATCATTGCGGCTTCGTCATTGCGGGCAGCGAGCGAGCCTGAACGCAACCCACCGCGACGCTGTGCCGTCACGGCGGAGAGCGAAATGCATGGTCAATTCGACGCGGTCTTCAGCAGCGCGGCCGCGCACGCTTCAGCGACGTCACCATTCGGGGCGTCGCTGCCAGCCACTGTGGCCCAGCCCGTCTTCGTCACGAAATCGCGCTGGTCGTACGACGAGGCGAGCGCCTTGAGCTCCACCATCTTCTTCACCGCGGCACCATCGGCCTTGGACTGTGCGACGCAGATCGGCACCAGCGCCATCGTCACTGCGGTGTCAGCCTGCGCCTTCGCGAGCCGTGCGGAGGTGCTGCTGGTCGTCCACCCGCCGTAACTGAACCCGATGATCATGGTCACCACGCTTCCCGCGACCGCACCCCACAGAACCGGCTTGATCCATAGCGGCATTGTCGGCATCGACGTTCTCCTTCTTGCTCAGAGCGCGTCGAACGGCGCGCTCAGCGCCGGAATCAGGTCCGGCGGCCTCCCTGGAAGCGGAGCAGGATGAGAAACAGGTTGATGAAGTTCAGATAGAGGGACAGCGCGCCCATGATGGCATATGATCCGCTCACCGCCTGCGGTCCCGCCGCCATCTGCTTCAATCGCTGCGCATCCCACGCCGTCAGTCCCGTGAAGACAATGACGCCAACCACCGAGATGAGGAAGTCGAGGGCGTCGTTGTGCCAGAAGAGACCGAGAAGCGAGGCGAGCACGAGGCCGATCAGACCCATGTAGAAAAACTGCCCGGCGCTCGCCAGACTTCGCTTCGTCCGCGTGCCGAAGACCGCCAGTGCCCCAAACATCCCCGCCGTGACGGCGAAGGTCGTCGCAATGGCGCTGCCGCTGTAAGCCAGCGTGAGGACGGACAGCGTGACCCCGTTCAAGGCGGCGTAGAGCAGAAACAGGATCGTGGCTGCATTCGGCGTCAGCTTCTGGACGCGCGCCGACAGATAGAACACCATACCGAGCTCCGCCACGAGCGCGCCCACGAAGAGCCAACGATTCGACACCACCGTCTGTACGAGGACGGGCGTGCTCGCGATTGCTGCTGCGATGGCAGCCGTGATGGCGAGACCGACGAACATCCACGCGTAGACAGCGCGGAGAAACGGGGTGACGCGTTCCGCAGAGACGTCGCCGATCGACCACGCCCGCGTCGGGATGGTCTTCATGAGTCCCAGCGGGCTGGCGCGCCACGATCCCCGCGGGCGTCATAGGCACGCGCGGCGCCGTTCTCATCGTCGGAGCGCCGGACAACCTCCAGATAGACGTTGAACTTCTGCTCCGATCGCCGCACACCGTCCGGGACTTCCGGTGTCGGAACGGGACCCAGCGCGAGGACGTCGCCTTGCATGCGACGAACATATCGCGGTGACATCACGACGCCCAGTGGACCAAAGCCCAATAGTGGAGATCGGCGGCGGCGCCGGCGCTACAGCTTGCGGCCACCGCGGCGCCGCCGACGACGAGCAGCCGTCCGGCCCGGCGCGCGCTTCGTTCGATCGCCCTTCTCGCGGCACCTCTCGTCGCAATACCGCGTGACGCCGTCGGGCAACACTAGCGCGCAACTCAGACATCGTTCAACGCTCATCGTGTGCTCTCCACGCAGCGGGTGTCCTGCCCATTACTGTGGGCGCGCGCCAGGCGCGCTGCCATTGGACCTAGGTCACCCCTACAGGTTTTTGAACCGCTCGTTCAACCGCTGGATCCGTTCCTTTTCCCGCGTCTCGGCGTCGACGCGGTCGAGGCGCTCCCGGCGGCTCTGGTCGAGAGTCATCAGATATCGCGTGTTCGTCGACGCTATCCACTTGTCGATCGATGCGACCCAGTGCTCTACCTGGTCCTCGTCACTCTTGAAGTAGGCGGAGGTCCGATCGAATTCCACACGCTGCGGGGCCGCTTTCGCGGAGGACTCGCCCGAAACCTTGAAGAGCTCCATCCACTCGACGGGCGGGGACCCGCTGAGCTGTACCTCCCAGCGTCGGCCATTGGTCGTCTGCGGGCCTGTCGTCCGCTTGATCACATCGGCCTGCATGGCTTCGTTCCAGCCCGGCGTGTCGGTCACTTGCGGGTACTCAGTGGTCATGTGGCTGCACCTCACCGTAGTGTGTCCAGTCGAAACCTCGAATCAACTCTCGCCGCCATCCTCGCGGTAGTCCGCGAGCACCTCCGCGTCGGTCGCCGCATCGCCGAGGTCAGTGATCATGTGCCGCGATTTCGAACAACGGCTACAGCACGTCTCCTTCTTAGCTCGCGCGGCGTCGACGAGCGACCCGCAGAGGGTCACTGTGAGTTGCTCGCTACATGGCCGAAGGACGGCGAATCGGCCATCCCCCCTGAATCCATACGGCCGTCGCTGCCCATTTCGAGTCGGCACTCATCTGCCATTGCGATCTGGCACTTGCCGCCACCGAAACGCCCTTCACTTCGCGCTCGACTACGAACGCGGACATGACCGTCTCCTCTCGATCCTCCGACTGCCTTTTCACGTCGCCGCTTAGCGCGAGGACGCGCGGATGCCGCTAGTTCGCATCGCTGCGGACCTTGGGCTTGGCGAGCTCGACTTTAAGGGAACGACCATCGAGCTCGCGGCCGTTCAGATCGGCAACAGCGCGCTGGGCATTCTCGATGCTCGTCATCTCGACGAAGCCGAAGCCTCGCGAGTGTCCAGTGTCCCGGTCCGTCACGATTGCGGCCGAGATCACGTCGCCGACCCCCGCGAAGAACGCGTGCAGACCTTCCTCGGTGGTGCTGAAGGCAAGACCGCCCACGAACAGTTTCTGCGCCATGGTAGCGCCTCCTTTAGAAGCATCCGCCTGGTGAAACGTCCTCGAACCGCGGAAGATCGCTCGGAGACGCCGCATCGTAGTTTGCCCTTTCGGGCAAACATCGGGACGGTGACAAGATCATGGACTCGCCGTCCGGGCTCGGATAGTGGACCAACGTCCAATATGCTCTACTGAGGCGGAACGTCATTCACGCTCTGCAGGTCAGGTGGGCCTGACGCCTGTGCCCTTCAACGCCTCGGGAGCCCGCGAACTTTCCGTTTACACCGCCCGCCAAACTCGCAGCACACCGCGGATGATCACCATTCCGAGAGAACGGCTCGGCTTCGGAACAAGCACGGGGTCATGCGCACACTTCTCGGCAAGACCTTCAGCCGTGGAGAGGACTAGCTCAGCCTCGAGGTCCTGACCTCCGCGAAAAAGATAGCGCATCAATGATGACGCCTCCTTCTGTCAAGCCAGCCGCGGAGGCGCCAGCACAACCGAGGACATCGTGGCACTTCGAGTTACGTAATGCTGCCTTCGTTAGGCTGCGACGTCGACTTAAGTGTGTGTGTTGCCGCTGGGGAAATCGCGTTTTGCCTTGCTCGGAGAGCCTCACAACGCACTCCGCCGCCCCCGGATCGATTCCCTCCCACCTTTAGACGCTGACGTTCTGACGCTGAGCCCTTCGAGGCCAAGAGGTAATCGCGCTTGGCATCGTCCAGGTCGGTGACGATATCGCGCCGCTCAGCGAGCAGGCGCCTCGCTATCTGGGCGCGCGTTAGGACAAGCGCGCCAAACCTGAGCTGGTGACGCAAGCGTCCCGTTCCCGAGACATACCGATACGCGATCAGACCTCCGAACGGAAGGGAGAGAAAAAAGGCGAGCGCCCACTCTAGACCGGCCGCCCAGCCGACCAGTGCCGTTTGGAGCGACCAGAACAGCGGGAACGCGACCACACTCGCGAGAAGCCGGATCGTCGCGTAGTCGGTCTGCTTCCGCGCCATTCGCCGTGCGAGCCATCCGGGCAAGTAGTAAGGAACGAAGTTAACGGCGGCGCCGTACGCGAACAGGGGGAGTCCGACGATCGTCTGCCATGATCGTGCAACGGGCTGCCGCTGCGGCGGCCGGTCGCGACGGGTGCCAAACCGATCGTCACACAGCTGGTAAGCGGCAAGCCCGGCGTGGTAGCCGAGAATGCGTTGCCAGAGGCGCTCGACGCGCTCGGGAGCCTGTTCGCGGAGGTGCTCGACCGCGTCCGCGACCCCCCGTGAAGTCGCCAAGGCGGACGTTTGTAGACCGGCGCGACCGCGCTCGTCCCAGAGCGCATGCTCCAGCTCGCCGCGATACACTGCCTGCACCGCCCGAGCGAGCGGCGCCGCATCAATGCGGTCGACATGGAGGATCTCACGCTCCATCGCCTGTTGGAGCGTCGTCGTGAGCGCCTGGACGGCCTTCCCCGGCTCGTCACAGTAGACGGCCGAGTATGGCGACAGGGCGATCGGGGTGCTGAAAGAGACGACGACCCGCCCGCGGAACCGCCGGCGCACGTCGAAACTTAGCCCCACCGGCACGACCGCGAGCTTCCCGGGAGCGTGCGCTTCATAGCCGAGCGCGATCCGCGCCGCGCCCGTCTTGATCCGCTGTAGGTGCGCCTCGGCCCGCGTCGCGCCTTCGGGATAGATTGCGACGAGCCTCTCGCGGTCAAACGCCTGGTGACACGCCGCGAACAACTCCACCGCGCGGTCGGTTCTGTCCGGGTCATCCGCTGTTCGGTACACGGGAATCACGCCCAACGCCACGAGAAGCCGCGCGCTGAGACGGTTCCGGAAGAGCGCGGCGGTGGCAAGGTAGTGCACCTTGCGTCGGACGACGGCCCCCACGAGCAGCGAATCGATCAGGTTATTCGGGTGATTGATGCAGAGCAGGAGCGGACCCGTCAACGGTACGCGCTCCAGATGCCGGACCTCCACCCGCTCGAAGAAGAACCAGATCCAGAACCGCGCAATGATCCGCACGATCGCGTAGAAGGCATCCACATGCGGCTCATGCGGCTCGCGCAGATATCGCACGCGTCATGCCGTCCGTATGGCTGACAGCATCCAGAAGTTCAGGCCAGCAGGACGCGTAAATGTCCAGAACTCTTCGATGTCCCTCGGGACCGTTCGCGACCCATGGATGAGGCCGTGCGTCACCTCGTCCACCGTGTAATCGACGATCGAACCATCGATGTACGCCGTCGCGTAGTCGCGGCCACTCTCCTGCCACGCCTCCGTGATCTCCGCGGTGATCTCGATCCGCTCGACGTGATCCGCCTGTCCGATCTTCCGCAAGCGCGAGCACTGCGCTTGCAGCTCGACATACTCTCCGGCGTGACTCGATCACGGACGGCATGCATGTCCTGAGCGGTCCACGCGGCCTGTGCGTCGCGGAAGACCATACCCGTGTAGCCCGCGAATCGGGTGGGATCGAACCTGGAGTCCGTCCGGCGGATGTCCCGGATTCCGTGAGCCAGGCCGGGCTCACCGCTGGGATACTCCTCGGCCGTCGCTCGATCGGCCGGCACATCGGCGCTGGTCGAAACACTCAGGGGCGTCGGCAGCGCCCGCGCGTGCGCGGCTTGGAAACGGCGAACGAAGATCAGCAGCACGACGCTGCCGCCGAGCAGCAAATCGAGGAAGCCAAGTCTGGTTCCTTGGTCGAAGCCGAAGGCTCCGAACAGCGAACCGGCGATCAGCCCACCGGCGGCAACGCCGGCAAGCGTACCCAGCGACGGACGAGAGCGGGCTGGGGCTGCCATCGGGGCGATCGCGTGAACCATCTCTGCTTTGGGCCGATCAGCGGCGGGACGGACTCCTGCTGAGTCGGAGCGCGAGCCACGGCCGCCGTTGGCGCCAGGAATCAAATGAAGTATCGGAACCGCGCCGGCGACGCTCGCTGGCGGCAACGTCTTTCCCGCCCCCATCGAAGGCTCAAAATTCTCGCGAATGGTCGCGCCGCCAATCGTTGCCGCCGAAGCGACGGGGCGGCGGGGGCGCGACCGATCGGAGAAGAGTGTCACCGTGTGTCAACGAGCCTTCCTACGCCTGCGGCAGACTCGTCTTCTCGGAGTCCTTCTGCCGTTCTAGCGGCTTCTGGTGTTCTGCAATGACTTCGGTCCAGCGCTCCCGTCGTTCATCAGAGGCCGCTTTGAGGGCGTCGGTACGACGGAAGAGCGCCGTCGCTCTCTGCCGGAAGGAGGAGATGTAAGGGAACAAGCTTTTCATGGTCACCTCATGCGGTGAGACGTCCACCGCCGCCCCAAATCGTATTCCGCGCAGCAGGCCGCCGCTATTGGACCTTCGTCACACCGAGACGGTCGGGGCGTGCGATCAACCTCAAATCATGCCGAAATGCCGAAGCGCCTCTTCGATCACCTCACGCTTTTCGGCTGGGCATGGCTCGATAGCACGAACCCGACGGGTCCGTTTTGCCTCGCGCAGCGTCGGTATGTTGTGAACCTCCTTGACATGAGCAATCCACCTCGTTTTCGGGATGAAACCGTGGCGACTTTGCACGAACTTCTGGATCTCGACGTCCGTGGCCATTCATGCCCTCCACACCTGACGATGTGGCCCATCGCAAGCAGGATCACTGCGGCCGGCAGCCAGATCAGGCCCGGCATCTATCCTTCGCCGCCCTCATCGCGATACGGATTTGGCTCGGAATCCGAGAGGTCGCCCTGGAGCAACTCGCCATCGACTGTGATGAACACTATCGCCTGCGGCGATAGCCGCCGATTCACCCAGATCGCCGATGCCACCGCTCCCGTTCGCATGTTGATTCCTTGCCACAGCCCCCCCGCCGGCCGGCTACCACGCCGGCTCGTCGTCATCTCCCGCTTGCATTCCTCGAAGCCGTCGGTCGAAAGTGCACTGACGAGCTCCTCTGGAGCCGCGACCCAGCCGCGCTCCGCTTTGATCCACGTCATCTTGCCCTGCCCGCGAAGGTCGTCGACTGCATTCATAGGCTGCATACTGGCTCACGTTCCAAGCCGCGCGGAGCGCCAGAAGCTTCGCTGAGCGATGATCATGAGGGCCGCGGCTGCGCACCCGATCAGGAACATCGTCACCATCCCGGCGTCACTGGAAATGACAAACCAGACGATCGCGCCGCCGGCGACACTGCCGACAAGACCGAGAACCATGTCAGGAATCAGACCGTAGCCCCGAGCTCGCGAGACCGCCTCGGCCATCCACCCGGCCGCGAGGCCGGCCAGGATCAGCATGGGACCCATTTGCGCGATGTGTTCAACCATGATGCTTCTCCTTCACTCGTTCCGTGACGATCATTTCTTTCGCGCCGCTGGGCGCCTCGCCCTCGGCGATGATTGACGCTGGTCGGACCGGCGCGTGCGTGGTCGGCTTCCGGCGGTTGGGGGCTTGATTGCCCCGCCACCGCCGTTCTGTCGGACTAAGAGCATCGCAAGCATCTCGATCGCGCGCTGGTCCAGCGCCCGGTCGTCGATCATCACCTGTATGGCGCCGTCAGCGATCTGTCGCACCCGCTCGGCCGCCGTGCTTGAGCACACGATGACATCGACCCGTCGCGCCAGGCGCCGCAAAGCCGTCTCCGCCGCGGGGCAAGCTCCGGCGAGCACGATGTTCGGCAGGGCGGCGTTCGCGATCGAATGCTCCAGGTTGTGCGCGGTCTCCACGGCGTCGGACGCCACGCCCACCCTCGTCCCCGCCGGAAGCTGAGCGAGGCGGTGGAGGGTCTCGAGGTGAGCCTCCGCGAGAAGCGCGATTACCGGGACACCCCTGCCCCTCAGCACGCGCTCGACCTCCGGAAGATGACAGAAGCTCGTGACCGCGGCCCGCCAGCGTCCGGCTTGCGCCGCGCGCCGCGTGACCATAGCCAGTTCGCCAAGCAGCACCTTGTCGACGCGGACCGGAAGGTGGGCCTCGAGCTCGCCGGCGAAGAAGTCGAGCTCCGCCGGGCTACATTCGACGAGAAGGACCTCCACGGCCCCGTCGATGGCTGGGGGCGAAACGCCTCCGAGGCTCAGAACGCGTACGGCCAGCTCGTCGGCGGTCATCCCGAGGGCGGCCGCCCGCATCACGACGTCTCGCAGAAATCCATCACGGAGCCGTGTTGAAGGACGGATCGGTGGGGTCGAGGCGACGAACACACCGCTGCCCCGCCGCGCCTCCACGTACCCGCTCCGCTTGAGATCTTCGATGACACGCGCCATCGTGTTGGCGTTGATCCCGAGGAAGCCGGCCAGCTCCCGGATGCTCGGCAGCGCCTGGTTCTGCGGAAGACCGCCACTCTCGATGGCGTGCTTGAGCTGCTCCGTCAGCTGGCGACGGATCGGGATGGGACTGCGGGTGTCGACGTGCAGGTTCAGCGGAATCTTCATCACTGTACGATTCGGATAGTACACCTGAAGATAATTGTCATACTGTACTATTTTAGTGGTACAGTTGTCGCGAAGAGAGGGGCATCCGATGGCACAGGCAATCCAGACAACGCTACGTCCGCTCCACGACCGTGTTCTCGTCGAGCGCCTCGTGGAGGGCGATGACAAGCGGGGCAGCATCTTCATTCCCGACACCGCCAAGGAGAAGCCGCAAGAGGGCAAGGTCATTGCCGTCGGCGCTGGCATCGTCACCGAGGAGGGCAAGAACCGCCCGCTGACGGTGAAGAAAGGCGACCGCATCCTCTTCGGCAAGTACACCGGCAGCGAAATCCAGCTGAACGGTCAGGACTACCTCATCATGAAGGAGGAGGACGTCCTCGGCATCCTCGGCGCATAGAAAGCTCGCGCAGCGTCAGTCAACGATCCTGCATCCGGAAGGAAGGTATTCCATGCCCAAGCAGCTTCTATTCAAGGCGGAAGCCCGCGCCGCGCTCCTGCGGGGCGTCAACATCATGTCGCGCGCCGTGAAGGTGACGCTCGGGCCGAAGGGTCGGAACGTCGTCATCGCGAAGAGGTACGGCAGTCCGACCATGACCAAGGACGGCGTCACCGTTGCCAAGGAAGTCGAGCTCAAAGACCCCGCCCAGAACATGGGCGCGCAGATGCTGAAGGAAGTCGCCGCCAAGACGTCGGACGTCGCGGGGGACGGGACGACCACCGCCACGGTGCTCGCCCAGGCCATCTTCCGTGGCGGCCTCAAGAACGTGACGGGTGGCGCGAACCCGATGAGCCTGAAGCGGGGGATCGAGCAGGCGGTCGATACGGTGGTCGAGGAGCTGAAGCACATGTCCAAGCCCACCAAGGACAAGCAGGAAATCGCGCAGGTCGCGACGATCGCCTCGAACAACGACAAGACGATCGGCAATCTGATCGCCGAGGCCATGGAGAAAGTCGGCAAGGACGGCGTCATCACCGTCGAAGAAGCCAAGGCCATGGAGACCACCCTGGAGGTGGTCGAGGGAATGAAGTTCGACCGCGGGTACCTCTCGCCCTACTTCGTCACCGGCCCCGCCCGCATGGAATCCGTACTCGAGGACGCCCTCGTCCTGATCCACGAGAAGAAGCTCAGCGTGATGAAGGACATGCTTCCGCTGCTGGAGCAGGTGGCACGGGCGGGAAAACCGCTCCTCATCATAGCCGAGGATCTGGAGGGCGAGGCGCTGGCAACGCTTGTGGTGAACAAGCTGCGGGGAACGCTCGCCTGCTGCGCCGTCAAGGCCCCGGGCTTCGGTGACCGGCGCAAGGCCACCCTCGAGGACATCGCGACCCTGACCGGCGGCAAGGCGATCACGGAAGACCTCGGGATCAAGCTCGAGAACCTCAAGCTCGAAGACCTCGGCCGCGCCAAGAAGGTCATCGTGGACAAAGACAACACCACGATCATCGATGGCGCCGGCAAGACCAAGGAGGTCGAGGGGCGGATCAAGCAGATCCGGGTGCAGATCGACGAGACGACCTCGGACTACGACCGCGAAAAGCTCCAGGAGCGGCTCGCGAAGCTGGCGGGCGGCGTCGCCCTCATCGAGGTCGGGGCGGCTACCGAGACGGAGATGAAGGAGAAGAAGGCGCGGGTCGAAGACGCGCTCAACGCCACGCGGGCCGCCGTCGAGGAAGGGATCGTGGCCGGTGGCGGTGTGGCGCTGCTGCGCGCGGCGGAGGCCCTCGACGGCCTCAAGCTGTCGGGCGACGAGGGCACCGGCGTCAGCATCGTGCGGCGCGCGCTCGAGGAACCGATCCGGCAGATCGCGGAGAACGCCGGGCTCGAGGGCTCCGTGGTCGTCGAGAAGGTCAGGACCATGGTTCCGGTCACGCGCGGCTTCGACGCCGAGACCAACGAGTATGTCGACATGATCAAGGCCGGCATCATCGACCCCACCAAGGTGGAGCGCGTCGCGCTGCAGAATGCCGCGTCGATCGCGTCGTTATTGCTCACGACCGAGGTGCTCATCACCGACCTTCCGGAACCGGCCATTCCGGCGGCAAACGAACCACATTGAAGAGGAGAACGGGATGAGAACGGCACCTACGTCATCCAGCTCGCCCTGCCGAGTATGGATCCAATGACGTAGAAGTATCGTGAACGGAGACAATCCTCACATCAGAGTCGAGCTCAAGGCCCATCAGGACACTACCGGCAACGACTTCGTCCACGAAGTCGCCTACGGCTCATACCGGCGCAGCTTCGCGCTATCGGAGGGTGTCGATGCGGCTGAAGTGAAGGCCGGGGCACGCCAACGGCATACCGAGGTAAACGTCCCCGCGCCGCGGGCTGCGCGGCCGAGGATGATCAAGTCACCGCTAACTCACCGAGGTCGGGGAGCCGAGGCCGTGCCGGTGATGACCGGCACGCGCTTGGCCTGCCGCTACAGTGACCTCCCTGTGGCCGGTTCGGAAACTGATCTGCGCTACAAATCTTGAACGATCCGAAGTCTCGTACCAAGGCCGCGGTTCCGCCGCAGAGTCGCGCCAGAATTTCAGCTTGTGAGTGTCTTCGGCAGGTATTTGCCGATCGGCTACGCGATCGAAGATGTGCCGCGGAGACTCGGTGGACCAGCCTGCTCCTGCCGGGGATATGACCGATACACCAAGCCGCGCCTCTACGTCACGTTTGCCGTGCCGCCGCCGGCGACGCAAGCATCGAATTACATGACGCGCTCGACCGATGTGATCCGAACCTTCCCTGTTTCGGCAAGCATCGCGATCACAGAGGACACCGCCGACTCGGACATGCCGAGTCGTGCGCCCAGTTCGGTGGGCGTCATCCGGCCGTGTCGTTCCGCCAGACAGCGAAGGATGTCCTCGTCGAGCTCGCTCCAGAAGTCGGTCTCGTCAGGAATCCGCATGGTGGTTCCCCCGGTGTCACGATCACGCGTCAATGCTCGGTCACCGGGGTCTCGACGCCAGCTGCGTCAGACATGAAGGCCTGGGTGCGGCGACGCCACTCTAGCACGGCGGCACCCAGTCAGACATCCCTTATCGCGCGGCCCACCGTGCGGCACACGACGAATCGCCTCCCGACAATATCGGGAGACAGTTACCGCGTGATAAGGGGATGGAATAGCAACTGCTGTTGGCCACGGCAGGCCGGGCAGATACCATGCCCGCGCTCGAATACCAATGAACACGCGGCCCCCTGGCTGGCCTCGAACACAGCAAGGAATTCAGTGCTCACCGCCTCGCTTAGGCATGAGACACAGATCGGGCCGGTACGCTTCCGCATCTCTTCAATAACTCGGTCGCGAACAGACAGCATCTGGACACCTCCTCGGCCAGCAAGATGGTGATCGCCATGCTGACGCGTCGTCTCGCTTACTTCGCGAATCTCTTCCGCTCGAACTCGCACGCCGTGAAGCAGCGAATATGGACTTGGAACTTGTCGAGTCCACCGCCACCGTCCCGCTCGAACTGGATCTCGAACTCTTTCTCCTGCTGGTCACGGGCAACGCGCCGACCGAACAGGGCGCGCCCACGCCGTCACCGCCCCACGTACCCGTCGGCGCGACGGCAGGCAGGTTTCCTTCTTGGATCACCTTTTGAGCTTTTTCGGGACTGGCCGGAAGGAAGCGACAAGCCAAATGCCACGAGAGCACAACGCCCGTTTGCGTCTGACCCAGTGCTCGTTGGTAGGCAAGAGCAACTGTACCACTGACGCCCCGACGGCGCCACGCGACGTTCCGCGCGGTCGTCTACCCTCTACGCGCAGGCGCTCAAGGCCGGGGTCCCCGCCTACCGTGGTGCAGGAATTCGATGCGCACATTCGACGGCTCATCGCCAAAGACAACGCGGTACTGCGCGCAGCTTCCGCCGCTGGGAGGCCGCTTGTCGATTCTTCGAGAAGCCCTTGGCGGTCTGAAAGTCGACTCCTGGCGCAGCAGTTCCCGATCGACGCCCGCGGAGTAGCGACTTGCAGTTGAGAATCAAGCCGGGCAATAGGCGGTAGGGCCTGCCGGGCGACGCTGAAGCCTCACTCAGGAATAACTTCGACCCGGTACGGCGTCGGTCAAACGAGCGTAGGCTCAGTGCACCTCCGCTGTTGCCTTCCGGTTTGACGCGTTCAGGCGTCGAGACTCTAGTGGCTATGGCTGTTCGCCCTCCACCATGGAGAAGAGCCATGCGGGCGGTCACCGAAGCTGCAGCGTCTGTGGAGACATCATTCGCGCGGGAGAGTGCGCGACTCCCGTCGGCGCCGAAGTCATGCACTTCTTCTGCTATCCGAACGACGGAGGTGGTCAGCCGCGGACCGCTACGTTTCCGATCTCGCGGGACATGCCCCAGGCGCTGCACGGTATTCGTGTCCTGCTCGTCGAGGACGATGCGGACGCAAGGAAGGTCATGCAGTCGTTCATGGAGTACCAGGGAGCGGACGTCGTCCCTGCCGCCGACGCCGCCTCAGCGCTCGCGGTCCTCGCAACTATGAAGCCGCACGTCATCGTGACCGACATCAACATGCCCGAGCACGACGGTATCTGGTTCGTGCACCAGGCGCGCGAGCTGGACCATCTCGACGGCGTTCCGACGATGGCGGTCACCGCCCTGGAGCTCGAGCGAGCGACGCTCGAGGACGCTGGCTTCAGTGCGTACTTCAGAAAGCCTATCGAGCTCGACGTGCTGTGCACCACTGTTCGGGCGCTCGCACGACGACGCAAGACATCTCCCGAGTTCGGCACCGAATCCGATGTGGTTTAGCGGTCGGTCTCCGATCGGCCGGACCGCTTTCATCGGTCTCATATTCGGTCGAGTACTGTCGCGAACATGGATAAGCGTGAAATACTGCAGAGCCGCATGTGGTAGTCCGCCAATTCTTCGATCAGCGGCTCAATCGCTTCGACCGGCACCTGGCTCTGCAGGACTTCGTCCACTATTACTCTCTTTCCTCAGTCAATCACTCGGCACGCATCGCTGACACCATCGCTCTCGGTTGACGAGATTGCTCGAGGAGGAGGAGTTGTTGCGGCGAGAGGACCATGGCGAATACCGCGATTCCGGCAGGCACGACAAGTCAGATCACCGGGGTCTTGGCGCCACGTGCGCCAACCGTAAAGGTCGGTGGAGGCGCCTATTGCCATGGCTGCCGAAGTCTACGGCAAGCGACTTGGCCATCGCGGTCCGTGCGCGACCGGCCTTTGGGCGGAAAAACCAAGCGTCCCGCGCCTGCGAACGGCGGTGTTTTCATCCGACCAGGTCTCCATCGAGGATGCCTGGAACGTCTCCGGTTTGTCGGGGACCGGAAGCCAGCACTTCCGCGTCGAGAACGTTCTCGTGCCGTCTGACCGGACGCTCGTTCCGCTCGTCGACGAACCATGCATCGACGCTGTCATCGCTCGCATCCCAGCGCCGGCCCTGCTTTCACTCAGCATCGCGTCGATCGCCGTGGGCATCGGGCAGGGCTCATTGGACGACATCATCCAGCTCGCAACGAAGAAGACACCTCTCCTCGCTGAGAGCACCCTCGCCCGAAACGGCCACTTCGAGTTCGAACTGGCCAATGCCGATACAGCGCTCCGGGCGGCTCGCGCATTGCTGTACGAGAGCGCCGAATCGGTGTGGGCAACAGCGGCGCGGGGAACGTCTCTCTCTCTCGAGGACCGCGCGCGTATCCGGGCGGCGGCGGTATGGACGACGAACCGCGCTACCGAGGTGGTGACCAGTGCTTATCGCGCCGGCGGTGGTAGTTCCGTCTATGCCTCGTCGCCACTCCAAAGGCGCCTACGTGATGTCAACGCCCTGACCCAGCATTTTCTGGTTAGAAACGACACACTGACAACGGCGGGCGCAATCCTCGCCGGCCAGGACGTTCGGTGATGGTTTTCTGAGCACGCAGACCGCCAGCCGAGCCTGAGGGAACCGATTGGTAACCCTGATCAGCCACGCCGGGAACGGCCATGATCGCTGGGCAGGTAAACGAAAGGGGTTAGCGGCTTCAGCGTCCGCCAACCCTTGGTCGTTCATGGTTGTGGGGGCTGGATATCCACAATGCTACACGGCGGTGATGTGCCTGCTTGGCGCCGATGCTGGCGCGACCACCTTTTCATCGTGACGGTTGGGTATATGAGGAAAAGGTCGATGGCTGGCGGATCCTCGCGTACAAAGACGAGCGCGCGCCGTAACAAGGTTTGAAACGCGAATGCTATGCTGTCGGCCGTGAAATGGGTCCCCGACAGCCATGGGTTCGACGAGGCGTTCGATCGAACCGGCACGCCGCGCACGCACTATCGCGCGCTGGTGACGACGCTCGAGTCGTTCACCCAGGACGACATCGACCGGCGCGAGCGGCTGCAGCGGCTCGCCTTGGTGGATCAGGGCATCACGTTCACCGTCTACGGTGAGAAGGACGGCATCGAGCGGATCTTCCCCTTCGATTTTGTGCCGCGCATCCTCACCGCGCGCGAGTGGGAACGGCTCGAGGCCGGGCTCGTGCAGCGAGTCACCGCGCTCAATCTCTTCATCGCCGACGTCTACCAGGGCCAGAAGTGCGTCAAGGACGGCGTGCTGCCGCCCGAGCTCTTGCTCTCCCGCAAGGAGTACAAACGCGAGCTGCTCAACGTGCTGCCGCCCCGCCAGATCTACACGCACGTGGTCGGCACCGACATCATCCGCAACGACAAGGGCGATTTCCTCGTCCTCGAGGACAACTGCCGCTGTCCGAGCGGCGTGTCGTACGTGCTCGAGAACCGAAATCTGCTGAACCGCGTGTTCCCGGAGTTCTTCGGCTTCTACCCGGTGCGGCCGATCAAGGACTATCCCCAGCTCCTGCTCGACACGCTGCTGCACGCCGCCCCGCGGGGCACCGACAGCCCGGTGGCGGTGGTGCTCTCGCCCGGCATCTATAACTCCGCCTTCTTCGAGCATTCCTTCCTGGCTCGGGAGATGGGCGCCACGCTGGTCGAGGGCCGCGACCTCGTCGTCGAGGACAACCACGTGTTCATGCGCACGACGGCCGGCCGCCAGCGCGTGGACGTCATCTACCGGCGCGTGGACGAGGAATTCCTGGACCCGCTGACGTTCAGAAAGGACAGCCTGCTCGGCGTGCCGGGCCTGCTGAACGCGTATCGGCAGGGCAACGTCGCCATCGCGAACGCGCCGGGGGCGGGCGTGGCCGACGACAAGTCCGTCTATGCCTTCATGCCGGCCCTGATCAAGTACTACCTGGACCAGGAGCCGCTGCTCGGCCAGGTGTCGACCTTCGTCGGCTTCCGCAAGGACGACTTCGCGTACATCCGCGAGCACGCCGCCGAGCTCGTCGTGAAGACGACGGGCGACTCCGGCGGCTACGGCATGCTCATGGGGCCGTTCGCCTCGCGCAAGGAGGTGGACGCGTACGTCGGCCAGATGAAGAAGAACCCGGCCAACTACATCGCGCAGCCGCTGATCGAGCTGTCGAGCCATCCCACCTACACGGGCGGCCGCTTCGAGCCGCGGCGGATCGATCTCCGCCCCTTCATCCTCTACGGCGACAAGATCCGCGTGCTGCCGGGCGGGCTCACGCGCGTGGCGCTGCGCGCCGGCTCGTACGTGGTCAACTCGTCGCAAGGCGGGGGCAGCAAGGACACCTGGGTGCTCGCCGCGCGGCGGAGCGGCTGATGCTCTCCCGCGTCGCGGACGCGATCTACTGGATGGGGCGCTACGTCGAGCGGGCCGAGAACATCACGCGCCTGCTGCTCGTCACCGAGGACTTCTCGACGGAGACGCAGGGCCTCGAGGAGAGCGTCGCACAGACCGCCTGGAAGGACGTGCTCGCCATCCTGCCCACCGCGCAGCTCACGCGGCCGGTGTCGGCGTTCGCTCCCGTGTCGCTCCCGTACCTGACCTCCTTCTTCCTCGACGCGCAGAACGGCTACTCGGTCCACTATTCGCTGCGCAAGGCGCGCGAGAACGCCCGCGCGGTCCGGGAGGCGCTGACGGTCGAGGCGTTTATGTCCATCAACGAGGCGTTCCACGCGGTGGAGGGCTACGCGCGCAAGGGGCTCACCGATCTGCCCGGGCTGCGCGACACGCTGGCCTCGACACACAAGAGCCTCTTCAGCGTCATCGGGGCCATCGACTCCACGTTCACGCGCGACGAGAGCTGGCACTTCCTCAAGCTCGGCGAGTCGGTGGAGCGCATCTACCGCGCAGCGCTGATCCTCCGCGCGCGGCTGCCCGCGCTGCTCGCGAGCGAGCCGCGCACCGATCTGCCGCTCTATTACTCCCAGTGGCGGAGCCTGCTGCGCAGCCTGTCCTCGCTGGAGAATTATCGCAAGGCACACGGTGCCCGCCTGGAGCCCGCGCTCGTGGTCACCTTCCTGTTCTTCGACGCGCAGTCGCCGCGCTCGCTGCGCGCGGGAACGGCCACGATCAAGGAGTGCCTGGAGCGCATCGCCGGTGGCCCCGACCTCACGGCGGCGGCGCGGCACATCGGCAAGCTGTACGCCGACCTCTGCTACGCCGACGCGCGAACGATCCGGCGCGCCGAATCACCGGCGTTTCTCGACGGCGTCGTTGACGCGCTCACCCGCGCCCACGAGGCGCTCACCGCGCAGTACTTCGTGACCTGATATGCTGCTCTCCGTCGAGCACAAGTTCGCCTTCGAGTACGACGGCTACATCAGCGAGTCGTTTCTCGAGCTCCGCGTCCAGCCCAAGACCACGCCGCAGCAAACCGTGCTGTCCTTCGGGCTCGCGGTGGGCCCGCCCACGCGGGTGTTCCGCTACGCGGACTGGAACGACAACGTCACCCATCACTTCACCATCACGAAGTTCCACGACCGTATCGCCGTCGCGGCGCAGTCGGTGGTCGAGACGCTGGCAGCCGCCCCGGGGCTCGCGTCGCTCACGGACAAGTTGCCCATCACCGATCTGCCCTACCCCGTGCTCGACTTCCTCGAGCTGGCGGGCCCGGTGGGGCTCACCCCCGCGCTGCGCGCGGCGCATCGTGCGATGGCGCCGTCGCGGTCGACCTCGCTTGGCGAGCACGTGCTCGCCCTCGGCGCCGCCATCGGCGACCGGTTCGAGTACCAGAAGGACGTCACGAAATACGACTCCACCACCGAGGACTTCCTCAAGATCGGCGCGGGCGTGTGCCAGGACTTTGCGCATCTGATGCTCGGGCTACTGCGTCTGTCCGGAATTCCGTGCCGCTACGTGAGCGGCTACCTGCACGTCGAGAAGAAGAAGCGCGAGCCGTCCCAGAGCCACGCCTGGGTGGAGGTGTACGCGCCGTCCGTCGGCTGGGTGCCGTTCGATCCCACGCACAACCGCGCGCTCGACGAGCGCTACGTCGTCGTCGGCCACGGCCGCCATTACGACGACGTCCCGCCGAACAAGGGCATCTATCGGGGCGTCGCGCGCGAAACGCTCCGCGCCGA
This sequence comes from Candidatus Methylomirabilota bacterium, assembly GCA_035605575.1. Lineage (GTDB taxonomy): Bacteria > Methylomirabilota > Methylomirabilia > Rokubacteriales > CSP1-6 > AR12. The sequence goes on from DASTCJ010000020.1 coordinate 25,481, forward strand.
GGTTCATACGCAGCCGACCACGGCCAAGGCGATCCCGCGCCTCACCGAGGACGTGCGGCCGATCGAGGTGCAGACCTTTGCCGCGGCGCCGCAGCGGCGCTCCGAGGTCGTGATGAGCGCGCCCGCCGACGAGCAGAGCCAGCAGCAGCAACAGCAGTAACGTGGACGCGCCCCGCACGGTAGCCGACTGGATCGCACGGCTGGGCCTGGTGCCGCACCCCGAGGGCGGCTGGTACCGCGAGACGTACCGGTCGGCGGAATCGTCGGCCGATCTGCCCGCGCGCTTCGGCGGTCCGCGCACGCTGTCGACCGCGATCTACTTCTTGCTGGCCGGCGACGTGGTGTCGCGGCTGCATCGCATCAAGTCGGATGAGGTCTGGCACTTTTACGCCGGCGATCCGCTGCTGCTCTCGGTCATCGCGCCCGATGGCGCGCTCACGGTGCATCGGCTCGGTCGGGCAGACGATCGGAACGCCCTGCCGCAGGCAGTCGTGCCGGCGGGCGCGTGGTATGGCGCACAGCTCGCGCCGGGCGGCGCCTGGGCGCTCACCGGTGGAACCGTCGCGCCCGGATTCGAGTTCGGGGACTTCGAGCTCGGCGAGCGCCGCACGCTCCTCGCCCAGTTTCCGCAGCATCGCGCGCTCATCGAGGCGCTGACACCGTGAGCAATCTCTTCGACGCGCTGCCGGACCGGCTGCCCGCGGAGCGAATCGACGTGCTCTTCGCGCGCGCGGAGGCTCGCCGCTGTAGTCACGCCGCCGCGCGCGCGCGTGCCCGAGCGAAAAGCTCGATCATTTCTCGGTTGAAGGCCGGAATATCGTCGGGCTTGCGGCTGGACACGAGGTTTCCGTCGACCAGGACTTCCTCGTCGACCCACTCCGCGCCGGCGTTCCGGAGGTCGGTCTTGAGCGATGGCCACGAGGCGATTCGGCGCCCGCTCGCCGCGCCGGCCTCGATGACGGTCCACGGCCCATGGCAGATCACCGCGACCGGCTTGTTGAGATCGAAGAACGCTTTGACGAACGCCACGGCGTTGCGCTGCATCCGGAGGGTGTCCGGGTTCATCACGCCGCCCGGGAGCAGGAGCGCGTCGAACTCCTGAGCGCTGGTCCGCGCGAGCGGGACATCGACGGGAAACTCCTCGCCCCATTCGGTGAAATTCCAGCCACGGACGCGATCCGTCTTCGGCGACACGATCTGCGTTTCCGCGCCCGCCACGTCGAGCGCCTTCTGGGGTCGGGTCAGCTCCACCTGCTCGAAGCCGTCCGTGGCCAGGATCGCCACCTTCAGTCCCTTCAGCTTGTCCATACTTCACTCCCCTATCCGCCTTTTCCGACGACGACTGTCGCTACGCAGCATCCACCCGTCCCGGTGTCCATCCGTCTCGAAGTGGTGCTCCATGGTCCAGCGGCTCATCCGCCCCGTGCCCCATCCCCTTCGCAGGGCGGACGTGCTCTGAGCCGGGGGGTGCCCGACGGTCCGGAAGTGGTGCCCCGTCGTCCGTCGGTCAGGCGGCGGATCGCTTGAGGCGCCCGATCAACTCGGCTCTGGGCTGCACACCGACGATGCGATCCACCTCTCGACCGCCCTTGAGGACCAGCAGCGTCGGGATGCTCCGCACCTGGAAACGCGACGCCGTCGCCTGATTGTCGTCGACGTTGAGCTTGGCGAATCGCACACGGCCGGCCATCTGGGTCGCGAGCTCATCGAGGATCGGCGCGATCGTGCGACAGGGGCCACACCACGGCGCCCACAGATCGAGCACCACCGGCACCGGCGACTGCTCCACTACACTCGAGAACGTCGCGTCGGTCACCTCGACCGGCTTCGTGTCGATCGGCAGCGGCGCCTTGCACCGCCCGCAGACGGGCTGGCGGCCGCGCGCGAGCTCCTCACGCGCGACACGGTTCCTCGCGCCGCAAGCAGGACACTGAATCCACAGTGGTTCGCTCATCGCTCAGATGCCGGAGGCGGCGCGAACGCTCCCGGCGCTGCGGGCCAGCAGCTCACGGACCTCATCCAAGGTGCACGCGCTCGGGGAAGTCGGCGAGGCTCATGGCACACTCACGCCGGGATGCGCGCCGCTCGCGTGAGCGCCGCCACCAGGCTTACCAACGGAAGCCGTCGCGACAACCCGCGAGCAGAGTCTGCGCATCGACGGTTATCGCCGGCCTGACTGGCGCATGAGGTTCACTCCCGACAGGGTCGTGATAGAAGCAAGAACGCCGAGACCGTCGAGGAGCGAAGCAATCCCAGGGAATCATTCGTCGGGCACACGCTAACGACGGCTTGGGACATCATGCAGGTGGCGTATTTCAATGGCTATGCGCGATGGACTTACCTGACGACGCCGTTCTTCATGGCAATGCCAGGTTTCCACGTGACGGAAATCGAGCCCTGGAAGGAGGGCTCCGAGATTTGGCGCGGACTGCGTGTTCGGTTTCCTCCGAGCATCGCCAGCCACAGCGCCGAACAGGAATTCTATTTCGGGCCGGACCACCTCTTGCGGCGTCATGACTATCGGCTGGAGATCGGCGGTGGGACTCCGATCGCCCAATATGTGCACGACATAGTCGAGGCCGACGGATTTCGGTTTCCGTCCAAACGCCGAGCTTTTCCGCGGGGCCCTGGGTCGAAAGCCATCCGCGACCTGCTCCTGATTTCCATCGACCTGAGCGATTTTCACGTCGAGAAGTTCGCTGGGTAGTCAGCGCGGCCGAGACCGTTCAGGCACGGGGCTGAGGTCGCGATCGCTGCGTGCCAACGTTTACGAACCTACGCTGCCCACCGTGGCCAGCAGCCGCCGGGCCGAGGTAGCGAACTCGCAGCGATTCATGTAGGCTCGCCTCCAGTCTGTTGCGGGGTCAGGCCTCAGAACGACCGCGCTCGGACGCGGAGCGCGGCCGCCGCGGCCCACCGACGGAGGCGAGTACCACGTGGTGCGCGCTGAGACGCAGTCGCATAGGCGACCCGGTCACATCGACGACCTCCCTCGCTCTCGATGTCCCAATGCACCCGCGTGCTCCCTGGAAGGCGTCGTCTTGCCAGGGGAGTCGTGTCGTTCACGATCGCGAGGCGCTCGAACCACGCGTTCGCGCGATGTCCGAACAGCCGGAGCAGCGCACCTATGGTGCCGGCCTTGACGACAGAGGTGCCGGAACGCGAGCTAGACGAGCTTTGGGACGACGGCGAGTTCGTCCTATCGCGGGTCAGGCACCACCCTCACCGTCCGTCGGAGCTCGTTGTGCGCCCGGCCGCCGCGCACCCGGCGGCTGAAACGATCGCGCGGCGGGAACAATCGTCATCGGTCTGCGCACGACACCTGCATTGACTCGGTACGAAGTCACGCTGGTCAGGGATGCCATCGGCGGCTACAGCTGGGACGAAATGAAAGCCACCCTCGACCTGAACGCCCCGAACTATGCCCGGGCGATTCTCTCGACGAAAGAGCTGATCCCGTCGATCGAGAACGTCAACGCCTGAGACGACTCAACGAAGCCAAGGAGAGTGGAGATGAAGAGCAAACGAATGCCGGCGGTCGCGATCGTTACGGTCTCGCTCGGGGTGCTGTCCGTCTTGGGTGGGAGGGCCGTCACCGCACAGGACACCGGCCAGGCCAAGTACAACGTGCGGGTGCCGAACGGGCTCGCGTTCTCCGAGTTCAGAGGATACGAAGCCTGGCAGACCGTCTCCATCAGTCACAACGACAAGGTGATGGCGGTGATCCTTGCCAATCCCGTGATGATCAATGCCTACCAGTCCGGCATGCCCAGCAACGGCAAGCCTTTCCCCGACGGCTCCAAGATGGCGAAGATCCACTGGAACCCGAAGACGCTCGAGACGCTCCCCACGGCGACGGTGCCGGCAAGCCTGCATGACGTCGACTTCATGGTGAAGGATAGCAAGAGGTTCGCGGACAGCGGCGGATGGGGGTATGGCGCGTTCAAGTATGACGCCGCATCCGATACGTTCACACCCGCCACGCAGGCTGACCAGCCGCCCCAGGCGAACGACGCGAAGTGCGGGGTCGCGTGCCACACGATCGTGAAGACGAGAGATTACGTCTTTACGGACTACGGGAAGAGGTGAACGCTCTACGCGAACCGCGTAGCAGCCTCGTGATGCCGGTCCAGGCATGCCACACGAAGGAGGCGGGTGATGACGAATACGATCACGACCAACGACGGCGCGACGATCTATTACAAGGACTGGGGACCCAAGAACGCGCAGCCCATCGTCTTCCATCATGGCTGGCCGCTCAGCGCCGACGACTGGGACACCCAGATGCTCTACTTCGTGGAGAAGGGGTATCGCGTCATTGCGCATGACCGCCGCGGCCATGGCCGGTCGAGCCAGATCAGCGATGGGCACGACATGGACCACTACGCCGCGGACGCCGCCGCGGTCGTCGTGCATCTCGATCTGCGCAACGCCATCCACGTTGGCCATTCGACCGGCGGCGGCGAAGCGACGCACTATGTCGCGCGCCACGGCAAGGGCCGTGTCGCCAAGCTGGTCCTCATCGGCGCCGTGCCGCCGATCATGGTGAAGACACCAGCCAACCCGGGCGGCTTGCCGATCGAGGTATTCGACGGCTTCAGGCAACAGCTCGCCGCCAACCGCGCGCAGTTCTATCGAGATATCGCCAGCGGCCCCTTCTACAGTTACAACCGGCCGGGCGCGAAGGTGTCGCAGGCCGTGATCGAGAACTGGTGGCGCCAGGGCATGATGGGCGGTGCGAAAGCGCACTACGATGGCATCCGGGCGTTCTCGGAAACCGACTTCACCGAGGACCTGAAAGTCATCGACGTGCCGACCTTCGTCATGCACGGCGACGATGACCAGATCGTCCCGATCGCCGATTCCGCGCCGCTCTCCGCGAAGCTCCTCAGGAAGGGCGCCCTGAAGGTCTACGAAAAGTTCCCACATGGCATGTGCACGACGCACGCCGAGGTCGTCAATGCCGACCTTCTCGCCTTCATCAAGAGCTGACCCAGCAACACTGGCAAAGCGAAGGAGAGATCAAAATGACGGCATCGTGGAGATCGCCGGCCCGGAACGGGCACCGTTCAACGAAATCGTCGCCCGCTATCTAAACGCGATCGGGGACCCGCGTGAGGTCGTCGGTGACCCCGAGGCGCGATACTTCGGCGG
>DASTCJ010000127.1:0-16355 GCA_035605575.1 Candidatus Methylomirabilota bacterium
TCGTCGATCCGAGCGACGGCTCCGACCTCCTCTTCGAGCTGCTCAGCACGATCACCGTGGACCCGCGCGAAGGCACCGGCATCGTGTCCGTGTTGCGCAACGTGACGGATCTCCGGCGCGCCACCGAAGAGATCGAGGAGAACTATCGCAAGCTGCGGCTGGCCGAGGCCGATGCCCGCGCCGAGCGCGACCGCCTCGACCTCATCATCGACTCCGTGGCCGATCCAATCCTCGTGACGGATCCGAACGGCAACATCGTCATGATGAACACGCCGGCCGAGCGGCTGTTCACGGCGGACTTCGCGGCCGGCGAGGAGATGCGGCGTGCCGTGCAGGCCAACGACGCGCATTTCTCGTCGTTCGTCTCCAACCTGTTCTTCGAGGCCGGTGTCATGCGCCGCAGCGGCGCCATCGGTCTCGTCGATCCGCGCACGAGCGCCGCGCTGCCCGTGGAGGCGATCTCCGGCAAGATCGTGTCCGAGCACGGCGACGTCACGGCCATGGTGACCATCCTCCACGACCGCACGGAGGAGTTCGAGCGGGCCCGCCTCTACGAGCAGCTCAAGCGCGCCTCCGAGGAGCTGGAGCAGCGCGTGCAGGAAGCGACGGCCGAGCTGTCGCGGCAGAACGAGCTGCTGCGCCGCTCGCACATCGAGGTGGAGCAGGCGTCGGCGGCGAAGTCGCAGTTCCTCGCCAACATGTCGCACGAGTTCCGGACGCCGCTCAACGCCATCCTCGGCTACACGAGCATGCTGCTGAAGGGCGTGGCCGGCGAGCTGTCGCCGCATCAGCGGCGGAACCTCGAGCGCGTCGACTCGAACGCGCACCATCTGCTCGCCATCATCAACGACATCCTCGACATCTCGCGCATCGAGGCGGGCAAGATGCCGCTCACGGTGTCGGAGTTCGCCGTGCGCGATCTCATCACCGAGGTGCTGGCCGAGGTGGAGCCGATCATCGCGCGCTCGCGGCTCTCGGTGACCAGCCATCTGCCCGACGACCTGCCGCTCATCAAGACGGACCGCCAGAAAGTCAAGCAGATCGTCATCAACTTCCTGACCAACGCCATCAAGTTCACGGCTCAGGGCTCGGTCGATATCGGCGTCCAGCACGTCAAGGACACCGACTTCATGCTCGTCTCGGTGGCCGATACCGGCATCGGCATCGCGCCGGCGGATCAGGAGCGGATCTTCGAGGACTTCCGGCAGGCCGACAACTCGCCGACCCGCGAGTACGCGGGCGCCGGCCTCGGCCTCGCCATCTGCCGCCGGCTGGCCGGCATGCTCGACGGCCGCATCGAGCTCACGAGTGACCTCGGCCGCGGCTCCACCTTCACCGTGCGCGTGCCGCGCGAGGTCAAGCGCGTATGACGGCGCCGAAGAAGACGGCGAAGAGTGCGCCGCCCGCGAAAGCCGCCTCGCCGCTGGTGCTGGTGGTGGACGACTTCCCCGACAACCGGGACATGTACATGCAGTATCTGGAGTTCTCCGGCCTCCGCGTGGCCGAAGCGCAGAATGGCCACGAGGCCTTGCAGCAGGCGTTCGCCCTGCTGCCCGACCTCATCGTCATGGACCTGTCGCTGCCCGGGCTCGACGGCTGGGAAGCGACGCGCCGCCTCAAGGCCGATCCGCGCACCCGGGCCATTCCGGTCATCGCGCTGACCGGCCACGCGCTCGCCGGGCACTCGAAGGGCGCCATCGAGGCTGGCTGCGATGCCTTCATCACGAAACCGTGTCTCCCCGAGCGGCTGCTGGAGGAGATCCGCAAGATGCTCGACAGCCGTCCTGTCTCCCGAAAAGAGGACTGATCCATGGCTGGCAAGTCGAAGCCCAGCTCGCGTCCCCGCCGCACGGCTGCGCCGACACGACCGCCGGGCGACGGCGCCGTCGACGCCACGCCGCGCCGCACGGGCTCGCGCGTCATTCGCGAGACGCCGCCACGCGCGCCGGTACCCGCCAGCGCGCCGCCCCCGAGCAGCGTCAAGGCCGCCGAGAGCCGCGGCAAGTACGTCTATTGCGTCATCCGCTCCGAGGATCCGCTGCGCTTCGGTGCCATCGGCCTCGGCACCACGCCGGCCGAGGTTCACACCGTGCACTACAAGGACATCGCCGCCGTCATCTCGGACACGCCGATCGAGGTGCTGGATGCCACACGCGAGAACGTGCTGGCCCACGAGCGGGTGAACGAGGCGGTCATGCGCGAGCACACGGTCATTCCGATGTCCTTCGGCACCGTCTTCAAGACGCGTGACGACATCACCGAGCTCCTCAAGGGCGCGTACGGCGCCTTCACCGACGTGCTCCTCAAGATGGAGGACAAGGTCGAGTTCGGCTTGAAGGTCCTCTGGGACCGCGACGAAGTCATCAAGCAGATCGAGCGCGAGGACGACGACGTTCGCCAGCTGAAGGGCGAGATCGCCTCCCAGACCGGCCCCACCTACTTCGCGCGCGTGCAGTACGGGCGCCTGGTCGAGAGCGCGCTGCAGAACCGGTCGGAGCGCTACGTGTCCGAGATCTTCGAGATGCTGCGCGACGTGTCGGTGGCCTCGCGCGCCAACAAGCCCATCGGCGACAAGATGATCATGAACGCCGCCTTCCTCGTCGCCCGCGATCGTGAGAGCGCGTTCGACGCGAAGGTGAAGGCCATCGGCGCCAAGTACGATCACCTCACGTTCCGTTACACGGGCCCCTGGCCGCCCTACAACTTCGTCAACATCCGGCTCAAGCTCGAGCGCGCCAAGCCGGGGGAGTAAGCGAACGGTGCCGTCGGGCCCACGCGGATACGTCGTTGCCGTCGCCGCCGTCGGCGTGGCGGCCGCCCTGACGCTGGCACTGCAGCCCTACATCGGCACCGCCATCTCGCCGCTGTTCTTCGCGGCCGTCGTCGTCGCGTGCTGGTCGGGTGGCCTGCGGCCCGGACTGCTCGCCACCGTGCTCTCGGCCCTCGTGGTCGAAGGTGTCTTCTTTCCGCCGATGTACCGGGTCGACGTCGGAACGTTCGTGCGCGCGTTCGCCTTCACCGTGGTCGCGCTGCTCACCGCGTCGCTCTACGCGCGCGCCCGTGAGGCCCAGCGCCGGGCGGAAGGCCTCGCGGCCGCGCGCGAGGACCTGCTGAAGCAGGAGCAGGCGGCGCGGGCCAGTGCGGAGACGGCCGGGCGCGCAAAGGACGAGTTCCTGGCCACGCTCTCGCACGAGCTGCGGACGCCGCTCAACGCGCTCGTCGGCTGGCTCTGGTGGCTGCGCAAGGGTGAGCTCGACGAGGCGCGGCAGGCACGTGCGCTCGAGACGATCGACCGCAACACGCAGGCGCTCGCCCAGCTCATCGAGGATTTGCTCGACGTCTCGCGCATCATCACCGGCAAGCTGCGGCTCAAGACGCGGGCCGTGATGCCCGCCGCGCTGGCCGATGCCGCCGTGGAGGCCATTCGGCCGGCGGCCATCGCGAAATCGATCGAGCTGATCACGCGGGTCGATCCCGACGCCGGACCCGTGCTCGCCGATCCCGATCGCCTGCAGCAGGTCATGTGGAACCTGCTGTCCAACGCCATCAAGTTCACACCGGAGAAGGGCCAGGTGACCGTCAGCCTCGCGCGCGTGAATTCCGAGGTGCGGATCGAGGTGCAGGACAGCGGCAAGGGCATCGCGCCGGCGCTGTTGCCGTACATCTTCGATCGCTTCCGCCAGTCCGAGTCCGTGGTGACGACGTCGCTCGGCCTCGGGCTCGGCCTGTCGATCGTGCGCCACCTCGTCGAGGTCCACGGCGGGCGCATCACGGCCTCGAGTCCCGGCGACGGCCTCGGCGCCACCTTCACGGTGACCCTGCCCGTCTACGTGGAGACGGAGCCGGTCGTGGCCGACGAGGCCAGGGACGACGCGCCGCGGATGGAAGGGCTCGCCATCCTCGTCGTCGAGGACGATCCCGAGGCGCGCGAGTGGATGGTGCAGACGCTCGAGCGCTGGGGCGCGCGGGTGGCCACGGCTGGCAGCGGACGCGAGGCGCTCGACGCAGTGACGCGCGAGCGGCTCGACGTGCTCGTCTCGGACATCCGGCTGCCCGACACCGACGGCTACCAGCTCATCCGGAAGATCCGCGACATCGAGAGCGCGCTCGGACGCTACACGCCGGCGGTGGCCCTCACCGCCTATCCGCGCGTGGAAGATCGCGCGCGGGCGCTCCAGGCGGGCTACCAGATGCACGTGCCGAAGCCGGTGGCGCCGCGCGATCTGGCCTCGGTCATCGCCACGCTGACCAATCGCCACGTCGACGCGTGATCATCCTCGACACGCTGCTCGTGGGCGGCATCAAGTTCGTGCTGCGCAAGATCGTCGACGCGGTGGAGTCGCAGCTGAACGACGACAGCGTGCTGCACGAGGAGCTTCTCGCCGCGCAGATGCGCCTGGAGCTCGGCGAGACCACCCAGGACGAATTCGCCGCCGTCGAGGCCGACATTCTGACGCGGCTGCGCGAGATCCGCGAGCGCCAGCGCGGTGTCGGCGACGAGGAGCCGGGCGAGATGCGCATCACCGGCATCGAGGCGACGACCTTCGCCGACGAGCCGGACGACGACGAGGACGGCACGCCGAAGCGGTGAGCGCGCCGCCGCGGTTCCGCTTCTTCGGCGGCAAGGGTGGAGTGGGGAAAACCACGAGCGCGGCGGCGGCCGCGCTCGCCGCCGCCGAGCGCCGACGGCGCGTCCTCCTCGTCTCCACCGATCCCGCGCACTCGCTGGCCGACGCCCTCGACGCACGGCTGTCGTCGCGGCCCCGCCGGCTCGGCACGCGCGCCGGCACGCTGATGGCCGTCGAGCTCGACGCCGACCGCGCGCTCACCCGCTGGCTGGCCGCGCGACGGCGCCCGCTGCGGCTGGTCGCCGACCGCGGAACCTACCTCGACGAGGAGGACGTCGACCGGCTGCTCGAGCTGTCGCTGCCCGGCGTCGACGAGCTGATCGGCCTCATCGAGCTCCACCGGCTGGCGCGCGCCCGTCCGTACGACGACGTGATCGTCGACACCGCCCCCACCGGCCACACGCTGCGCCTGCTCGCGATGCCGGAGACGCTCGCCCGCATCGCCGCGGTGCTCGGCGACATGCTGGCCAAGCATCGCTTCCTCGGCGAGAGCCTGGGCGGCCGCCATCGCGACGATGCCGCCGATGCGCTGGTCGCCGAGATCGACGGCGAAGCGCGAGCGCTGCACGCGCTGCTGCGCGATCGTGAGCGTGCGTGCTTCGCATGGATCACGCTGGCCGAGCCCATGGCGCTCGCCGAAACCGTCGACGCCGTGCGCGCGCTCGAGCACACCGGCATCCGCGTCGACGAGATCGTCATGAACCGCCTGACGCCGCCCTCGTCCGCCTGCGCGCTCTGCGCCGCGCGCGCCGCCAGCGAGGGCGACGCGGTGGCGACCGTGCGCCGCGCTTTTCCCGGCCATCGCATCCGGCTCGTGGCCGCGGCCGACGTCGAGCCGCGTGGGCTCGCGGCCCTGCGCCGGCTGGCCGCGGCGCGGCCCCCGACGTTGGCGCGGCGCGCGACGCGCCGTCGCGCACGGCGGCGGCGCGGCACGGTCGACGCGCCACCGTGGCTGGACGTGCTGGCGCCGGCGGGAACGCGGGTGCTGGCGTTCGTCGGCAAGGGCGGCGTGGGCAAGACCTCGACGGCGGCTGCCGTCGCCCTCGGGCTCGCGGCGCGGCGGCCCGACGCACGGCTCTTGATCCTGTCCACCGATCCCGCGCACTCACTCGCCGATGTTCTCGAGACTCCGCTCGGCGACGACGAGCGCGCGGTGCCCGGCACGCGAGGTCTGCGCGCGCGCGAGCTCGACGCGGAGGCGGCGTTCCAGGTCCGGCGCGAGCGCTACGAGAAGGCCGTCGATGAGCTCTTCGACGGTATGCTGCGTGGCTCGCGCTTCGACGTCGCCTACGATCGCCGCGTCGTGCGCGAGCTGATGGATCTGGCGCCGCCGGGGCTCGACGAGCTGTTCGGCGTCCTCACGCTCGTGGACTCGCTCTTTCGCACCGATCCGCCGCCGCACGATCTCGTGGTCGTGGACACGGCACCCACCGGCCACGCGCTGCGCCTGCTCGCCATGCCGGCCGGCGCCCTCGAATGGGTCCGCGCCCTGCTGGCCATTCTCTTGAAGTATCGCGCGGTCATGGGCCTCGGCGAGCTCGCCTCGGACCTGCTCGACGTCGCCCGCCAGCTCCGCGAGCTGGGCGCCCTCCTGCGCGACGCCGCGCGTACGCGCGTGGTGGCGGTGACCCGGCCCGCCGCGCTGCCGCGCCTCGAAACCACCCGCCTGCTCCACGGCCTGCGGCGGCTGGCCATCCCCGTCGGCGCCGTCGTCGTCAATGGCGTCACACCGTCCGGCTGCGCGCGCTGCCGTCGGGCCGTCGCCCGCGAGGCGCGCGACATCGCCGCCCTCACGGCGGCCGTCCGCTCCGTCGCCGGCGAGCGATGCGCTATGATTTCGGCGCCGGCCGAATCGCCGCCCCCCGGTGGCGTCGAAGGACTCGAGCACTGGCTCCGGAGGTGGCAGTGGCGCGCATGACCCGCACGAGAACGGCGACGTACCTCTATTGCGTCGCGCATGGCAAGCGCGCGCCGTCGCTCACCCGCGCGCCCCGCGGGCTTCCCGGAACCACGCGGCTGCGCGCCCTCGAGGCCGGCGGCGATCTCTGGCTCGTGGTGGCCGATGCACCGCTCGACCGCTACGGCAGCGCGCCCGTGGAGACGCGGCTGCGCGATCTCGACTGGGTGGCCGCGTGCGCCACCGCCCACGAGGCGGTGGTGGAGCACGTGGCGCGGGCGGCGACGACCATCCCGCTCAAGCTCTTCACGCTCTTCAACTCGGACGCGCGCGCCCTCGCGCACATCGAGCGCCTGCGCGCGGCCATCGAGCGCGCCGTCGAGCGCGTGGCCGGTCGCGAGGAGTGGGGCGTGCGCGTGCACCTGGACGACCGGCGCGCCAGGCAGCTCGAGCGCGAGCGCGTCACCCGCGCCACCGCGGGCGTGACGACAGGCACGCGGTTTCTGCTGGTGAAGAAGCACACGCAGCAGGCCACGCGCGAGGCGCTCGCGCGCGGGCGCGGCGACGTCGACGCCACCTTCGAGTCGCTGGCGCAGGCGGCCGACGACGCGCGACGGCGTCCGCCCGATCCGGTCGACGGCACGCGGCTCGTGCTCGACGCCGCGTTCCTCGTCCCGCCACGGCGCGTACCGGCATTCAAGCGCGCCGCGCGCGCGGGGGCGGCGCAGCTCGCGCGGCACGGCTACACGCTCACCCTCAGCGGCCCCTGGCCGCCCTATAACTTCGTCGGCGGGACTGCGTGATGGCCACGCGCGACGAGGCCCGCGCCCTCCTCGAGGGCGCCGACTCCTCGCTCCTCGACGTGGTCGACAACCTGCTCACCAAGGGCGTCGTCCTCAGTGGCGACGTCATGATCGGACTGGCGGGTGTCGACCTGATCTACGTGCGGCTGTCCGTGCTGCTCTGCGCGGCCGACCGCATCGCCGAGGAGCGCCGGCCGTGAGCCAGTACGTCTACGCGTTGCTGGCCGAGCCCCCGCGCGGCGACACGGGCGCGGGGCTCGATGCCGAGCCGCTCCGCTTCATCCGGGTCGACGGCGTGCTGGCCGCCGTGGGCGACATGGCGGCGGCGCCACCCGTCACGCCGACCACCCTGCGCGCCCACGACCAGGTGGTTCGCCGACTGGCCGGCCTCGTCGACGCCATCCTGCCCGTTCGGTTCGGCACGCTTCTCGACGGCGAGCAGGCGCTCGCCGACGCCGTCGCGGGGCGCGCGGCCGCGTTGCGCGACGCGCTCGCGCTCGTGGCCGGCCGCGAGCAGATCACGCTGCGCGTGTTCGGCGACGCCGCGCCGGTCGAGGACGCGGCACCGGTGGCGCGCGAGCTCGGGCCCGGCGCGCGCTATCTCGAAGGCCGCCGTCGGCAGACGCGCCGCGACGCCGACGTTCCGGAGCTGGCGCCCGTGCGTGGCCGCCTGGCCGCGCTCGTGCGCGCCGAGCGCGCGCAGCGGCACGATGTGCCACCGCTGCTGGCCACCGTCTATCACCTGATCGACCGCGGCGGCGCCGCCGCCTATCTCGACGCCGTGACCGCCTTCGCGGCCGCGCTGGCGCCGACGCGCGCGGTCGCCAGCGGCCCGTGGCCCCCGTACGCGTTCGCGCCGGACTCGCTCGGATGAGCCGACGCGACCCGCGCATCGACGTGCGCGAGATCGACTCGCTGCGCGCGGAGCTCGAGCGGCGCGTTCACGACCTGGCGCCGCCGCGCTGGAACGCCGATCCGGAGGACGTGCAGCGTTCGGTCGCGCGGCTCGTTCTCACGCTGGTGGAGTTCTTGCGCCAGCTCATGGAGCGCCAGGCCATCCGCCGCATGGAAGCGCACACCCTCACCCCGGACGAGACGGAGCGCATCGGGCTGGCGCTCATGCGTCTGGAGGAGACGATCCGCGACATCGGCGCGCGGTTCGGGCTCGCGCCCGAAGACCTCAACCTCGACCTCGGCCCGCTGGGACGCCTGCTATGAAATCGCTGAAGGACAAGTATTGCATCGTCGGTGTCGGCGAGACGGAGTACTCGCGCAACTCCGGCCGCACCACACGGGCCATGGCCGTCGACGCCATCCGCAAAGCCATGCTCGACGCCGGTCTCGGGCGCGGCGACGTCGACGGCATGATGAGCTATCAGAGCGGGGACTCCACGCCCGCCAACTGGGTCGCGTCCGATCTCGGACTGCGGCTGAACTTCTACATGGACGTGTTCGGCGGCGGCTCGTCGACGGAGGCGCTGATCGGGCTCGCGATGGGCGCCATCGAGACCGGCATGTGCAACACCGTCGCCCTCTTCCGCTCGATGAACGGCTACACGGAGTTCCGCATCGGGGGCACCGGCGCGCGCGCCGCCCAGCCCGTGCGCTCGCTCGACCTCGCCCAGGTGCCGTTCGGGATGCGCAGCGCCGGCCAGAACTTCGCCCTCACGTTCATGCGCCACATGTACGAGTACGGCACGACCTCGGAGCAGGTGGCTCACGTGCGGGTCGCGCACAGCAAGCACGCGTCGCAGAATCCCAAGGCCACGCAGAAGGAGCGCGTGACGGTCCAGGACGTGGTCGGCTCGCGCTGGATCGTCAAGCCACTGCACCTGCTCGATTGCTGCCTGGAGACCGACAACGCGACGGCGCTCATCGTGACCTCGGCCGAGCGTGCCCGCGACTTGAAGGCGCGGCCCGTGTACGTCATGGGCGTGGCCGGCCGCGTGAACAAGCCGCGCACGGATTTCCACTGGGCGCACGGGCCGATCACGCGCGTGGCGGGCCACTACGCCAAGGACATCGTGTTCGGCCAGGCCGGCATCGATCCCGAGGACGTCGACGTCACGGGCTCCTATGACGCATTCACGTTCACCACCATGCTGCAGCTCGAGGAGTACGGCTTCTGCAAGAAGGGCGAGGGCGGTCAGTACGTGTCGAGCGGCATGATCGAGCTCGGCGGCAAGCGCCCCAACAACACGTCAGGCGGCCATCTGTGTGAGGGCTACACGCACGGGATGTCGATGGTGATCGAGAACGTACGGCAGCTGCGCGGCACCGTCGACGACTACTGCCCCGGCGCCGCCAAGGGCGAGCATTCCTATGACTACGCGCCCGGCCGCTGCCGTCAGGTGCGCGACGCGGAGATCACCATGAACCTGGGCTGGGCGATGCCGCCGACGGGCTCGGCGCTGATCATGAGGAGAGGCTAGCCATGCCCGAACCGGTCCAGTACCGCGGCATGTCGCTGCTGATTCCCGACAACGACTCGGAGTGGAAGGAGTACTTCGCCCACGCGCGGCAGCACACGCTCATGCTGCGCGCGTGCAACGCCTGCCACCTCATGCGCTATCCACCGACCCATGCCTGCCCGTGGTGCATGGAGCTCGGCTGGACCTGGAAAGAGGTCAGCGGGCGCGGCACGATCTACTCCTACGAGACGGTCGTCCACGCCATCCAGCCTGGCTTCAAGGACGTCACGCCGTACAGCGTGGTCCTCGTCGAGCTCGACGAGCAACGCGGGAAACCGACGCCCGACGAGGCCCTGCGCATCATCGCCAACCTCGTCAAAAGCGACGGCACCACCATGGAAGACGCCAAAAACGTCGCCATCGGCAAACGCGTCAGGGTCGTGTTCCACGACCTCGCGCCACACATGGCCCTCCCCCAATTCATGCTGACCGACGAGTCCCCACAGGGCCGCGTCTGGCAGCTACCCGAATGACGAAGAACAGCGCGGCCGAATAACCGCGTTCGAGCGGCGGCTTTGCCGCCGCAATCCTGTTCTGGGGGGAGGCACGGAGGAGCACGCCGTCAGGCGTGCGACGACGGTCGGAAGGGGGGCGAAGCCCCCCTCCGAGACTATCGTGGCCGGTGCGTCCTCAGCTCGTCGGCCTGGCGCTGGCGGGCGCGGGCCATGGCCGCCTCGCTGGTGTCGCGCAGCACGCCGTAGAGCCGCTCGGCGGTGAAGACGGGCGGGATCATCACGTAATCGGCGCCCTCGGCGTAGAGACCGTTGGCGACGGCGAGCGTGTCGGCGGTGACGACGACCCGCGCACGCGGGACCAGCGCGCGTACCGTGCGCAACAGGCGCAGGTTGTCGGTGCCCTGCAGAAACCAGTCGGAGATCGGGGACACGATCACGGTCGCGCTCTCGATCCCGTGGTGTCGTAGCGTTTCGGTGTTGCTGATGTCGCCGTAGTGGCAGGCCACGCCGTCCGCCTCCAGCTGGGCCAGCGTCTCGGGATTGAAGTCGATGGCCAAGATCCGCTTCTTCATGGTCGGATGGTCACGCTCGAGATGCTTCACCAGCGCCAGGCCTTCCCGCGAGACGCCGAGGAAGAAGATGTCGTGCGCGCCGTGCGCCGCCGGCGCGCTCGCGGTCGAATGATGCTGCGGTCGGAGCCAGCGCGGCAGTCCCGTGGCCTCCAGCAGCCACGCGACGCCGGTGGCCAGCCCATGGTTGTAACGAATCGCATAGGTCGAGCCGACCGACGTCAGCACGAGCGTGAAGAGCACGAGCGACATGAGCGTCTCGCTCACGTGGTCTTCGCCGAAGCCCAGGGTCACGATCACCAGCGAGAACTCACTGATCTGCGCGAGGTTCACCGACACCACGCCGGACGTGCGCATGTCGAGCCCGAGCGCGGCGAACACCGGATAGATCGACACGAATCGGCTGGCCACGACGAAGAGCGCGAGCCCGCCGGCCGTCAGCAGCACCGACCAGGTCGGAATCGTGACCTGCAGCCCGAGCGCGACGAAGAAGAGCGTCACGAAGAAGTCGCGCACGCCCGAGAGTCTCGCAATGACCTCGGTGCCGTAAGGAAACGCCGCGATCACCATGCCCGCGATGAGGGCGCCCATCTCCTTCGACAAACCCAGGTAGCCCGCCATGCCGGATACGAGGAAGCACCACGCGACCGATGTCAGCAGCAGCAGCTCGTGCGAGCCGGCCACCGCGCGGAACAGCGCCGGCAGCGCCAGTCGCGACAGCACGCCCGCGCCGGCCACCAGCGCCACTCCGGCACCGAGCGACGCCAGGAGCGGCATGGGCTCGAGCGCGCGCAGGCTCGGCTGGAGCGCGAGGAACGCGATGGCCCACAGATCCTGGAAGACGAGAATGCCGACGGTGATCCGCCCGGCCAGGGTCCCGATCTCCAGCTTGTCGAACAGCAGCTTGACGACGATCAGCGTCGACGAGAGCGCCAGGGCCACCGCCAGGTAGAGCCGATCGAACTCGCCGCCGGTGGACTCCGTCAGGCGGCCGAGCAGATGCCACGCGAGCGCCGCGCAGATCGGGAACTGCAGCAGGCCGCCGATGATGATCGTGCGCCCGACCTGGACGAGGCTCGGGATGTTGATCTCGAGCCCGATGATGAAGAGGAGGAAGATGAGGCCGATCTCGGAGATGACCTCGACTTCCGCGCGCTCGGTGATGAGCCCGAGCCCGAGGTGCGGCCCGAGCAGGGCGCCGCCCGCGATGTAGCCGAGGATGAGTGGCTGCCGGACAATGCGCGCGAGGAGCGCGAGCGTCGCCGCCGCCACGATGCTGATGCCGATCGAGGTCAGGAGATCGGCGTGCACCCTAGCGAGACGCCTCCCTCAACCGGTCACCCGCGCCAGAACCTCGTCGAACGCCTTGTCGGCCAGCGCACGCACCTCCTCGCGCGTGAGCGGCTGGATCGGATGCTGCACCATGACCGTCCGATAGCCGGTGGCGCCGAGCGCCTCCGCCTGCGCGGTGGCCGCACGCGCGAACTCGGTGGAGATGATAGTCGCCGTCGGAATTCCGTGGTCCTCGAAGAACACGCCGTCGTGCACACTGCACGTGGTGCAGGACCCTCAATCGGCGAGCGCTTCGATCAGCACATCCGTATCGCGCGCGATCTCCTCGCGCAGCGGCAGGGGCGCGGGGCGCGCGAACGTCGGCTTCTTCTTGCGAATGATGGCCTTCGGCTTCGCCCGCTCTCGGAGCAGCTCCTCGATGCGGTCGAGCAGATGGTCGCCCTTGGCCTTCGAGATGTCGAGCAGCGTGATGACCTTGCCCTCGAGAGTCGACGGGCGCGGCGCCGTCTTGCGCGGCACGGCCACCGAATCGGTTGGATCGAGATAGTCGCTCACCGGATCCTCCTCAGCACGAGATTCGAGCCCTTCGAAAACGACCAGCCGGGAACGATGGCGGAAAACCGTCCGGCCGTTCCCCCCGCCACCACGATCTTGATGTGCTCGGGCGCACGAAACTTCGGCACGCGGGTCTCTTCCGTCTCCGGATGCGGAAACTTGCGCAGCACGTGCTCGGGCAGGCCCTCGCCCCCGTCGCGGCCCGGCACGAGCTCGCGCACCGGGCGCTGCAGCCGCTCGAACAGAAAGCGCCGCACATCGGCCTTGCGCCAGCCGTCGCCGGCCAGCATGCCCGCGTGCTCCGGGCCGATGACGAGCAGCGTGTCGCCCCAGTGCGTCATCTTGTGGTTCATGATCACGGCCATGCTGCCGGCGATGGTCGCCAGCAGGTCGGGCGCCGTGCGGCTGCGATGATCGTAGACGCCGAGCGGCGCGTCGGCGGCGAGCACGGCCACCGTGCTGTCGCCGCGCGCGAAGCCGTGCTCCACGTGAAGTGGCTCCCACGGATTGTCCTCTTCCCGCTCGCCGATGCAGTACGTATACCGGCCGGGATGCGCGAGCGTCGACATGCTCACCACGCCCGGCCTCGCGCCGCCGACGTTGACGCACACCAATCGTACGGCGCGGCCGATCGTCGCGTTGGCGCGCCAGCCCGGGCCGAAGACGCCGGCGCCGCAGTTGACGTCGAGCGTCTTGCGGATCGGGCCATTGATCACCACCAGCGGCGCCGGCGCGTTCGTCGTCGCGGACACGCCGTGAAGGTCAAAGGCGTCGTCGCAGATCGCCTCCACCGCGGCCAGCACGACGGGAAGATACTCGGGGCGGCAGCCGGCCATCACCGCGTTGATCGCGATCTTCTCCACCGTCGCGCGCCCGTAGTTCGGCGGGACCTCCGCGACCAGCTCGTCGGCCGGGCGGCCGGCGGCGGCGATGGCCCGCTCGACGCGCTCGCGCGTGGGCGGGACCACGGGCAGGCCGTCGGTGACGCCACGGTCAAACAGCGATTCGATGGGATCGACCACGGAGGCCACATCAAGAAGCTACCACGAGGGCGGTATGCTGACCGCATGCGACTGCGCGTGCTCGTGGCCGTGATCGTGCTCGCCGCCGGCACCGCGCGCGCGGCGCCGCCGGCGGCCACCGATCTCGGCCAGGATCATCCGCTCACCGGCCGCATCTGGGACGTGGCGGCGGCGCGGTTTCTCACGACCGACGTGCTGACCGCGCGCCTGGTCGCCGCGCGGTTCGTTCTGCTCGGCGAGCGGCACGATCATCCCGAGCATCACCTCCTGCAGGCGTCGATCGTGCGCGCCGTCGCCGCGGCGGGACGAAGGCCCACGGTGGCGTTCGAGATGCTCGACGCCGATCAAGCCCCTGCGCTCGCGGCGTATCTGCAACGCTCGCCGCGCGACGCTGCCGGGCTGGGCGACGCGGTGGGCTGGTCGCGCTCGGGCTGGCCGCCGTGGCCGCTCTACCAGCCGATCGCGGAGGCCGCGCTTGCCGCCGGCCTTGCGCTGGAGGCCGCGAACCTGCCCCCCGGCACCGTGCGTGCCGTTGCACGCGGCAACCTCGACGCGCTCGAGCAGGCGCTCGTGCGCGCTCACGGCCTCGATCGCCCGCCGGCCCCGCCCGTGGAGCGAGAGATGGAAGCGGAGATGCGTGAGTCGCACTGCGGCAAGCTGCCGGAGGCCATGCTCGCGGGAATGGTGACGGCGCAGCGCGCACGCGATGCGACGATGGCCGATCGCCTGCTCGCCGCCGCCGGAGACGGCGCCGTGCTGATCGCCGGCGCCGGTCACGTTCGCACCGATCGCGGCGTGCCCATCTATCTAACCGCGCGCGTGCCCGGTGCGACGGTGGCGAGCGTGGCCTTCGTGGAGGTCGCCACCGGCCGCACCGCGGCCACCGATTATGCCGAGCGGTTCGGTGCCGCTCGGCTGCCGTTCGATTACGTGTGGTTCACGAGTCGCGCCGATGACGTCGATCACTGCGCGCGCTTCC
Source organism: Candidatus Methylomirabilota bacterium (assembly GCA_035605575.1). Lineage (GTDB taxonomy): Bacteria > Methylomirabilota > Methylomirabilia > Rokubacteriales > CSP1-6 > AR12. Next base: position 14,673 of record DASTCJ010000127.1, read on the forward strand.
GACCCTGAAGCCGCCCAGCACCTCGTACACCCGCCAATCGGCCCAGCGCTTGCCGACTTCGCGCGCGAAGTCGAAGAACGCCGTGTGCCGGCCGACGTCGTGGGACAGGAGCAAGCCCGCATCCTTCAGATGCGGCCAGGCGGCCCGGTACTCGAACATCATGTTGTCGTAGGTGTGCAGGCTGTCGTGCAGGAAGGCGTCGATCCACTGCAGCTCCTTCAAGAGAGGCGGCAGCAGCTCGCTCGACGGCCCGATTCGCAGCGTCCAGCGATGCCTCAAATCGTCATCGACGATCCAGCCCGGCGCTTCACCGGACGGAAGTCGCTCCGACGGCAGGTCGATGGAATACAGGTGGCCGCCTCCGTTGTCTTCCAGCGCGCGCAAGATGTAGGCGGAGGTGGTGCCGTCGGCCACGCCGGTCTCGACCATGACGTCCGGTCGAAGCAGGCGAACGAGCGCGTAGACCGCGGAGTATTCGGCCATCATCTGGCCGCCGAAGCCGTCGGGGTGAACGCCGAGCTTCGTCCTGAGCCGGGCGAAGAGCGCGGCGTGCCCCGCGAGATCCCGATAGACGGCGTCCACGAGACCATGCTCCGACGGCGGAATCTCGGCCAGAAACGCGACGAACGCGCGTTCCGGCACGCGACGGAAGTGATACCGGAACGCGACGATCTCGGCGCGGGGAGCGACGAGAAACTTCAGCAGGTGGCGCGGGCGCGCCACGCGAGCGACGCGCGCGAGCTGCGCGAGCATGTTCCGAGTCTAGCAATCGCGCTCACGATCGCCGGCAACATCATTCCTCGGCGGACCGAGGCCGTCCGCCGCGCGTCAGGATTTGGCCGCGGGGCAGGCGCGGAAATTGGCGTAGTCGCCGGCCGCGGTCGACCTCGTGTCGTCGGCATCGGTGAGGACGGCGATGCCCGCGGGCTTCGGCGTGCCCTGCTCGGAGAAGAATTTCTTGAAATCCTCCAGCACGTTCACGCGCTCTTCGGTCCAGCCGTTCCCGCTGGCAGGGCCGGTGCGGAGGACGCGCACCTGCGTGAGCCCGTTGTTCGAGGTGAGGTGCGTGCCGACCGGGACGCGCTCGCTCCAGATGTACTTCACCGCCTTGGGACCGGTGATGCGCGAATGCTCGACGAGCATGTAGACGGCGAGCGGGCTGTCGTTCTTCCCCGACCGCTCGTCGGCGCCACTCGGAAACTGGCGCGGGCGCCATGACCAGGCGAGCATCGGCCGGGCGGCGAGGTCCCAGCCCTTCGTTTCGCGTGCGGCCTGAATGCCGACGCCCCGGGAGAAGGCGCGCAGGAAGCGGATCCCGGCCTCCTCGGCGACCTTATATACCTCCCGTCCCGCGTCCTTCCGCGCCTTCCAGTCGACCGGGAACTCACCGACCTTCGACCGCTTGAAGTCCTCGAGGGTAATGCAGTCGGCCTGCGCATCGACGCGAATCGGCAGGGCCGGCGACAGGAGCAGGAGGGTGAGGACGAACGCGAGCGCGGGGGTCATACGGCTCCGCGGTGCAACGGCGGGGCCATCACCGCCCGCGGCGCCACCAGTGATGCACGAGATTGTCGACGACCTCGCCGAGCTGGCCGATCGTCCGGCACTCCTTGACGAAGTCGCACGCGGGCGCGTAGATCGGCATCACGCTGTCGCCAATGCCCCAGCCCCACTGTCCTTCGG
>DASTCJ010000029.1:0-18983 GCA_035605575.1 Candidatus Methylomirabilota bacterium
TCCCGGCGCGCTGGCGCTTCATCACCGGCACCACCGCGTGCAGGAACAGGAATGTTCCTTTCAGGTTGAAGTCGAGAAGCTCTTGCCACTCGGCAAGGCTCAGCTCCTCCACGGCCGCCGCCGGCTTGCCGATGATCGTGCTGCCACCGACGGCGTTCACGAGGATGTCGATGCGACGATGCGCGTCGACCGTCCGCCGCACGACGTCCTCCACCTGCGCGGCGTCGAGCCCGTCGGCCACGATGGCGTCGGCGTTCCCGCCGGCCGCGCGGATGGCGCCGACCGCGTCTTCGACGGCCGCCTTGTCGCGATCGACGGCGACGACGGTCCCGCCCTCGCGACCGATGATCTCCGCGGTCGCCCGTCCGATGCCGCGCCCGGCCGCCGTGATCAGCGCAATCCGTCCCTGGAATCTCATGGGCCGCGAGTGTACCACTCGCAACCCGTTCACGAGCACTCGCGGTGGATCGCGGCGGCGTTGGCGGCGACGACGACCGCCACCAGCGCCGACAGCAACGCGAACGTCGTCCACGCGGCGCTGTACGAGTCGGAGAGCTGCAGGATGATGCCGAAGATCGGCGCGCCGGTCAGCAGGCCGACCACGATCGCGGCAAAGGAGACGCCGCTGAGCAGGCCCGACTCCGTGGCGCCGCCCGCCTCGGCGCTGATGACGAAGTAGATGCCGACCCAGCCATACGCGCCGACGCCGGCGGCGAACGCGAGCACGCCGGCCCAGAACGGCGCGCTCGTGGGCACCAGCGCGTAGACGAAGAAGATGGCCGCCGCGAGGGCCGAGGTGAAGACGAGCCACGGCGGTCGTCGTCCGGACGACCAGCGATCGCTGGCGGCGCCGAGGGCCAGCCGCGAGACGGCGCCGCCGGCCTGCGAGGCGGCGATGAGAATGCCGGCGCCGACGTGCGAGAAGCCCAGCGCCTGCACGCTGAACAGCGGCAGGTACGAGAGCACCGCCGACTGGACCATGCCGAGGACGACGCCGGCCGCGAAGACGATCAGGAGCGCGGGCCGCTGCGTCCACGCCCAGCTGAACGCCGTGGCGGCGTGCGGCGTCGTCGGACGTGCCATCGACGCCAGCGGACGCCAGGCCGCGATCACCGGCACCGTCACCGCCACCGCGCACGCGGCCACCGCTGCACGCCAGCCGGCGCGCGCCGCGATCGGCGGCAGCACCAGCGCCGAGACCACGCCGCCGAGCGTGAGGCCCATCTGCTTGATGCCCATCGCGATGCCGCGCTCGGTGAGCGGAAAGATGTCGACGATCGCCTTGCCGAGCACGGGATTCACCACGCTCCAGCCCGATCCGGCAATCACCAGGCCGATCAGGAAGAGCGCGAAGCGCGGCGCCGTGGCGGCGACCAGCAGCCCGAGGCCGCCGACGGCAAGCGCGCCGAGCAGCGTCGGACGCACGCCCCACCGGTCGGCGAGATGGCCGCCGGGCAGCGAGAAGAGCAGGCCGCCGACGTAGACGGACGGCACGATGAACGCCACGTCGAGCCGCGAGAGGCCGAAGCCGTCCACGAGGCTCGGCGTGAGCGGCGAGACGCCGAGCATTCCGAACGCCCCCATGCCATAGGCAGCCGTGAGCACCGCGAGCAGCGTCCAGCGCTGACGGTCATCGAGGCGCGCCACGGCTTCGCCGGGGCGTGACGAGCGTTGGGGGGTGTGGGGGGCCATTTCGAGGCCCCCCACTACAAGAAGAGCTCGCGCGCGACGCCTCGCAGGTCCATCTCGTACTCGAGGCCGACGATCGGCGGATGGCTCGGATGCCAGCGGACGCCGTGGATCGCCGCCGGCCCCGCCGCGCCGAGAATGACATCCCGGACGAACGGCTCGACGGGATGCGGCGTGTACACATCGATGGCGGTGACGTCGCTCCATTCGGCGCCGAGGCCGCGCAGGCGCGTGTGCATCACGCCCATCACGAATACGGCCTTCTCGCGGATGGCGTCGGGCGACGTCTCGCCGCGGCGCACGATCCGCTCCGCCGCGAGCTCGACCACTTCGCCCGAGCCGGCCACCACGAACGTCGGGCGCGGCGTCGCCCCCGGCCGCGTGTAAGCGAAACCGTACAGCGATGGCTCCTTCGGCGCCCCGACCAGCGGCGCCACGTTCGTGCGCGCGATCGGATTGGCGCCGTCGACGAGCAGGCCCCAGGCGTCGAGCATCGCGCGGTAGCCCGCGTTGAACTCCGCGAAGCCTTCGAAGGTGAACGGCGTGGGACTCCGCAGCGCGATCGCGCACAGGGCCGCGCGCGGTCGGTGCTCGTTCCCCAGGTGCCGCTCGATGAGCGCAAAGCCGTCGCGCCACGGTAGCGGCGCCCGCAGCGTGACGTGAATGACCTCGTGGCCGGGCATGGCCACGACGCCGGAAGAGTAGGGAGCGATGCCGGGCAGGAAGCGATAGTGGCCGGTCGGAACGTCGCGCATGCGCCGCATGCTAGCATCTCGAGCATGCGAGGCGACGCTCTCCGGGCCCGGCGGTCGCGGGCATGACGCCCGTGCGCGCGGTCGCCGTGGGCGCGGTGCTGGGGCTCGCCGGCGTGCTCGTCGCGCTCACGCTGCAGCGGCCGTCGGTGCCGACGTACGCACCGACGCCGTCCGTCGCCCGTGAGGCCGGGTCGAGTCTCGTCGGCCCCGTCCTCTACACGGTGGACGCCCGGGCACCCGACGCGTGGCGCTACTTCTCGTTTCGCGTCGGCTCGGTCGTCGACGACCCGCAGCCGGGCGGCTGGGATCTCGCGTTCCGGCGCTACGCGATCATCGCGGGCAACGGCGTCGGCATCCTCGATCTCGGCGAGGCGCGCCTGGAGGACGTACGCGCGGTGCCCGTCACCGGCTACGTCGGCAACGAGGGCCGGGCCGAGCCTCGCAATCCGGCCATCGCGTCGTGGTACCGCTACGGCTTCTTCTCGCACGTGCTGAGCCCGAAGTCGCACGTGTGGGCGGTGCGCACGGCCGACAGCCGCTACGCCAAGCTCGAGATGGTCGGCTACTACTGCACCGGCGCGCAGCCGGGCTGTCCCACGTTCCGCTACGTCTATCAGGGGACCGGCTCGACGGCGTTCGACGTGTCGGCGGCAAACCCGTCATCCTCGCTTTAGCGCGATGTTGGCATCGCCATGACGTGTCCACGCTGTCAGCACGTTAACCGGGCCGGCGCTCGATTCTGCGAGGAGTGCGGCGCGCCGCTGCCGCGAGCGTGTAACGCGTGCGGGGGCGCCCTGTCCCCGACCGCGAAGTTCTGCCCGGAGTGTGCGCAGCCGGCCGGCGGGCCAGCGCCGCGGCAGTTCGGCTCGCCCGAAAGCTATACGCCGAAGCACCTCGCCGAACGGATCCTGACGTCGAAGGCCGCGCTCGAAGGGGAGCGCAAGCAGGTGACGGTACTGTTCGCCGATCTCAAGGGCTCGATGGAGCTCCTTGCCGATCGCGACCCGGAGGATGCGCGCAAGCTGCTCGATCCGGTGCTGGAGCGCATGATGGACGCGGTGCATCGCTACGAGGGGACCGTGAACCAGGTGATGGGCGACGGCATCATGGCGCTGTTCGGCGCACCGATCGCCCAGGAGGACCACGCCCGACGCGCCTGCTACGCGGCGCTCCGCATGCATGACGGCGTTGGTCGCTATGCCGACGAGCTACGTCGTACGCACGGCGTGGACGTCCAGATCCGTGTCGGAATCAACTCGGGTGACGTCGTCGTTCGCTCCATCGGCAGCGATCTGCACATGGACTACACGGCGGTCGGGCAGACGACGCATCTGGCCGCGCGCATGGAGCAGCTCGCGCGGCCCGGGACGACGCTGATGAGCGGCGCCACGCTGCGCGGCGCCGAGGGCTACATCGAGGTGAAGTCACTGGGACCGACGCCGATCAAGGGCCTGCCGGAGCCCGTGGAGGTGTACGAAGTCGTGGGCGCCGGCACGGTGCGGACGCGCCTGCAGGCCTCGGTATCACGCGGGCTCACGCGGTTCGTCGGCCGGGACGCCGAGATCGAGCAGCTGCGACGCGCGCAGGAGCAGGTCTCCCGTGGCCGCGGCGAGATCGTGGCCGTGGTCGGGGAGCCCGGCGTCGGCAAATCCCGCCTGTTCTACGAGTTCATTCATTCGCACCGGACCCACGGCTGGCTGGTCCTCGAGTCGAGCTCGGTCTCGTACGGCAAGGCGGCGCCCTGGTTGCCGCTGGTCGATCTCCTGAAGGGCTACTTCAAGATCGGCGATCGCGACGATACGCGCACCATCCGCGCGAAGGTGACCGGTATCCTGCTGACGCTCGACGACAACCTGAAGGACAGCATCGCTCCGGTGCTGTGGTTGCTCGACGTCCTGCCGGAGGACCACGAGTTTCAGCGTCTGGACCGGCGCGCGCGGCGGACGGTCGCGCTGGAAGCCGTCCGTCGGGTGTTCCTGCGCGAGAGCGTGAGCCAGCCGCTGCTGGTCGTGTTCGAGGACTTGCACTGGATCGACGCCGAGACGCAGGCGTTCCTCGATGCGCTCGTTGAGAGCCTTCCGAGCGCGCCGGTGCTGCTCGCGGTGAACTACCGTCCCGAGTACCAGCACGCCTGGGGCGGCAAGACGTACTATCGCCAGCTGCGCATCGACGTTCTGCCGCCGGCCACGGCAGAGGCACTGCTCGAGCCGCTGCTCGGCGACCATCCGAGCCTGGCGCCGCTCCGCCGCCTGCTCGTGGACCGTACCGAGGGCAATCCCCTGTTCCTCGAGGAGAGTGTGCGCGCGCTCGCCGAGACTCACGTGCTCGTCGGTGAGCGCGGCTCGTATCGTCTTGCGCGCGACCCCGGCGCTATCCAGGTCCCGGCGACGGTGCAAGCGATTCTCGCCGCGCGCATCGACCGCCTGCCGCCCGACGACAAGCGGCTGCTGCAGACGGCCTCGGTCATCGGCAAGGACCTGCCGTGGACGCTCTTGCTCGCCATCGCGGAGCTGCCCGAGGACGAGCTACGGCGCGGGCTCGGACGGCTGCAGGCGGCCGAGTTCGTGTACGAGGCCAAGCTCTTTCCGGACCTCGAGTACACGTTCAAGCACGCGCTGACCCACGAGGTCGCCTATGGCAGCCTGTTACACGACCGGCGTCGCCTCGTGCACGGGCAACTGGTCGACGCGATCGAACGGATTCACGCCGATCGCGTTGCCGAGCACGCCGAGCGGCTGGCGCATCACGCCTTCCGCGGGGAGCTCTGGTCCGCCGCGCTCCGCTATCTCGAGCAGACAGGAACGCCCGCGAGCCAGCCCAGCATCGACGCGGTGCTCGGCGGCCCGGAGAGTCCGGGCAATCTCTGGTGGCGCGGCATGCACCAGCGAGCGCTGGCTCTCGCGATGTGGGAGCGCGCGATGGCCCCCGATTTCGGCAACTTCGCGGGAATGGTCCTGGCAAACTTCCGGCTCGGGCAGATCAACCATTCGCTCGGCGACTACGAGCGGGCCGCGGTGGTGCTCGCCGAGAACGTCGCCGTCCTCGACGGTGACCTGCGCGGCCAGACGTTCGGTCTGGCCGGACTGCCCTCCGTCCTCTCGCGCGCGTGGCTCGTGCTCTGCCGGGCGGAACAAGGCGCGTTCGAGGAGGCGCGCGCCCTCGCCGACGAGGCGGTCGCCATCGGCATCGCGCAGGACCACCTGTTTAGCCTCGTCGTCGCGCACGCCGCCAGCGGAGGGCTGCACACACGGCGCGAGCAGTTCGCGACGGCCATCGCGGCGCTCGAGCAAGGCCTCGTCCTCCAGCGCGTCGCAGACCTCGCGATACTGTTCCCGCTGGTCGCGGCTCCGCTGGGCTGGGCGTACGCACGCGCGGGGCGCCACGACGAGGGGCTGGCGCTCCTCCACGAGGCGGTCGCGCGCGCCGAGGAGATGCAGCAGGCGGCCAACCACGCGCTGCGACTGGTATGGTACGCCGAGGCGCAGCAGCTCGCCGGCCATGCCGATGCCGCCCGCCGCCTGGCGCTCCAGGCGCTCGAGACGGCCCGCCGCAGCGGGGAACGCGGCCACGAAGCGTACGCCCATCAGCTGGTGGGCGACCTCGCGAGCCGGACGGGGGACAACGACGAGGCCGGCGAGAACTATCGCACGGCGCTTGCCCTCGCTCAGCGCCTCGGCATGCGGCCGCTGACGGCCGCCCTCGCTAGCCGCCTTCTTTCACCTCGATGATCTCGTCGGCGACGGCACCGTGCGCTTCGCGGTGGACGGCCGCGGCCGCCTCCTTGCTCGGGGCCTCGACGAGGCAGAACACCTTGCCCGTGCCCTCGTCGAACCAGTACCGGAGGTAGTTCACGCCGTACTTGTGCTGGACCTCGAGATCCTTGCGATGGGCCTTCGCCATCGCCTCGGTGCTCGCGCCTTCGACCTTGTGGTGCACGTCCAGGTAAAGCGGCATCCGAGATCTCCTCTGAGGGTCTCTGGTCGGAGCTCAGCCCCAGCGCGGCTGCTCACCGAGATCGATACCGAGCACCGTCTTTCCCACGATCTCGTGCACCAGGAGCGTATTGGCCGGGTGGAACCCACCGCAGCGGACGTCGCGATACAGGCGTTCAAGCTCGTTGGACTTGAACATGCCCGTGCCCCCCGAGACGGCCATGGCGAGATCCACGACCTTCTTCGCGGCCTCCACGGCGTTGTGCTTGGCGGCGACGAGCTTCATCGGCCACTGGGCCCCGTGATCGATCTTCTGCGACCACTCGTCAGCGACGCGGTCGACCTGTGCGATGGCGCCCTCGAGCGCGAGCTGCATCTCGGAGAAGCAGCGCTGCACCTCGGGATGGTAGGCCATCGAGCGTGTTAGCGCCAGTGACGAGCGCTTCTTGACGCCGGCAGCCGCGATGTCGCGTGCGCGCTCGGCCAGTCCCAGATAGATGTTGGCAAAGGTCGGTTCCGCCCAGCCGAAGATCGCCAGCACGAACAGGTCGGCAGTGCCCGCCGGCAGGACGCGCGCGACGTATCGATCCGGGACGAACGTCCCGTCGAGCAGCGTATCGTCGCTGCGGGTGGCGCGCATCCCCAGCGTGTCCCACGTCTCCTTGATCGTGTAGTTCTTGGCATCGCGCGGCAGGAACGCGTGAACGATCTTCGGCGCCTTGGGATCGCTGCTATCCATGGCATGGAGGCCGAGCCGCGTCCACACCGGCGTCAGGCTGCCGAAGATCTTGTGGCCCCAGAACCGGTAGCCGCCATCGGCGCGCTCGGCCCGGGCCGTGGACAGGAAGAGCGGCAGATCGTTCCCGGCCTCGCCGTGACCGGCCGCGAAGACTTCCCCGGCGGCCGTCTCACGCAGCAGCCATTCGAGCGAGCTGTCGCCGGCCTTGCGCAGATCCGCGGCAACGCCGGTCCAGTAGAGATGCATGTTCGTCGCGAGCGCGGTGGCGGGCGCCCGGTATGCGAGCCGGCGCTGCTCGCGGCAGACCTGTGCGAGCGACATGCCGAAGCCGCCGAACGTCTCCGGAACCGCAAGCTTCAAGAAGCCCGCGGCCTGCAGCTCCTTGAAGTCATCGGTAAAGAAGCGGTTCTCGCGGTCATAGGTCGCGGCTCGATCGCCGCAGCGGGCGATGACGGCATCGGAAAGTACGGGCGACGTCGTGGACATGCGTCGTTCCTCCCTCAGACCGATCATGACGAAAACGCGTGCCCCGGACCTATAGTGTAGGGCGCTACTGTGCTCCGGGACTTGCCCCACGTCAAGCGCCGCCCGGCTGAGCCGCCCGGCTGAGCTAAGATGGACCCGCACCACATCAAGGAGGCGTCTGTGGCGAAGCACATGATCGCGGTCATTCCCGGCGACGGCATCGGCAAGGAGGTCGTGCCCGAAGGCTTGCGCGTGCTCGACGCGGCGTCGCGCAAGTTCGACTTCGCGCTGCAGCTCGATCACTTCGACTGGTCGTGCGATTACTACCTGAAGCACGGCACCATGATGCCGGAGAGCTGGAAGGACGAGATCGGTGGTCACGACGCGATCTATTTCGGCGCCGTCGGCTGGCCGGCCAAGGTCCCGGATCACGTGTCGCTGTGGGGCTCGCTGATCAAGTTCCGGCGCGACTTCGACCAGTACGTGAATCTCCGGCCGTGCCGGCTCATGCCGGGCATGCGCACGCCGCTCGCCGAGCGCAAGCCCGGCGACATCGACTTCTTCGTCGTGCGCGAGAACACGGAAGGGGAGTACTCGAGCGTCGGCGGACGGATGTGGGAGGGCACCGAGCGCGAGGTCGTCTTCCAGCAGTCGGTGTTCTCGTGCAAGGGCGTCGATCGCATCTTGAAGTTCGCCTTCGAGCTTGCGCGGCGGCGACCCAAGAAGCACCTCACCTCGGCCACCAAGTCGAACGGCATCTCCATCACGATGCCGTACTGGGACGAGCGGGTGGAAGCAATGGGCCGCCAGTACGCGGACGTGCGCTGGGACAAGTTCCACATCGACATCCTCGTCGCGCACTTCGTGCAGCACCCGGACTGGTTCGACGTCGTCGTCGCCTCGAACCTGTTCGGTGACATCCTCTCCGACCTGGGACCGGCGTGCACGGGCACCATCGCCATCGCGCCCTCGGGCAACATCAATCCGGAGCGGGCATTTCCCTCGCTGTTCGAGCCGGTGCACGGCTCGGCGCCGGACATCTACGGCAAGGCCATCGCCAATCCCATCGGAGCCATCTGGGCGGGCGCGATGATGCTCGAGCACCTGGGCCACGCCGACGCGGCAGCGGCCATCGTGCGGGCCATCGAGGCGGTGCTGGAGCCGAAGTCCGGCGCGCCCCGAACGCCCGACCTCGGGGGCCGCGCGAGCACGGCCGACCTCGGCAAGGCGATCGCGGGCGCGCTCTAACGGGGAAGGATCAGCAGCGGCCCTGCTTGGCGAGGCCGGGCGGGCAGCCCCTGCCCTCGTGCTCCTTCATGCCCTTGGCGTGCTTCGGCTTCACCTTGTAGTAGGTGACGGGCACCGCGCGCACCTCGTGGGGAACGGCCGTGACCGCCACGCGCGTCCAGCGCGCGCCGGGACGTGGCGCCACGAACCAGACGTCGTTGTGGTGGCTCCAGTACTTGCCGCCGAACAGGAAGACGTTGAACTCGACCTGGGGCGCCGTGTAGACCGGGGAGCCGGGGACGACCATCACGTTCGGCTGCACGGTGAGGATGGGCGGCGGCGGCACCACGACCGCCGGGGCGCCGATGTTGATGTTCACGTCGCCGGCGCCCGCCGTTCCGAGCGATATCCCGACGATCAACCCGGCGATCACTGAGATCCACCAGCTGTGACGACTCATCGTAGGAGTCCTCCCGGGGCGCGGCCGGGTGCAGAAAGAGTGCCAGAGTCGCAACCAACACTGGCGTGCGCCGGCGCGTGCCGCGCGCTTCGCGGCGCCAACAAATCGTGTCAGCGTGACGCGCGCGGTCGCATCTGTCACGCCGCCCGCCGGCGCGCGACGGCGACAATGCTAGACTGCGCCCACGTTCGAGGAGGGCTCGCATGCTGATCCGCGACGTCCGCGCCGATCACTACGTCATCCCGCTGCCGGTGGCGCTGTCGGACAGCACGCACGGCACGATCGAGGGCTTCGAGCTCGTCACCGCGCGGGTCAGCGACGCCGACGGCGCCGAGGGCGTCGGCTACACCTATACGGTCGGCGCCGGCGGGGCGGCGGTGCACGCCCTGATCGCGCGCGATCTCGCCGCGCGGCTGCGCGGCCGCGACGCCGAACGGATCGAGGAGCTGTGGCAGGCGATGTGGTGGGCGCTCCACTACGGCGGCCGTGGTGGCTTCGCCGCGCTCGCCATCTCCGCCGTCGACATCGCGCTGTGGGATTTGCGCGCGCGCCGCCAGCGTGTCCCGCTCTGGCGGTTACTCGGTGGCTTCGATCCGCGCGTGCCGTGCTACGCGGGCGGCATCGATCTCGACTTCTCGATCGACGCGCTGCTCAAGCAGACCGATGAGAACCTCGCGCGCGGCTTCCGCGCGATCAAGATGAAGGTCGGGCGCGCCTCGCTGCGCGAAGACGTCGAGCGCGTGCGGGCGATGCGCAGTCATCTCGGCGCCGAGTTCCCGCTGATGGTCGACGCCAACATGCGCTGGAGCGTCGACGAGGCCGTTCGCGCCGCTCGCGCGCTGGCGCCGCTCGAGCCGGTGTGGCTCGAGGAGCCGACCATCCCCGACGACGTGCCCGGCCACGCGCGCATCGTCCGTGAGGGCGGCCTGCCGATCGCCGCCGGCGAGAACCTGCACACGCTGCACGAGTTCCGCGCGCTCATCGAGGCGGGCGGCGTGACCTTCCCCGAGCCGGACGTCACCAGCTGCGGCGGCGTGACGACCTTCATGAAGGTCTGCCATCTCGCGGAGGCCTTCAACCTGCCGGTGACGTCGCACGGCGCCCATGACATCACCGTGCACTTGCTGGCCGCCGTTCCCAATCGCTCGTATCTCGAGGCGCACGGCTTCGGACTCGATCGGTTCATCGCCGAGCCGCTGCGCATCGAGGACGGCGCCGCCGTGGCCCCGGATCGTCCGGGCCACGGCATCGAATTCGACTGGAAGTCGCTCGACACACGGAGACAACGACCATGAAGATCCGGTGCATCGTCGTGCTGGCCGCCGTGCTGCTTGTGCCCGCGGCCGGCGGCGCGTTCGAAGGCGAGAAGGAGCTGTACGAGGCGGCCAAGAAGGAGAAGGAGCTCACCTGGTACACGGCGCACTACAACACCGAGACGGCGGCGGGGATCTGCGGCGGCTTCGAGAAGAAGTATCCGGGCATCGCCTGCAAGTACGTCCGCACCACCGCGCAGGTGGCCTATCAGCGGCTCGCGCAGGATCAGAAGGCCGGCATCGCGCAGGCCTCGGTGATCTCCTCCACGGACGCCAGCCACTACGGAAAGATGAAGCAGGACGGGTGGCTGCAGAAATATCGCCCGCGCAACCTCACGGAGCTCGTCGACGCTTTCAAGCCATACAACGATCCCGACGATCTCTTCGTCACCACCGCCGCCGGTCTGGTCGTGCTGACCTACAACACGGCCGCCGTCCCCGCCGCGGAGGCGCCCAGGAAGTGGACGGATCTCCTTGACCCGAAGTGGAAGAACAAGGTGTCGATCGGCCATCCGGGCTTCAGCGGCTACGTCGGCACCTGGGTCGTGCAGATGAAGAAGCTGTACGGCTGGGACTACTTCAAAAAGCTCGAGCTCAACAAGCCGCGCATCGGTCGCTCGATCAACGACACGGTGACGATGCTCAACGCGCGCGAGACGCTGGTGGCGGCCGGCCCCTCGGCGACCACGCTCGAGAGCAAAGCCAAGGGCAATCCGCTCGCGGTCGTCTATCCGGAGGACGGCTCGCTGCTGATGGTGTCCCCCAGCGGCATCCTCAAGAACGCGCCGGCGCCGAACGCGGCCAAGCTGCTCATCGAGTACCTGCTGAGCCGCGAGTGCAACGAGCTGATCGTGCAGCATGCGCAGGATCCGATCAACAAGCACGTGAAGCCGATGGCCGGCGGCAAGTCGATCGCCGAGATCAAGACGATCCGGCCGAGCTACGACGAGATCGACAAGGGGATCCCGGAGGTCAAGGAGCTGTTCCGGGAGACATTCGGCATTTGAAGCTCGACCGCTCGGCGCTGCTGTGGGTACTGCTGGTGGTCGTGCTGCTGGTGCTCGTCGTCAACCCGCTCGCGCGGCTGGTGTGGACGAGCCTCCAGGACCCCGCCGGCGGCGTGACGCTGGCCAACTACGCGGCCGCGTACGGACGCTGGCGCAACGTCGAGGCGCTGATCAACTCGCTCATCGTCGGGCTGTCGGCGGCGGCGCTCGGTCTCGTGTTCGGCGTGCCGATGGCGTGGGCGGTGTCGCGTACGGACATGCCGGCCAAGGGGCTCGTGTGGGCGGCCGTGCTCGGCACGTTCATCATGCCGAACTATCTCGGCGCCATCGCCTGGATGCTGCTGGCCGGACCCAACGCCGGCTGGTTGAACCGCATCTACAAGAGCGTGACCGGCGCCGAGGCGGGGCCCTTCAACATCTACTCGATGCCGGGGCTCGTGTTCGTCATCGCGTGCTACTCGTTTCCGTACGTGTTCGTGTTCGCGCGCACGGCGTTCGATCTGATCTCGTCGGAGATGGAAGACGCGGCGAGCACGCTCGGCGCCGGCCTCTGGCGCACCACCCGGCGGGTGACGCTGCCGCTGGCGCTGCCCGCGATCCTGGCCGCGTTCATCGTGGCGTTCCTCGAAGCGATCGCGCTCTTCGGCGTGCCGGCGCTCATCGCGCTGCCCGGGCGCTTCCAGGTCGTCACCACCATGCTCTGGCAGTTCTTCGAGTTCCCGCCGCGGGTGGCGGTGGCCGCGGCGTACTCGATGCCGCTGTTGCTCATCACCATCCTGCTCTTCTGGCTGCAGCGGCGCGTGATGGCGCGCAAGGGCTACGTCGCGCTCACCGGGAAGGGCGGCGAACGACGACTCGTTCCGCTCGGGCGCGCGCGCTGGGTGGTGCTCGGCTACTGTCTGCTGGTCACCGCGCTGTCGTTTTTCGTGCCGATGGTCGTCGTGGTGCAGGCCGCGTTCGCGAAGGCGTGGGGCCGCGGCTTCTCGGTCGACAACGTGACGCTGCGCAACGTCCGCTTCGTGCTCTTCGACCAGCCGGCCACACGGGATGCGACGTGGAACACCTTCGTCTATGCGGCGGCCGCGTCGATCATCGCGCTGGCGCTGGCCGTCGCCATCGCCTACATCGTGCGCCGCGGGCTGGTGCCCATGGGCGCCGTGCTGACGCAGGTGGCGATGGCGCCCTTCGTCATCCCCGGCATCGTGCTCGCCATCGGCTTCTACGCGGCCTACACGTCGCGTCCGCTCCTGCTCTACGGCACGGCGTGGATCCTCGTGCTGGCGTTCGCCACGCGATTTTTGCCCATCGCCTACGCCAACAGCGACGCCGCCATCCGCAGCCTCAATCCCGAGCTCGAGGACGCGGCGCGCATCCTCGGCGGCAGCCGCTGGCTGACGCTGCGGCGGGTGGTGGCGCCGATGCTCGCCCGCGGCCTCGCCGGCGCCTTCATCCTCGTGTTCATTCCGGCCACCCGCGAGCTGTCCTCGGCGATCTTCCTGTATACGACCGGCACCCAGGTGCTGTCGGTGCTGCTGTTCGACAAGAGTGACGAAGGCAACTTCGAGCTGCTGTCGTCGATCGGCCTCGTGCTGGTGGTGGTGACCGTCACGCTGGTGATGATCGGCTTCCGGCTGGTCGGCCGTGACTTCATGCTGCGACGGACCGCCACGTGAGCAAGCTCGTCCTGCGCGGCGTGACCCGGCGATTCGGCAGCGTGACCGCGGTGGACCGCTTCGAGCTGAGCCTGACCGCCGGCGAGTTCGTGTCGCTCCTCGGACCCTCGGGTTGCGGCAAGACGACCACACTGCGGATGATCGCGGGGTTCCTGCCGCCCAGCGAGGGCACCATCGCGCTCGATGGCACGGTCATCTCCTCGCCCGGCGTCGCGGTGCCGCCGGAGAAGCGCAACATGTCGATGATCTTCCAGAGCTACGCGATCTGGCCCAACATGACGGTGGCCGAGAACGTCGCCTTCGGCCTCGAGGTGCGGAAGCTGCCGCGCGCGACGATCCGCCAGCGCGTCGATCGGATTCTCGAGGTGGTGCGCATGCAGCATCTGCGCGACCGCTATCCGCAAGAATTGTCGGGCGGCCAGCAGCAGCGGGTGGCGCTGGCGCGGGCCATCGTGGTGCAGCCGGGCGTGCTGCTCCTCGACGAGCCGCTGTCGAACCTCGACGCAAACCTGCGCGAGGAGATGCGTTACGAGATCCGCCGGCTCCACGACGAGTTCCGTATCACGACCGTGTACGTGACGCACGACCAGGCGGAGGCGATGGTCACGTCGGATCGGATCGCGGTGATGAACCAGGGCCGGGTGGAGCAGGTGGACGAGCCGCGCGCGCTCTACGCGCGACCGCGCACGCGCTTCGTGGCCGGCTTCATCGGCCGCACGAACTTTCTCGACGGTGAAGCGCGCGGGGGCGACGTCGTGTTCGACGGCTTCACGGTCGCCCTCGAGCGGCTCGGCGTCGCCCCGATGCCGAGCGGCCGGGTGACGTTCTCACTGCGGCCGCAATCGATGCACCTCCATCGGCAGCGGCCGGCGACGGCGGAGGCGGCCATCGTCGCCGGCGAGGTCGTGCAGCGCGCCTACCTCGGCGAGCACTGGGATTACGCCGTGCGTCCGACCGGCAGCGGGGTCGCCCTGCGCGTGACGGCGCGCCCGCACGAGGTCTTCGACGTGAACGAGAAAGTGTGGCTCGAGATCGACGGACGCCAGATGGCGCTGATCGCGGAGGCCTGAGTGGTCACCCGCTTCCTGAACGTGCCCTACGGCGCCTATCTGACGCGCGACGTGCCGGCGCCCGATTCCGTTCTCACCCGAACCGGGCCTGGCACTCCGTGCGGCGAGTACCTGCGCCGCTTCTGGCAGCCGGTGATCTTCGCCCGCGACCTCGGCGACGTGCCGCGACGACTCCGGATCATGGGTGAGGATCTGGTGGCGTTCCGTGATCGCGCCGGACGAGTCGGGATCCTGCAGCTCCACTGCACGCATCGTGGGACGTCGCTCGAGTTCGGTATCCCGACCGAGCACGGCCTGCGCTGCTGCTATCACGGCTGGGTCTTCGACGTCGACGGCCGGATTCTCGAGACGCCGGGTGAGCCCGCGGACAGCACGCTGCGCCACCGCCTCTGCCAGGGCGCCTATCCGACGTACGAGCTCGGCGGCCTGGTGTTCGTCTACATGGGCCCGCCGGAGCGCAGGCCCGCGTTTCCGATGTACGACACGTTTGCGCTGCCGGGCTTCGAGCTTCAGCCCGCCGCTGGTTTCGTGCTCCCGTGCCACTGGCTCCAGATCAAGGACAACTCCATGGATCCCGTGCACACGTCCTTCCTGCACGCGCTCAGCAGCGGCTATCACTTCACCCCGGCCTTCGGGGCGCTCGCCGAGCTCGAGTGGCAGGAGACGGCGTACGGCATGATCTACATCGCCACCCGCCGTGTCGGCGACTTCGTGTGGGTGCGCATCTGCGACTTCATGGCGCCGAACGTCCACCAGTTCACGCGCGAGCTGGAGGAGGCGGCGAGCGAGCGCATTGCGTACCGGCCCGTGGTGATTCGATGGGCGGTGCCGCTCGATGACACGCAGACGATGAATTTCGAGCTCGCGCAAGTCGATCCCGCGTGGCGACTCACGCCGGCGCAGATCGCCCAGCCCGGGTTCGGTCAGTCGGCTGACCGTCCGTACGCGGAGCGTCAGCGGCATCCCGGCGACTACGACGCGCAGTCGAGCCAGCGCACGATCGCCGTGCACGATCTCGAGCACCTCGCCTCGACCGACCGCGGCGTGATCATGCTCCGTCGGATCGTGCGCGACGGGATCCGCGCCGTCGACGCCGGTGAGGACCCCCGCGGCGTGACGCGCGAGCCGGCCGCGACGATCGGCACGCACTGTCAGGACACCGTGCTCAAGCTTCCCGTTGCCGCGACTCCGGCGGAGGATCGCGCGCTGCTGCGGGACACTGGCCGGCGAGTCGTGGCCGGCGAGTACCGCTGAGTTACGCGACCAGTTTCCGCATGGCGGCGAGATCGCGCTCGGTCTGTGTGTGGCGCATGAGGACGGCCTCGTCGAAGCCAAGCGCGGCGAGGCGTCGGAGTCGCTCGGCGGCGACGTCGGGCGCGCAGCGCACGTGGAAGGGCTCGTCGTCGCGGAGCGGCGTCGTTGGCGCCTCGAGATCGACGGGAATGTTGGTGACGACGGCGCGCCGGCCGCCCGCCTCGCGATAGCGACGGATGCCGTCCCCGAGCGTCGCGTAGCTCGTCTTCGCCGCGGAGGCGATCCAGCCGTCGAACTCCTTGGCCGCGCGAGTGATCCACTGCTGGCCCCGCCAGGAGCCGATCAGCACCGGCGGCCCACCGAGGGTAACCGGCCAGGGCGTGAGGTCCGCGGCGCCGACCCGCTCGCCACGCCAGAGCTGGCGCATGATGGCGAGCGCCTCGTCGAGGTCGCGCATGCGGGCGTCGAAGTCGACACCGACGGCGTCGAAGTCCGCGCGGGTCGAGCCGGCGCCGACGCCGAGCAGCAGGCGGCCCCGGCAGACGAGGTGGGCGGCGAGCACCCGATGGGCCAGCTCCACGGGGCGGCGCAGCGGGACCTGCACGATGCACGTGCCGACGCTCACGCGGTCGGTGACGCTGGCCGCGACCGACACCGCGATCAACGGATCGGGCAGGATGAAGCCGCGGCCAATCGCGTCGAAGCACCACAGACCGTCGAAGCCGGCGCGCTCGATGTGCCGCGCGGCGGCGATGACCGCGTCGCCGGTGAGAGGGCTCCCGTTGGGAGCGGCCATCGGCAGGTTCACGCCGAGTCGCATCGCGTCCGCATCGTGCCGGTCCGCGGTGCGGTCGTCAAGCGACCGGCATGTGCGTTGCCGCCGAACGCTTTGACGCTGGCAATGCGGAAGCGCGCGACGCCGTATCGCCGCTGCACGAGAAAGAGCGGCTTCTCAGCCGCGGTGTGCTTGAATAGAGCCGTCGCCGCTCGCTCCGTCCAGCACCGGGCGCCTCGCTCGGATCCCATTCATGCCAGGAGATCGCCGATGCCGCTGTGGACTGCGCCGCTCGTGGCCATCGCGCTGACGCAGATCGCTGCCCTCGCGACCTCCGTGTACCTGCACCGAACGCTGGCGCATCGCGCGCTGGCCATCCGTCCGGTCGTCGACGCCGTGTTCCGCGCCGTGCTCTGGCTCACCACCGGCCAGGATCGCCGTCAATGGGTGGCCGTGCACCGAAAGCATCACGCGTTCACCGACTGCGCGGGCGATCCCCACAGCCCGCGCCTGCTCGGCCTCTGGCGCGTGCAGCTGCTGAACGTCTATTACTACATGCGGGAGGCGCGCAATCCCGAGACCCTGAAGACGTTCGCTCCCGATCTCAAGCCCGACCTGCTCGATCGCGTCTTCTTCTCGCGCGGCATGCTCGGGCTCGCGCTGGGTCTCGTCGCGCTGTGCTTCGTCCTCGGCCCGGCGGCCGGTCTGCTCGCCGGCGGCCTTCACGCGCTGCTCTACGTGGGCGTCCTGGCGCCGCTGATCAACGGCCTCGGCCACTGGCGTGGCTCGCAGAACTTCGAGAACACCGCGTACAACTCGCGACTGATGGCGTGGGTCACCGGAGGCGAGAGCCTGCACAACAACCATCACGCCCACGCGCGATCGCCAAAGTTCAGCATGCGCCGCTGGGAGTTCGATCCGGCGTGGCAGCTCATTCGCGTGCTCGTCGCGGCGCGGCTGGCCGCGCTGCTGCGTCCGCCCGTCCGTCTCCCCGCTCGCTGACCATCGCGCGGCGCCGCACATCGAGGCGGCGGCGGCGCGTGGCTTGCGTTTGCCAGCCTGTCCGCGCATCATTTCCGGACATCGCAACGGCGAGGGAGGTGGTCCGCTCACGCGTGTCCGATTCGAATGCCACGTAGCTCACCTCATCCGCGGAATGGAGGGCGACGATGCCCCACTATCTGAGCGACGAGGAGTTGCGACGAACGGCGCCCGCCGAGCTGGCGTCGTTCCAGTCGCCGGTACCGACCCAGATCGTTTCGAATGGCGAGTTCAATCCGCTGCCGCAGACGCCCGAGCAACAGCGCGTCGAAGCCCGCATCAAGGAGCTCTCGGAGGACCTCAGCCGCCGTCACGGGATGAATCGCCGGCAGTTCCTCGCGAGCAGCGCCGGCATGGCGACCGCCTTCCTGGCGATGAACGAGGTGTTCGGGCACATCTTCGACGTGAGCCTCGCCGAGGCGCAGCAGCCCGGCGTGGCCGCCGCCCGCTCGGGCGCGCTGGCCGGGCAGTTCATCGTCGACGTGCAGACGCACTTCGTGCGCGACGACTTCAAGCAGGCCGGATTGCTGGACCTCGCGAAGTACGCCAAGAAGAACTGGAACCCCGGCATCGCCGGCGAGAACGATCTGGCGCGCTACAAGTTCGAGAACTACGTCAAGGAGGTCTTCGTCGACAGCGATACGAAGGTGGCGCTGCTGTCCGGCGCGCCGTTCGACGACCCCACGTGGGATCTCCTGAGCAACGACCAGATCGCCGCCGCGCGCGCGTCGATCAACCGCATCGCCGACTCGCGCCGGCTGCTCGGGCACACCGTCTTCACGCCGAAGAAGAGCGGCTGGATGGACGAGGTCGATCGCGCCATCGCCGTCATCAAGCCGGACAGCTGGAAGGGCTACACGATCGGCGATCCGCTGTTCCCCTCGAAGCAAGGCTCGTTCTGGCGGCTCGACGACGACAAGCTGATGTATCCGTTCTACGAGAAAATCGTCAAGGCGGGCATCAACACCGTCTGCATCCACAAGGGCCTGCTGCCGCTCGACTACGAGAAGTCCTGGCCGAACGTCTGGCGGTATGCGACCGTCGACGACCTCGGCAAGGCGGCCAAGGACCATCCCAAGGTCAACTTCGTCATCTACCACGGTGCGCTGCGGGCATTTCTCGAGCCGCCCGACGCGGCGCTTGCCGAGTTCGACCAGACGGGGCGCATCAAGTGGGCCACTGATCTCGCCGAGATTCCGGCGAAGTACGGTGTCAGCAACGTCTACGGCGAGGTCGGCACCGCCTTCGCCAACTCCGCGGTCGCCAACCCGCGCTTCGCGGCGGCGTTCATCGGCACGCTCGTGCGCGGCCTCGGCGCCGATCACGTGCTGTGGGGCTCGGACTCGGTGTGGTACGGCTCGCCGCAGTGGCAGATCGAGGCCATGCGGCGGCTCGAGATCCCGGCCGAGATGCAGAAGAAGCATTCCTTCGCGGCCCTCGGGCCGGCCGATGGCGTGGTGAAGTCGGCCATCTTCGGCGGCAACGCGGCGCGGCTTTACAATATCCATCAGCGCGCGGCGCTCGGCGCGATCACCAATGACAAGATCGCGGCGATCAAGGCCGAGTATGTCGCGATGGGCGGC
>DASTCJ010000221.1:0-20298 GCA_035605575.1 Candidatus Methylomirabilota bacterium
GCTGCCGCGCGGCGCCATCCGTGCCCGGCTCGGCGGCTCCGGGCACGTGGCAGGTGAGATCGCGCTCGCCGGCCAACGTGCGCTGCGGCGGGATGCGCTGCCGTCCAGTGTCGTGCGTGACCTGGGCGCGGCGCTCCGCGCGGCGTGGGAGTTCCATCGTCGGGCGCTGCGGCTACGGGTTCTCGACGACCTCACCCGGCGGTTTGTCTCCAGCGATTCGCTCGATGATGTGCTGCGCGTGTTCGCGGAGGGTCTCGCCAGACTCGTGACGTTCGACGCGCTGGCCGTCTCGCTCATCGACGCCGAACGCCGCGAGTTCGAGCTGATCGACGTGGCGGTCAGCGGTGCGCCGGGCGTGCTGTCGCGCGATCCCCGGCGGCCCCTCGACCAGACGCTGCTCGCCGAGGTGCTGGTGGCCGGGACGCCCCGACTCGTCGACGATACGAGTGATGCCGGCGTGCCGCCAGCGAGCCGTCGGCTGCTCGCCGCGCGCGGTGTCCGCGCGGCCGTCCTCGTTCCGCTCGCGAGCCGCGACGGCATCTTCGGCGCCGTCGGGCTTCTGGCGACGCGCCCGCAGGCATTCGACGAGCGGGATGTCGAGAGTGCGGCCGAGCTGGCGCGACCGCTCGCGTCGGCGATCGAGCAGCGGCGTCTGATCGACGAGAGCCGCCGTCGAGCCGAGGAGCTTTCGGCGCTGTATGCCACGAGCCAGCTCATCACGTCGCAGCTCGACGTGCCCGCCGTGCTCGATCGAATCGCGCGCTCGGTGACGGCGCTCATCGGCAGCACGGGCTGCGGCATCGGCCTGCTCGAGCCTGGCGGCGCGCGCCTGCTGCATGCGGCCGCCCATGGCTACACGAGCGAGGAGTGGCGCGCGCTCGCGCTGCCGGTCGGCGAAGGGATCATGGGCCGCTGCGCGGAGACGGGCAGCCCGCTCCGCGTCGACGACGTGCGGATCGATCCGCGCTCGGCGCGCCGGGACGTCGACGAGCGCGAGGGCATCCGTTCGATGCTCTGCGTCCCCCTGCGCGTGGGCGGCAAGCTGCTCGGGGTGATCTCGGCCTTCTCCACCCGTTCCGCGGCGTTCACCGCCCACCACCAGCAGGTGCTGGAGGCGTTCGCCGAGCAGGCGGGCATCGCCGTCCAGAACGCGCAGCTGTTCGAGGAAAGCGTCCTGCGCGCGCAGGAGACGCGCGCGCTGCTGGCCGCCGGCCGCGCGGTGAGCGCGAGTCTCGATCGCGATCGCACCATCACGGTGATCCTCGAGCAGGCGCGCGCCGTGCTCGGCGTCCACTCGTGCGGCATCATGATGCTCGACCCGCAGACGCGCGTGATCTCGCTGGTGGCCAGTCTCGACGTCGCGGAGGAGATGGTCTCCAGCGTCCGCGTGAACCTGGGCGAAGGCATCACCGGTCAGGCGGTGGCGCAGCTGCGGCCCATGCAGAGCGCCGACCTGTGGTCCGATCCGCGCGCGGCGTATCCACAGCTCTCGCGGACGAGCGGCTACCGCTCGATGCTCGCCGTGCCGCTGCGCGTCGGCGCCAAGGCCATCGGCGCGCTGGTCGTGCTCCGGCAGGACGTCCACGTCTTCACCGCCGCCGAGGAGGAGCTGCTGCTGGCGCTGGCCGACCAGGCGGCCATCGCCATCGAGCACGCGCGGCTCTACGAAAACCTCGAGGGGATGGTGGCGGAGCGCACGCGCGAGCTCGACGGCCAGAAGCGCTTCGTGGAGGTCGTGGTCGAGACGCTGCCGCTCGGCGTGTTCGTCCTCGACGGCCGTCTCCGGGTCGTCCGGGCCAATCGCGAGGGCACCCGTGTCCTCGGCCCCGACGCCACGGCCGGGGCGACGCTCGACGAGCTGCTGCCGCCGGGGCTGGCGGGCGTGCTGCACGGCTTCGTGAGCGCGGCGCGCGAGCGGCGCGCGGTCGACGTCACCGAGCACGAGCTGTGCATGAACGGAGAGCTCAAGATGCTTCGCTTCACGGCGGCGCCGCTCGACGCGGCGGCCGCCGGCGGCGGTCACGTGGTGCTGCTCGTGGAAGACGTGACGCGCGCCAAGCATCTGGAGCGCCAGATGCTGCTCACCGAGCGGCTCACCACGGCCGGCCGGCTGGCCGCCGGCGTGGCCCACGAGCTGAACAACCCGCTGGCCACCATCGCCGGCTGCGCGGAATCGCTGACCGCCCGCCTGAAGGAAAACGCGCTCGCCGGCCGTGCCGAGCTCGCGGACTTCGCCGGATACCTTGCGCTCATCGAGGAAGAAGCGTTTCGATGCAAGGAGATCACGGGCAGCCTGCTGCAGTTCGTCCGCGAGCCGGGACAGCGCCGGGCGCCGACCGACGTGAACGGGCTCGTGCAGAAGACCATCGAGCTCCTCTCACGCCAGTCACGCTTTGCCGGAAGCCAGTTCGCCACCGAGCTCGATCCCGACGTGCCGCTGCTCGCGATCAACGAGGGCCAGTTCCGCCAGGTCTTCCTCGGCCTCGCCTCGAACGCGCTCGAGGCCATGGACGGACGCGGCCGGCTCACCATCCGCACGCGTCGCGCCCGGACCGACGTCCACGTCGAGTTCGCCGACGAAGGCCCCGGCATCGCCGCCGACGTTCTCGCGCACATCTTCGACCCCTTCTTCACCACCAAGCCGCCCGGGCAGGGAACCGGACTCGGCCTCGCCATCGCGCAGTCCATCGTCGCCGACCACGGTGGCCGCATCGAGGTGGATTCGCGGATAGGCAACGGAACAATATTCAGGGTAGTGTTGCCGGCATGACGGTTCAGCGATGACGAGGCCGATTCGTGTGCTGGTGGCGGATGACGAGACGAAGCTCCGCGAGCTGATGGTGCGCGAGCTCGCGCGCAAGGGCCACGAGGTGGAGGGCGTCGGCGACGGCGAGAGTGCCCTCGGCGCGCTGCGCGACCGCGAGTACGACGTGGTCGTCCTCGACATGAAAATGCCACGCAAGGAAGGCATCGAGGTGCTGCGTGACCTCCAGTCCTTTCCCGAGCACCCGCAGGTGATCGTGATGACGGGCTTTCAGGAAGTGGCCACGGCGGTGGAGGCCATGAAGCTCGGGGCCTACGATTACCTCACCAAGCCGACGAAGATCGAGGAGCTCGACATCGTCATTCGCAAGGCGGCCGAGAAAGGCCAGCTGATGCGCGACAACGTCGCGCTCCGCGCACACGCTCCCGGCGCCGAGCCCTACGGGGGATTGCTGACGCGCAGTCCGAAGATGCAGGACGTGCTGCGGATCATCGAGCGTGTGGCGCCGACCGATTCGTCGGTGCTCATTCTCGGCGAGAGCGGCACCGGCAAGGAGCTGGTGGCGCGGGCGAGCCACGAGCGCTCGGCGCGCGCGGCGCGGCCGTTCGTGCCCATTCACTGCGGCGCGCTGCCGCGCGAGGTCCTCGAGTCCGAGCTCTTCGGCCACGAGAAGGGCGCCTTCACCGGGGCCGTGAACGCGAAGCCCGGTCTCGTCGATCTGGCCGACGGCGGCACTCTGTTCCTCGACGAGATCGGCGAGATGGAGCCGGACAGCCAGGTGAAGGTCTTGCGCGCGCTCGAGACCGGCATGTTCTTCCGCGTTGGCGGCACGCGGCCGCGCAGTGTGGACATCCGCATCGTGGCCGCCACCAACCGGGATCTTGGCGAGGCCATGCGTGCCGGTGAGTTCCGGCAGGACCTCTACTACCGGATCAACACCATCACCGTGTCGCTGCCGCCGCTACGCGAGCGACGCGACGACATCCCGCTGCTCGCGCAGCACTTCGTGGAATCGAAGGCCGCCTACGGCGCCAAGCGGCTGACGGCGGCGACGCTCGCCGTGCTGGAAGCATATGCATGGCCCGGTAACGTGCGCGAGTTGCTGCACGCGATCGAGCGCGGCGTGATCCTGTCGAAAGGCGAGGACATCGAGCCGGGCGACCTGCCGCCGGAGGTGCTCGGCGCCGGCGCTCCACCGGCCACCCCGGTTGGCAGCCTCGAATCGATCGAGCGCACGCACATCGTGACGACGCTGCGTCAGGTGAGTGGCCATCGTGGGAAGGCCGCCGCGTTGCTGGGCATCGATCCGAAGACGCTCTATCGCAAGATCATCGGGTATCAGATCAAGGCCGAGGAGTTTCGCTGACTCGGGGATCGTGACGTTTTGTTCGGGCGTTCTGCCCGATGATCGTCCGGCCGCCACCGACGCCGATCACGTTCGTGCTGTCGCGCCACGGATTTAGCTCCCCGCCTCGTCTGGCATCTCGCTTGCTCCTCTCGCCGCGGCTTCGGCCTATCAAAGCGCAGGGAGATGAAATGAACCGTGTACTCGTGATCGATCAGGACCGTGCAGCGACCCAGGCCCTGGGCCTCGCCTGCCTCGACCGTGACCTGGGCATCGCCATCGCGGATAACCTTTGTGAAGGAGTCCGCGTGCTTCTCAGCACGCCGGTCGATCTCATCGTCGTCGATGCCGCCGAGATGCGTCTCACCGCACGCGAGATGGCCACGCTCTTCGAGCGGGTGGCGCCGGGCGTGCCCGTCGTGGTGGCCATGCGCGCGCCGGCCGCGCTCGACCAGCGCGTCACCTTCGAGCTGGCCGGCTTTCGCGTGATCGGCAAGCCGGTCGTCGTCGAAGATCTCCAGCACAAGGTGACTGCCGTCCGATGACCGTGCGCTCCGTGGTGGCCGTGGTGGGTGCACTCGTCATGGTGATTTCCGCCGTCGAGCTGTCGACGTGGGCGCTGGGCCGCGCGATGTCGATCGTCGTGCCGGCGCCGTCGGTCGGCGACGCAGACACGCCGATCCCGCACGTGTCCGAGATCGACGCGCCGTCGCCAACCACCGACCCGGCGCTCACGTGGTGATCATTTCGAGTCGCCCGGGTTGCGTCACGAGCAGCGACGTGTAGAATTTTAACGTCGAGACCGACGATCGGTCAGACCTCGCCCCCGACGTAGAACGGACTCTTCCGGTTCGAGGGGCGTGAAGACAGCGGAAGAGAGTTCGGGGGAAAGTTTATGGCGTCCAAGCTGTACGTCGGCGGTCTTGCATACTCGACCACGAGCGAGGGGCTGCGCGAGTTTTTCGCACAGAGCGGTAACGTCCTCTCGGCCACGGTGATCACCGACCGGTTTTCCGGTCAATCGCGCGGGTTCGGCTTCGTCGAAATGAACACCGCTGAGGACGCGCAAAACGCGATCGCCCAGATCAACGGACGCGAGCTGGACGGTCGTCGCATCACCGTCGAGATCTCGAATCCGCAGGCGCCGCGCTCGGGCGGTGGTGGCGGCGGGCGTCCCGGTGGCGGCGGGCGTCCTGGCGGTGGCCGCCCCGGCGGCGGTGGTGGCGGGGGACGCGAGAGCGGCTATGCGCACCGACCGTCCAAGCCCGTGAAGTGGTAGCGCGCTAGTCGACGCGACGTCCAAGAACCCGGGCCGGCCCTCGAGGGCCGGCCCGCTCTATGTCCGGACGGCGGCGAACAACCGCGTCGCCATCAGCGGCAGCCTCGTCAGCGCGACGTCGCGGGGCGCGAGCGCGTCGCACACGGCGTTCGCAATGGCGGCCCCGAGTCCGGGATTGCCGCATTCACCGAGCCCGCGCAGGCCAAGCGGGTTCGTGTGCGCCGGCACTTCGTGATAGAACGTCTCCACCGGCGGGACGTCACCGGCGTAGGGCAGGGCGTAGTCCATCAGCGTTCCGGTGACGAGCTGGCCGGCGGCGTCGTACTCGAGGCTCTCGTGCAGCGTGTTGCCGATGCCGAAGCCGACGCCACCGACGAGCTGCGCCTCCACGAGCGCGGGATTCACTGCGCGTCCGACATCGGCGCCGACGACCACGCGCCGGATCCGCACCGCGAACGTCTCGGGATCGACGTCGACCACGACCGCCACCGCGCAGCCGGCGTACGTGACCTTGGGAACCTCGAACGAGGCACCGCCGGCGAGGCGGCGCTCCGTCGCCAGCTCGGCGAGTGTCACGCCGCGGCGCCCGCTGCTGAGCACGCCGTTCGCGTACTTCACGTCGGCTTCGTGGACGCCGAGCCGCGCCGCCGCGCGAGCCTTCGCCTCGGCGACCAGCTTGGCGGCGGCCAGGTGCGCGGCGTTTCCGGCCGTGACCGTCCCCCGCGAGCCGTAGGTGCCGACACCGCTTTCGACGGCAGCCGTGTCGGCGTGCCGGACGCGGAAGCGTCCGGCCGGGAGGCCGAGCGCCGCGCCGAGGATCTGCGCCAACACCGTCTCGAGGCCGGGCCCCATCGATGAGGCCCCGGTGTCGACGACGAACGAGCCATCGCCGAGCGCTTCGACGTGCGTCGTCTCGAATGGGCCGAGGCCGGTCTTTTCGACGTAGACGGCGAGGCCCACGCCACGCCGGAGTCCCGTCCCGCGTGCGTTGATCGCCGCCTGCTCGCGCCGGGCGCGCGCGTAGTCGAGCCGCCTCAGCAGCTCGTCGAACAGCGCGGGAAAATCGCCGGAGTCGTACACCGTGGTGACGCCGAACGATTTCGTGCCGCAGTCGTACGGCATGTCCGTTGCGCGAATCAGATTGCGCCGCCTGATCTCGGCGGGGTCGAGGCCGAGCCGGGCGGCGGCGACATCCAGGACTCGCTCGCGCGCGAAGTTGCATTCCGGCCGCCCGGGCGAGCGCAGCGTTCCGGCCGGCGTCTTGTTGGTGACGACCGACCACAGATCACAGGCATAGTGCGGGACCTTGTACGGGCCGGGGAGGAGCGCCGCGCCGAACTCGGCGGGCACGAGCGCGGCCGTTCGCACGTAGGCGCCGATGTCGGCGCGGATCAGCGCCCGGATGGCGAGAAGACGGCCGTCGCCGTCGAAGCCGACCTCGACATCGTAGTCCACCTCGCGCGCGTGATTGGCCGCCATCAGGTTCTCGCGTCGGGTCTCGATCCATCTCACCGGGTGGCCCAGCCGCATGGCCGCGAGCGGCACCAGGATGTCCTCGGGATAGAGCTCGCCGCGCACCCCGAAGCCGCCACCAACGTCCACTTCGGTCAGTCGCAAGGCACCCACCGGGATGCCGAAGATCGGCGCGAGGATCGTGCGATTGATGTGAATGCACTTGGTGGAGCCGATCAGATGAAGCTCACCGCCGCGCGGATCAGGCGGCACGGCGACGAGCCCGCGTGTTTCCAGTGCGGCGGCGGTCTGACGCGGATAGTGGAATCGCTCGCGGATCACGAGCGCAGCCTGCGCGAGCGCCGCCTCGGCGTCGCCGACGCGCATCCGGATGGTGGCCACGTTGTTACTCTCGGTGGCGGCGAACAGACGCGGCGCCCCGCTGGTGACCGCGTCGGCAACGGAGACGCAGGCGGCCAGCGGCTCGTACACGACGTCCACGAGCGCGGCGGCGTCGCGCGCCACGTACGGGTCCTCGCCGACGACGAGCGCCACGGGCTCGCCGACGTAGCGGACGACGTCGCGCGCGATGGCCGGCTGCAGATACCGCTCGGTGCCCGGCGGTGCGGGCACGCGATTCGGGATGACAGCCGCGGGCGGCACATCCGCGGCCGTCAGCACGAGCCGGACGCCGGCGACCTCACGAGCGCGCTTGGCGTCGACGGAGACGAGCCGCGCATGGGCGTGCGGCGAGCGCACCACGACGGCGTGAAGCAAGCCGGGCACCCGGACGTCCTCGACGAAGTGGCCACGGCCGGTGAGGAGAGGCTCGGCGCCAAGCCGCGGATGCGCTTCGCCGATCACAGCCGAACCATCACCGCCATGTCGGGGCGCTCACGTAGATCCGAGGCGCGCCACGGCTGAGCCGGGGCGTGCCGAGCGTCGGGGGTGTGGGGGCCATGTCGGGGCCCCCACGTCAATTGAACATGCGGTCGTAGCGGCCGTATTCGTGGGCGGCGTCCATGAACCACTTCACGATCTCGGGATCCGACTTCGGTGGAATCTCACACGACGTCGAGAGGATGAAGCCGGAGTGGCGCGCGGCGGTGTCGACACAGCGCCGGACGTCGGCGTACATCGCCTCGCGGGATGTCCGCTCGAACTTCGTCGCGTCGACATTACCGATGGCGACTGCACGGCCCTTGGCGACCTGCACGAAGCGCTCGAGCTGATCGACGTAGAGCTTCGGATCGGCCTGCTGATCGAGGTCGAACGACACCGTGGTGAAGCCGACCTGCAGCAGGTCCTCGAAGATCGGGTAGGTGGTGCCGCAGATGTGCGTCGTCACGCCGACCTTCTTCGCCTTGAAGTACTCGACAAGCTCCTTGTGGTACGGGGCGATGAACTCGCGGTAGTTGTCCGGCGACACGAGGCTGATGGACGCCGTGGGCTCGGAGAACGACAGCCCGATCCCGGTCTTCACGATGGCGTCACCCCAGACCTTGGAGAAGTCCGTCGTGATCCGCATCAGGTCGTGGATGAACTGCGGATCCTCGAAGGTGTCGAGGAGCATCGTTTCGGGGTTGCGGATGAGCATGGCGATCGTCCACGGGCCGACCGCGACGGCGCCGATCGCCGCCGGGGGCTTGGCCTTGACCAGGGCCTCGCACTGTTCGAGAAATCCCGGGAGCCGCGCGGTCTTGTACGGATCCGGCATCTTGAGCCGAGCGAGCCCGGACTTGTCCTCGGTGAGCACGTGCTCGTCGATCGACGGCACGACGTAGTCGGAGTACTTCACGCGGCAGCCGAACGCCTCGGCTTCCTTGGCGAGGTCGTTGTACGCGAGCACCACGTCCGGCTGGTAGCGCTCGTAGTAGTTCAGCATCGCCTTGATGGCCTTCGGCACGTTCGTGCAGTACTCCTCGATGGAGAGGCCGTCGAGCGTGCCGGCGAACGACGCCACGATCGGATAGACCGGCACGCGGTCGGCGAACGAGCGCTTGTACGCCGCCACCACGCGGTCGCGGTTCGTGTACTGCGCCTGGCCCTTCTCGGTCTCCCAGTACCGGTTGACCTCCATGTATTTCGGCGGCAGCTTCGCCTCGTACTCCATGAACTGGGTGATCGGATAGCGGATGCCGCCGGCGTGAGTGCCGCGGAGTCCCTCGACGATCTCCTCCATCTGTCCCCAGGGAATGGTGAAGGCCATCTCGTGGTCCTGCGTCTGGCCGAAGATCCGGTCGCCCGAGCACGGCAGGATCACCTGGGGCCGGTCGGTGCGCATGGTGGTCACGATGATCTCGGAGCAGTCGACGCGGCCCCCGAAGGCCGAGGCAAGCTTGCCGCCGCGCTTCCACAGCGCCGCCTGCGTCAGCCGCATGACCTGAGCGGGATTGGCGTAGATGCAGACGAGGTGGGGCTCGAAGCTGGCACGGTCGAGGGGCGCCACGAGGAGGCCGGCGTACTCGCCGGGCTTGAAGCGGTCGATGGACGCCTCCGAGCGCTGGCCGGCATCCTTCGTCTCGGTATACATCCCCTCGCACAGGGTTCCCGAGTTGTGCAGGTGCGTCAGCTTCTCGAAGCCCATGGCCGCGATCCCGAGCGAGCAGATGCTGTCCTCTCGCGTGAGCGCGATCGTCCAGCCGTACCGCCGCGCCATGTCGATCACCTGGCAGTTCATCGAAAGCTTCTTGAAGTCGCGCGCGGGCCGTTTGGCACGGTCGGGAATGGGCTCGCCGGGCTGCAACATCCGGATCGCGACCGGAAAAGTTTGCGGCCGGATGTACGTTTGAAGCTCCCGGTCGGCCGTCTTCACGTCGATCATGCGCCCTCCTGGCTGCAACGGTGTGCCGGCCCACGCGGCGACGAAGCGCGTCGTGGCGCGAACATGGCCCCGGTTGAGCCTACTACGCGCGCACGAACGCTCGCAATGACGTGCAGGCCACGCGGCGCCACGCGTGCAGGTATGACAATTGCCTTAGCCCCTACGCATGCGTCGCATCTTCGGCTTCCTGGCGGGCGTGCTCGTCGGCCAGTGGCTCGTCTTCGGAAGCGCGCTTTCGCCGGCCGACCTGCACAGCCGGGCGGCGGCGGCGTACGAGCGGCGCGACTATGTCGAGGCGCTGCGCCTCTGGAGCCAGGCGGTCAGCCTTCAACCAGCGGAGGCGCGCTTCCATTACCTACGCGGCCAGGCGCTCGCCCACCTGGGCATGCGGACGTCGGCCGCCGACGCCTTCCAGGTGAGCCTGCTGCTGGAGCCGACCTCGGACGTCGCTCGAGACGCGATCGCGGGGCTGGCCGGCCTCGCATTGGCGACGGCGCCGGACGGCGACGTGGTGGTCGGCCTCGAGCAGGGTGCGGGTGTCTGGATCGTGCCGATCGTGATCAACGGCGTGCACCAGGGGCGCTTCTTGCTCGACACGGGCTCCAGTGTAGTGGTGGTGGCGCCGGCGTTCGCGGCGTCGATCCCGCTCGCGTCGGGGGACGGCACAGACGCCGTGGAGCTGCAGACGCTCGGAGGTCGGACCCGCGGGGCGTCGGCCACGGTCGCGTCGTTGCGCGTCGGAACCG
The DNA here is from genome assembly GCA_035605575.1 of Candidatus Methylomirabilota bacterium. Classification (GTDB taxonomy): domain Bacteria; phylum Methylomirabilota; class Methylomirabilia; order Rokubacteriales; family CSP1-6; genus AR12. The sequence goes on from DASTCJ010000221.1 coordinate 10,411, forward strand.
CTGAGCTCCACGAGCTCCCCGTCGTGATCCACGATCCCGGGCCCGGACTCGACGGAATCCTCGGCAACACGTTCCTCAGCCACTACCGGCTCACCGTCGATTCCGACCGGCGACAGCTCACGCTCAGGCCGCTCGCCCGCCCCCTCGTCCAGGTCCGCTCGTCCGACTTCGCGACACCGGATCGCTAGCGCCGGCAGATAGATCGCTGTCCCCTCCTGCGCGGGAGTAGAATACGCGTCCACTCGGCGGGCCGCGCTCGCCGCGCAATAAGGGGGCATCATGCAGACGGCACCAACAGCCAGCCACAGCCTCACGGTCCGGCTCGAGATCCGAAACCAGCCCGGCATGCTCGGCAAGATCACGTCGGCGATCGGCAAAGGCGGCGGCGACATCGGCGCCATCGACGTCGTGGGGATCGGCAAGACGACCATCACGCGCGATCTCACGTTCAAGGCGAGCGACGAGCGGCACGGCGAGCAGGTCGTCGAGCGGCTGCGCGGCATCGAGGGCGTCAAGGTGGTCCACGTCTCGGATCGCACGTTCCTCATGCACCTCGGCGGCAAGATCGAGATCAAGAGCAAGGCGCCGGTCAAGACGCGCGACGACCTGTCGATGGCCTACACGCCCGGCGTCGCGCGTGTCTGCATGGCCATCCATCACGATCCGGAGAAGGCCTACACGCTGACCATCAAGCAGAATTCCGTGGCGGTGGTCAGCGACGGCACGGCCGTGCTCGGGCTCGGCGACATCGGCCCGAACGGCGCGCAGCCGGTGATGGAAGGCAAGGCGATGATCTTCAAGGAGTTCGCAGGCGTCGACGCGTGGCCGCTCTGCCTGGCCACCAAGGACGTGGACGAGATCGTGATGATCGTCAAGGGCATCGCGCCTGTCTTCGGCGGCATCAACCTCGAGGACATCTCGGCCCCTCGCTGCTTCGAGATCGAGGAGCGTCTCCAGCGCGATCTTCAGATCCCCGTGTTTCACGACGATCAGCACGGTACCGCGGTGGTGGTGCTGGCGGCCGTCATCAACGCGCTGAAGATCGTGAAGAAGAAGCTCGGCGACGTCCGGATCGTCTTCACGGGCGCCGGCGCCTCCGGCATCGCCACGGCCAAGCTCCTGATGAAGGAGGGGGCCAAGCACATCATCGGCTGCGACCGGGCGGGCGCCATCTACAAGGGCCGGACGGAGAACATGAACTCGATGAAGGAGTGGTTCGCCGAGCACACGAACCCGCGCCGCATTCGCGGGACCGCCGGCGACGCTCTGGCCGGCGCCGACATCTTCATCGGGCTCTCCGGGCCCGGAGTCGTCTCGCTCAAGGACATCAAGGCGATGAATCGCGATCCCATCGTCTTCGCGATGGCCAATCCGGTGCCGGAGATCCAGCCGGAAGAGGTCGCGGGCGTGGTCCGCGTCATGGCCACCGGCCGCTCGGATTATCCGAACCAGATCAACAACTCGTGCTGTTTCCCGGGTTTCTTCCGCGGCATGCTGGACGTCCGCGCGCGGCGGGTGAACGATGAGATGAAGCTCGCGGCCGCGCACGCGCTGGCGGCAATCGTCAGCAAGACGGAGCTGAGCGAGGAATACATCACGCCGTCGATGTTCGACCCGCGCGTCGTCCCGGCGGTGGCCGCGGCCGTCAGCGAGGCGGCCATCAGCACCGGGGTCGCGCGCAAGAAGCGCCGATGACGCGACAGGAGCCGCTGGTGCGCACGCGCCGGCGGCTCTTGGCGCTCCCGAACGACACGTCGCCGGGACACGCGATGCCATGGCGAGCCGCCGCCCCACGGATCGGTCCGCCCGTTGAATGGCCGCGGGCCGGTGAGCGACAATAGGTCCGCCCGGTCGCGGGCATCAACTCCACACGCGAGGGTCGGACATGGCGAAGGTCGTAGGACGCGACGAGCCCATCCAGGCGCTGCTCAAGGAACACCGCAAGTTTCCCCCGCCGAAAGCCTTCAAGGCGGGAGCCCTGGTGAAGGGCGAGGCCGTCTATCGCGAGGCGGCGCGCAATCCAGTGCGCTTCTGGGAGCAGCGGGCGCGAGAGCTCGCGTGGTTCAAGCCATGGAAGAAGGCGCTGGAGTGGAAGCCGCCGTACGCCAAGTGGTTCGTCGGCGGCAAGCTCAACGTCTCGTACAACTGTCTCGATCGTCACATCGAGGGTCCACGTCGGACGAAGGCCGCGCTCATCTGGGAAGGTGAGCCCGGCGACACCCGGACCCTGACGTACTGGGATCTCTATCGCGAGGTGCAGCGCTTCGCGGCCGCGCTGAAGCGCAACGGCGTCAAGAAGGGCGACCGCGTCACGATCTACATGCCGATGGTGCCCGAGGTTGCCATCGCCATGCTGGCCTGCGCGCGCATCGGGGCGGCGCACTCGGTCATCTTTGGCGGCTTCTCACCGGAATCCGTGCGCGACCGGATCCACGATGCCGATTCGAGCATCGTGCTGACGGCTGACGGCGGCTACCGTCGGGGCTCGACCGTGCCCCTCAAGAAGAACACCGACGAGGCTCTGAAAGAATGCCCGGGCGTGAAGACGGTTGTGGTCCTGCGGCGCACCGGCGATGCGGTTGCGATGCAAGCCGGTCGCGATGTCTGGTGGGACGACTTCGTCAAGGATGTCGAGGCGAAGTGCGCCGCCGAGCCCATGGACTCCGAAGACCTGCTGTACCTCCTCTATACCTCCGGCTCGACTGGAAAGCCGAAGGGCATCATCCACACGACGGGTGGCTACCTGACCGGCATCACGGCCACGCACAAGTGGGTCTTCGACCTTCACGACGACGACGTGTACTGGTGCACCGCGGACGTCGGCTGGGTCACGGGGCACTCCTACGTCGTGTACGGCCCGCTTGCCAATGGCGCCACGACGGTGATGTACGAGGGGACGCCGGATTTCCCCGACAAGGACCGCTTCTGGCGCATCATCGAGAAGCACGGCATCACGATCTGCTACACGGCACCGACGGCGATCCGCACGTTCATGAAGTGGGGTGAGCAATATCCGAAGCGGTGCGATCTGTCGTCGCTGCGTCTACTCGGCACCGTCGGCGAACCGATCAATCCGGAGGCCTGGGTGTGGTACTGGAAGGTGATCGGCGGCGGCCGCTGTCCCGTCGTGGATACGTGGTGGCAGACGGAAACCGGCCACATTCTCATCACGCCGCTGCCCGGTGTGACGACGCTCAAGCCTGGCTCGGCAACGCGAGCGTTCCCGGGAATCGATGCGGCGGTCTTCGACGAGCAAGGCCGGCCGGCGAAGGCCGGCTACCTCGTCATTCGCAAACCGTGGCCGGGGATGCTGCGCGGCATCTGGGGCGACCCCGAGCGGTTCGTCAAGCAATACTGGTCGAAGTACAAGAACATCTACTTCACGGGCGACGGCGCGAAGGTCGACGACGACGGGTATTTCTGGCTGCTCGGCCGCGTCGACGACGTGATGAACATCTCCGGGCATCGCGTCTCGACAATGGAAGTCGAATCCGCGCTGGTCGATCACAAGGCCGTGGCGGAAGCCGCCGTGATCGGCAAGCCGCACGACATCAAGGGACAGGCCATCGCCGCCTTCGTGACGGTGAAGTCGGGCGTCGACGGCACGTCAGGGTTGATGGATGAGCTGAAGGCGCACGTCTCCAAAAAGATCGGCGCGCTCGCGCGACCCGATGACATCATCTTCTCCGCCGAGCTGCCGAAGACGCGCTCCGGCAAGATCATGCGGCGGTTGCTGCGCGACATCGCCGAAGGGCGCGCGCTCGGCGACACCACGACCCTCGCCGATCCGGCCGTCGTCGCATCGCTGAAGCAGAAGTACGAGGATCAGGAGTAGCTCGCGCGGTGAAACGCGTCGCGCTGGTCCTGGCCGTGCTGGTGTACAGCGGCCTCGATCTGTCCCTGGCAGGCATGCCGGGCGCGTTCGTCTTCGACCCGGCGGATTCGGTGGAGAGTGCTCACGGCACGCGGACGGACAGTGCCCGGCCGCTGGTCGTGGTGCAGGTATCGGCGGGTGAGCGGCCGATCACACTCTCACCGCCGCCCGCATCCGTGCCAACGGGTGCGGCGGCCGCCCGTGTCAGGCCGGAGCTCCGGGTCGTGTGCCGTTTGCCCCGCGCCGTCCTCGCCACGCCGTCCTCCGAAGACCCGCACTGACCGTACTCCTCGAGCCGCGGTACGGCGGTTTCGCCGCACCGTCCGTCTTCGCACATGGCGGCCACTTGCGCCGCTGGTCGGCAAATCACGAGGAGGCTTCCATGACCAAGGTCGGACACCTGATCACGGACCCGAAGGCCGGTGCGTACTGCCAGATGACCCTCGACAGCGGCACCAAGCTGATCGTCAATCACGATAAGGGCGGCTTCAAGGGCGGCCATCTCAGCATCGAAGTCACGCGCTTCATGGGCTTCAGCTCTGACCGGATCTTCACGTGTGACCTCGACAGTCCTGCCGGTCAGACCATTCTTGCCCGCCTGACGCAAGGTGCCCCGCCGGGGACAACGGCTGCTACGCCGCTGGGTGCTCTCGTCGGGTACGTCACGACGGCGCGCTCGCTCGACGAGCTGAAGGCCAAGTGCGACGACCTGCTCCGCACGGCCGGCTGAAGTTTGTCGGCCTGATGTGACGGCGCGCCGCGTCATCGCGGCGCGCCGCGCGAGGCGTAAGGCAGGACCTTTGCTCGAATGCCCGCCCGTGCTACCTTCCGTGCCGTCGCAGGGGAGCCTTTCGCTCCGACCGCCATGCGACACAACGCCGTTCTGACAGGTGTGGAGGGGCTATGGCCGATCTCACCGAGCGACAGAAGCAGGAATATTGGCGGTACAACGTCACCCTGACCACGGTGCTGCTCGTTATCTGGTTCGTGGTCACGTACATCATCTCCGGTGTCATGGCGGGCTGGCTCAATCACTACACGATCCTCGGGTTTCCCCTCGGCTACTACATGGCCGCGCAGGGCTCTCTGGCGATCTTCGTCCTCGAGATCGCCACCTACGCGTACCTCATGAACAAGAAGGACGAAGAGTTCGGTATTCGTGAGGAGGGCTAGGCGACCATGAGCCTCGACAAGATCTTCGGGATCTACACGATCGGGTTCCTCGGCATCACGGTTTTCATTGGCATTCTCGAGCAGCTGCGCCTGGTGACGAACCAGCATATCGGCTGGATCTTCATGGCGCTCTCCCTGTTGATCTACGTGTTCATCGGCATCGTGACCCGGACATCGAATCCGGATCAATACTATGTCGCCGGCCGCGGGGTGCCGGCCGTGTACAACGGCATGGCGACCGGCTCCGACTGGATGTCGGCGGCGTCGTTCATCTCCATGGGCGGGGCGCTCTCGGCGCAGGGCTTTGCCGGCCTCGCCTATGTGATGGGCTGGACGGGCGGCTATCTGCTGCTCGCTGTATTCCTCGGTCCGTATCTCCGACAGTTCGGCGCGTATACAATTCCCGATTTCCTCGGCGCTCGCTTCGGTGGCAACCACGCCCGCGTCGTCGGCGTCATTGCCGCCGTTGCGTGCTCGTTCACGTATCTGATCGCCCAGGTCACCGGGGTCGGCCTGATCGTCTCGCGATTCATCGGACTGGACTTCAACGTGGGCGTGTTCGTCGGCCTTCTTGGCGTGCTGTTCTGCTCGGTGCTCGGTGGGATGAGGTCGGTCACGTGGACGCAGGTCGCGCAGTACATCATTCTCATCATTTCGTATCTCGTCCCCGTGGTGTACCTGTCGTGGACCATCTTCAGCATTCCGATCCCCGAGCTCACCTACGGGCGCATCCTGCAGCAGAACAATACCCGCGCCATCGAGATCACGCGAGACGCGAAGGAGAAGGAGACGCGGTCGCTCTGGAAGAAGGAGGCCGACGAAGCGCTCGCCAAGGCGAAGAACTCGAATGCGCCCGACGAGGTCGAAAGCTTGAAAGCGCAGGCGGCGCTGGCCGCCCGGCAGGCGACGGCGCCGGCCGCGAGCGAGGATGCGAAGTTCGGGCGGTACCTGACGGTACCGACCGGAACCGGGATGTGGAACTTCCTGGCCCTCACCTTTTGCTTGATGGTCGGGACCGCGGGACTGCCGCACATTCTCACGCGGTACTACACCACGCCGTCCGTCCGACAGGCGCGCACGTCCGTGGCCTGGTCGCTGTTCTTCATCTTCCTGCTGTATTTCACGGCGCCGGCCTATGCCGCTTTCGCCCGATTCACCATTTACGCCAAGCTCGTGGGTACGAAGATCGCGGAGCTTCCGCGCTGGGTCACGCTCTGGCAGCCGGCCGGTCTGTTCTCTGTGGTCGACAAGAACGGTGATGGCATCGTGCAGTGGGCGGATTTCGTCGTCCGCTCCACCGACTTCGTCGTGCTGTCGATGCCGGAGATTGCCGGACTTCCGTTCGTGATCACGGGTCTCGTCATGGCCGGTGGTCTCGCGGCGGCGCTGTCGACGGCGGACGGACTGCTGCTGACCATCGCCAACGCCATCTCCCATGACCTCTACTACAACGTCATCGATCACACCGCCTCGCTCGCCAAGCGACTCACGATCACCAAGGTCTTTCTCATCGTGACCGCGCTGATTGCTGCCTGGGTCGCGACGTTCCGGGTGGCCATCATCGTCGAGCTGGTGGCGTGGGCCTTCAGTCTGGCGGGCGCCTCGTTCTTCCCGGCGCTCGTCATGGGCATCTGGTGGAAGCGCGCCAACAAGACGGGCGCCGTGGTCGGCATGTGGGCGGGCTTGATCGTCACCGCGTTTTACATGATCGGCAGCCGGTTCTACGGCTTGTCGTGGTTCGGTACCCAAACCATCGCGTCGGCCATCTTCGGGCTGCCGGTTGGCTTCCTGACCATCTGGATCGTCTCGCTGTTGACCCCGCCTCCGCCCCAGCAGGTGCAGGATCTGGTCATCAGCGTTCGCTATCCGAAGAGCGGCCAGGCGACGAAGGGTGATCCGCTTGGCCGCGATCAGCGGCACGAGGTCCCCGTCCGCGCGCATTAGGTCAAGGGGGGCGGGGACCACAGGTCCCCGCCCCGCCGGCGTTATCATCCGGTGATGGACGACGTCGCGATCCGGGCGATGGCGCTGCTCCGCACGCTCGTGCCGTTCGTCTTCTTCATGGCCTCGGTCTACCTTGCGCTTCACATCATCGTCGCACGCCTGCTTCCGCCGACTCGAGCGAGTGCCACGCTGTGGTTCTTCTCGACGGTGACGGGTCCGCTCACGCGGCCGGTCCGCACGCTGCTGCCGGCCGGCACGTCCGAGCCGCGCGTGCGAGCGGTGTCGCTCGCGCTGTACGTGGGACTCTGGATCGCCTCGCGGCTCGCGCTCGGGCCGCTGGCGCCGGCGGGTGGCTGAGGAATGCTCGCCCTCGCGGCGACGAACGGCGTCGGCGTCGTGCTCTTCGGCGTCCTCTACGCCGTCGCCGGCGCCCGGTGGCTGTCCCAGGCGGCGTTTTTCGTGTGTCTCGTCCTGCTGTTCGCGATCGTGACGGCGCTGTGGATGAGCGTCGAGGAACGGCAGGGGCGTGGGCGCGGGGCAATAGCCCGGCTCGGCCGCGTGGCCTTCGGCCTCGTTGTCGTCGTCATCGTCGCCCCGATGGCGGCGCTCATGCCGCTCTTCTGGCTCGACAGCCGCCTGCCGGCGGAAGCGGGCCTGAACGCGATGCTAGCGCCCGTGATGACCATCCTCCTCATTGCCCTGGCGCTGATCGGCTTCGTCAACGTCGTCGGCGGTGGGCTGGCCATCGCATGGACGGTGCTCGGAAGCCGCGCGGGCCGGGCGTCGGCCCGGCGTACGCGCTGATGTCGTCCATCGCCGAGCCGTCCCTATTCCTGCACCGGGCGCGCGACCTCATCGCGCGTCCGCCGGTCACCTGCGGGCCTGACGCGCCCGTCGCGGAGGTGGCGCGGCTGCTGACCCGCGAGCGAGTGGGTTCGGTCATCGTCGTCCGCGACGGGCAGCCGCTCGGGATCGTGACCGACCGCGACCTTCGATCGAAAGTGCTGGCCGAGACGCGCGATCCAGTCGCCACGCTCGCGCGCGACATCATGTCGACTCCGCTCCTCACCATCCGGCCCGATGCGTTCGCATTCGAAGCGCTGCTCGCGATGACGCAACGGACCATCCACCATCTCGCCGTCGTCGACGAGGGCCGTGTCGTGGGCGTGGTCGCCAGCCATGACTTCCTGCGCTGGCAGAGCACGCACCCCATCATGCTGGCGCGTGAGATCGGGCATGGCGCGTCGCTTGCCGAGCTGGCCGCTCTTGCCGCGAAGACGACGACGATGATCGGGACGCTCGTTCGCCAGGGCGGCAGCGCCGACGACGTGGGTCGGATCGTCGCCGAGGTGAACGATCGGCTCGTGGCGCGGGTGCTGCAACTCACGGAGGTTGCAATCGCCGAGACCGGCGGTGGCACGCCGCCCGTGCCGTACTGCTGGCTGCTCTTCGGCAGCGAGGCCCGCCGCGAGCAGACGTTGCGCACAGACCAGGACAACGGCCTCGTCTATGCCGATCCGCCAGCGCCGCTCGCCGGCGCCACGACGTCGTACTTCGCGCGCTTCGCGCAGGAGGCGATCCGTGGGCTCACGCTCGTGGGGTTTCCGCGATGTCCCGGCAACGTGATGGCGTCGAATCCCGATCTCTGCCAGCCGGTTTCGGCATGGACGGCGAGCTTTCGTCGCTGGCTCGACCATCCGGCGCCGGAGGAGGTGCTGGCGGCGAGCGTGCACTTCGATCTCCGGCCGCTCGACGAAGCCTCCGAGCTCGCGGCTGCGCTGCGGAACATCGTGCGCGGGGAGGCGCCCGCGAGCAAGGTATTCCTTGGACTCATGGCACGCGACGTCGTCGAGCGTCGCGTCCCCGTCACGTTCGTCGGGAAGATGCGCACAATCTCGGCCGGTCCACATCGCGGCAGAGTCGACATCAAGGCCGCCGGCACCATGCAGCTGGTCGGCGCGGCACGGGTCGACGCCCTGGCGCTCGGGCTTGCCGAAACGAACACGATCGAGCGTTTCCGCCAGGCTGCCGAGCGCGGAGCGTACACGGCCGAGGACACTCGAGAGATCACGGATGCGTACCGGTTTCTCATGCGCCTTCGGCTGGTGCACCAGCTCGAGCGAGTCGCGGCCGGCGGCGAGGCAGACAACTACATCGATCCGCGCAGCTTGTCCCGGAGCGACAGCTTGCTGCTCCGTGACGCCCAGAAGACCGTCGAGCGAGTGCAGGCAGGACTGCGTATGCGATTCCTCACCGATCGTCTCGGATAGCGCGCCATCGTGGCCTGGCTCAGTCCGCTCTGGTCGCGTCGGCGCGGCCACACGATGCCGCTCGACGCCCTGGTCAGGCGCGGGTTCATTGCGATCGACCTTGAAACCACCGGTCTGGATTCGCGCGTGGACGTTCCCGTGGCCGCCGCTGTCATCCCGATCGTCGCCGGGCAACCGCGGCCGGGCTATGTCACCCTCGTCAACCCGGCGCGGACGATTCCTCCAACGGCCGTTGCCGTGCATGGGATCACGGACGTGATGGTGCAGGACGCGCCGCGCATCGACGAAGCCCTGCGGCACATCGACCTCGTGTGCGAGGCCTATCCGATCGTCGGACACGGCGTCGCCTTCGACATGGCCATCCTCGGCCGCGAGCGCCGCCGTCATGGGCAGCCGCTACCGACCAACGCCGTCCTGTGTACGATGCAGCTCGCGGCAGCCCTGCACCCGGACTGGGTCGACGTCGGTCTCGATACCGTCGCCGCCCGCCTGGGGTTTTCCGTTGCGGGCCGTCATACTGCGGAAGGCGACGCGCTGGCGGCGGCCCACATCTTCCTGGCGCTGCTTCCGGCGGCGCGGCAGCGGGGCGCCCGTACGCTGGCCGATCTCCAATGGTTACAGGCGACG
>DASTCJ010000200.1:0-2897 GCA_035605575.1 Candidatus Methylomirabilota bacterium
CGGTGACGCAGCCCGTGCGATTCTGCAGGGAGTCGCAACGGCGCTTCGTGTGGGTTGAACCCGGGCGGTGCAGCGCGACGAAGCGTACCCGGGCCCGTCGCGATGCTTCGGCTGTTCGGACAACTGCGTATTCCGGCCATCGTGAGCGCCCAGATCGGCGCATCGTGATCACGCAGATCGGTCATCGTGATCGGAGCGAAGCGACGCTGGTCAGTTCTCGGTCTTGATGGAGTCCTCCTTCCGGCGGGAGGGGCCCTTTAGCACGATTCGGTGGGCGTTGTGGAGGATCCGGTCGCAGATGGCGTCGGCCGAGGTCGGGTCACCGATGTGGTCGTGCCACTTGGCGACCGGCAGCTGGCTGGTCATGACCGTTGAGCGGAGGCCGTAGCGGTCGTCGAGCACCTCGACGAGATCGCGGCGGTCGGGATCCTTGAGAGGCGCGTGGCCCCAGTCGTCGATGACGAGGAGGTCGGCGCGAGCGAGCTTGGCGAGGGCGCGAGTGTAGGTGCCGTCGGCGCGGGCGAGGGTGAGCTCGTCGGCGAGCCGCGAGGCGCGGCGGTAGAGCGCGCGGTGGCCCTTGCGACACGCCTGCTGCGCGAGGGCGCAGGCGATGTACGTCTTGCCGGTACCGGTCGCGCCGGTGATGACGACGTTCTGGTGCTCGTCGATCCAGCGGCAAGTCGCGAGCTGACGGACGACGGCACGGTCGAGCTCGCGTCGCGCCGGGTAGTCGATGTCCTCGACGCATGCCTGGCTGATGCGGAGCTTGGCTTCCTTGAGGCAGCGGCTCACCCGCTTGTTCTCGCGGTGGAGCCATTCGGCGTCGACCAGCATGCCGAGCCGCTCGTCGAAGTCGAGCTTGGCCAGGTCCGGCTTCTTCTGCTGCTCGAGCCAGGCGGCGGCCATGGCGTCGAGCCGGAGGTCTTTGAGCTTGTCGATCGTAGGTTGCTTCAGCACGCAGTTCTCCTCAGTGGTAGTAGTCGCCCCCGCGAACGTTCTCGTGGTGACCGACGCCGGCGGGTTCGGCGTCTGGCGTGAGCGGTACGCGGTCGAGCCCGTTCTTCAGGATCGAGTCGACGTGGCGGTACGAGCGGGCGCGCACAGCGACGGCGCGGCCGCATGCCGCCTCGAGTCGCTCGTCGCCGTAGCGCTTGCCGAGGCGGAGGATGCCGAGGCAGGAGCGATAGCCCTGCTCGGGGTGGCGGCGCTCTTCAAGAATCGCCTCGACCAGCGCCTTGGTGTTCGGGCCGATCGTGCTCGCCCAGTAGACGATGCGCGACGGCGTCCACTCGAGATGCTGCTGGTGGGCGAGAGGCATGTGCGACGGCTCGGTCGTGTGACGGCCGCGCGCGTCGGAGCGGGCATGGCTGGCCACCCGACGGGTGCCGTGGAAGACCTCGACGGTGGCGCCGCTCACCCGCACGTCGACCTTCTCGTGGACCAGCGAGTGCGGGACCGAGTAGTAGTGGCGCATGACGTCGACGTGGTAGTCGATGTTCACCTTGGCGGTCAGCCACTCGCCGTAGACGAAGCGCTCGGGCGGCAGCGGACGCAGCGCAGGCCGGTCGAGCCGCTCGAAGAGCACGCGCCGGCTGACGCCGTAGATCCGCATCACCCGATCGTTCAGCTCCTCGAGCAGCTCGGCGATTCGCTCGTTGAGCGCGTCGAGCGAGAAGAAGATCTGGTTGCGCAGGCGGGCCAGGATCCAGCGCTGCGCGATCTGGACGCCGACCTCCACCTTCGCCTTGTCGCGCGGGTGCGCCGGCCTGGCCGGCACGATCGCCGTGCCGTAGTGGGCGGCCATCTCCTCGTACGTCCGCTGCACTCCTGGTTCGTAGCGACACGCGCGGGTGATGGCGCTCTTGAGCTGATCAGGCACGACCGCGGCCGTCACACCGCCGAGAAACGCGAAGGCGCGGCAGTGGCTCGCGATCCAGTCCGGCCCGCTCTGCGACAGCGTCGCCTCGGCGAAGGTGTAGTTCGAGGCGCCGAGCACCGCGACGAAAAGCTCGACCGCCTTCTCTTCGCCGGTGGCCGGATCGACGATGCTCGGTCTCTTCCCCGAGTAGTCAGTGAAGAGCTTGTCGCCGGCCAGGTGCTCCTGTCGCATCGTCAGGCGGCGCTTGCCGAGCCAGTCGCGGTAGTAGTCGCAGAATTGCGAGTAGCGGTAGCCGTCGGGGTGCTGCTCCAGATACTCGTGGTGGAGGAGCTCGAGCGTCACGCCCTTCTTCTTGCGCTCGGCGTGGAGGTAGGCGAAGTCGGGCAGCGGCCGGTCCTGACCGGCGAACGGCACCCCGTAGAGCTTCGCCTCGAGCTCGCTGTCGCTCAGCGCCGCGACGGCCGCCCAGTCCAGGCCCGCCTTCTTCGCCCGCGACACCGCCAGGTGGACGGCGCCGACGCTCGAGCGCGCGCTCTTGGCCACATCCCGGTGCGTGAGCCCAAGGACCCAGCGCAGTCGCAGAATCTCTCGTGTCTTTCGCATGGACAGTCGCTCCGTGGCCATCGCCTCTCCTCGAGGGGCGACGGTCCGTCACCGTCCAGCGCCGCTGCTCCGTGGTCGCGCCCGCGACCCGACTCTCACCGGCCACCCTGACCACCCGGCCGGCCGTGTTCACGATGGCCGATCCCGGTGTTCATGATGCCGATCCGCGTGTTCATCCCGCCGATCCCGGCGTTCATGATGCCGATCCGGGCGTTCACGATGGACCGATCCGCGTGTTCACGATGCGCCGATCCGCGCGTTCACGTTCGGCCGGCGCACGCATTGACAAGAGGAACGAACTGGATCCGCTGCTTGACGTCTTCCCCTGCGAGCTCTACGAACTCGCGGCCGTCGTACTCGAACACCGCGCACTGCGCGAGCGATGTCACACCCTGCCCGAAGTTGGGGACAACGA
>DASTCJ010000205.1:0-4295 GCA_035605575.1 Candidatus Methylomirabilota bacterium
GGGCACCTCGACCAGCACGAGCGCGAGCTCGCCGCGCCGCTCCCGGCAGCGCCGCGCGAGATCGGCCAGCAGCGTGCGGTAGTAGGCGGAGAGCGGCGCGAAGCGCGCGTCCTCGAGGATCGCGGCGGTGAGCTGGCGCCCCTCGTCGGCGCCTGCCGAGTCGCGACCCACCATCTGGACGATGCCGCGCGCGAGGCGGGCCACGCGCAGCGACAGCACCCGGTCCCGAAGGCGGATCGCGTCCGGCGGATGTTCGACGCGCGCGAGCAGCGCCGGATAGTCGATGCCGTCGATCAGCTGCGACGCCGCCCTCTCGATCTGCTGCTGATTGGCCTCGGCCTCGCGGAAGTCGTTCAGGAACACGAACAGCACCACCCACTCGGGGGACAGGCGCGGCAGGAACAGGCGCGCGAGCACGTACTCCTCGAACAGGCCGTCGCCCTGGCGCGCCATGCTGTACGCCGCGCGCCCGTGCTCCGCGCGGAGGAAATGCGCGACCGTGTCCTGCTCCTCGACGCCGAGCCCGTAGATCATCGAGTCGCCCAGCAGCACGACCGACTTCCGCTCGAGATCGGGGGGATTCCGGAAGCCCCACGCGTCGGTGCGATGCGTCCACCAGTAGCCATTCCAGTAGGCACGCGTCGCGAAGTCGGGTCGCATGAAGTTCATTTTGATCACGCGATCGCGGACGTACATCCCGAGCGGCCAGTCGCGGAAGGCCGAGTACACGGCATTCGCGAGGCTGCCGCCGAGCAGCCCCGGCGCCAGGCGCAACGTCGCCTCGAGGAGGCCCAGCGTGAGCAAGAGCGAGAACAGCACGCCGCCGACGCCCCGGATCAACGACCCGCGGATCCTCATCGCATCACCTTGCGGCAGAGACGTCCTCTCGCGCGCGCAGGCTAAAAGAGCGTGTAGATGAACGGCGCGATCACGGTGCCCTGCGACAAGACCACGAGGCCTCCGAAGAGCACGAGAACGAGGACGATCGGGAGGAGCCAGAACTTCTTGCGCTCCCGCATGAACATCCACAGGTCGATTACAAAGTCCCGCATGAGCGATCCTCCATCAGCGTGCAGTATTTAGAACTGGCGCAGCATATGACTGCCCGGCCTGAGTGTCCTGGGCACGCGGTAGGTCGATGCATTGCGATCGAAGGTCCGCTGCATAGGATCCCGGCCGCCGAGCCGGAAGGCGATCGCCATGGGCGTGATCAGGCCGAAGAAGATCAAGCCCAGCACGACGCGCGTGTTGATCCAGCCAAGGACGTGTCCAAGCGCCATCCAGACCCGATACACGGGTCGCAGAAGGCCCGGAGCCATCAGGGCCGGCACCACGAGAATGAGGGCCAGCGCGAGCATCCACAGGCGGACGCCGCCGCCCCGGATGATCAGCGGCCACAAGCCGAGAGCGCTGAAGATCGCTCCCACGATGAAGCCGAAGCTGCGAAGTTGGCCGCGGGTGCCGTCGGGTGTCATCAGCCGGTTCGTCCCTTCAATCGAGCTCGAATTCCTTGCGCCAGTCCGTGTCTCCGACCAGCGGCGGCTGCTCCGGCTTCGCGAGCACACAGTTCTCGAGAACGAGGAGATCCATCTCCGTCCGCATGAAACAGCGGTACGCGTCCGAAGGCGTACAGACAATCGGCTCGCCTCGCACATTGAAGGAGGTATTGATGATCACGCCACACCCCGTCTTGGCGTCGAACGCCTTGAGGAGACGGTAATACCTGGGATTGGTCGCCTCGTGGACGGTCTGCACGCGTGCCGAGTAGTCAACATGCGTCACGGCGGGAATGTCCGATCGCTGCAGGCGGAGGAGGTCGATCCCCCACAGTTGCTCGTGCTCCGGCGTCGGCGGCGTTCGGCGCGTTGGGACGACGGGCGCCACGAGCAGCATGTACGGGCTGTCCGAGTCCATGTCGAAGTATTCGGCGACGCGCTCCCGCAGGACCGACGGGGCGAATGGACGAAACGACTCGCGGTACTTGATCTTGAGGTTCATAACGGACTGCATCGTGGGATTTCGGGCGTCGCCCAGGATGCTCCGCGCGCCGAGTGCGCGCGGCCCGAATTCCATGCGCCCCTGGAACCAGCCGACCACCTTCCCGGCGGCGAGAGCGTCAGCGACCCGCTCCACCAATTCCTGGTCGCCGAGACGCTGGTAGGGCGCCTGCTGTCGTCGCAGGAAGCGCTCGATCTCCTCGTTTGAGTACGCTGGCCCCAGAAACGCCCCGCGCATTGCATCGTCGGGCGGAGCAGTTTTCCGCGGTCGCCCTTCAAGCCTGTGCCACGCCGTCAATGCCGCACCGATCGCGCCGCCCGCGTCGCCCGCGGCAGGCTGGATCCAGAGTCCGCTGAACGGCCCCTCGCGAAGAATACGGCCGTTGCCCACACAGTTCAGGGCGACACCGCCGGCCAGGCACAGATTCTCCGAGCCCGTCTCCCGGTGGAGGGTACGTGCCAGGCGCAGCATCACTTCCTCGGTGACATCCTGGATCGAGCGCGCCAGGTCCATCTCGCGCTGGGTGAGGCGGCTCTCCGCCTCTCGCGGCGGCCCACCGAAAACCCCGTCGAACCGCCGGTTCGTCATGGCGAGGCCGGTGGCGTAGTCGAAGTAATCCATGTTCAGCCGGAACGTCCCGTCGGGCTTGAGATCGAGAAGATGGTCGTAGATGGCCTGGACGAATTTCGGCTCGCCGTACGGTGCGAGGCCCATGACCTTGTATTCGCCGGAGTTGACCTTGAAGCCCGTGTAGTACGTGAACGCCGAGTAGAGAAGCCCCAGGGAATGGGGAAAAGGGATCTCCCAGAGCGGGGTGAGCTCTCCGCCCTCCCCGAGCCAGGCGGAGGTCGTCGCCCATTCACCCACGCCGTCCATGCACAGTACGGCGGCGCTGTCGAACGGTGAGGGATAGAACGCCGACGCCGCGTGCGATTCGTGGTGCTCACCGAAAAGAATGGTGGGCGGCGCCGCCCGGCGATCTTCAGCGGCGAGGGCCAGCAACTCCTTTCTCAGGAGCGCCTTGAGGAACAGCTTTTCCTTCAGCCACACCGGCATGGCGTGGAGGAACGACGGCAGCCCGCGCGGCGCGAACGCGAGGTAGGTCTCGAGCAGCCGCTCGAACTTCACGAGGGGCTTGTCGTAGAAGGCCACGTAGCGCACATCGGACAGCGCCACGCCGCCCGCCCGGAGGCAGTAGCGAACGGCCTCCCGCGGAAACCGCGGATCGTGCTTCTTGCGGGTGAATCGCTCCTCCTGCGCGGCGGCGACGATGTCGCCGTCACGGATCAGGCACGCCGCGCTGTCGTGGTAGAAGGCCGAGATTCCCAGGATGTCCATCGACTCCCTCTACGGCTCCGAGGTCCACACTTGCCGTGGCGTGTCGCCGCGGGCATGCATATCGTCGAATGCCTGCTTGTCCTTGAGACTGTTCATGCTCGCCCAGGAACCACCCGCCGCTCCGTTTCCTCACCCCCGACACAGCGCGGACAACGATGACAGGTGCCACCGGAGTCTCTCCCAGACCGAAGCGTTGGTCCAGAGGCATCGGGCCCGCCCCGACGCGGAGCCCAGGCGCGCATATCGCTCACGTTTCCACCGCTACGGCAGGCCGATCACGAGTGAGCGGGCATCGCGTCCGCTGAGTGAGAATTCGGTGTCAAACACGGGTAAGTTGCTGAAAATCTGGTGGGCAGGGACGGGATTGAACCGCCGACACCAGGATTTTCAGGAGGGCCGCTTCTCGGTTTCTAAGCGAGGTCCCATGGTTCACATGAACGGCCCGCAACGCGCGCTTTACGGGATCGCCGACGCCTTCGATGACTAGCGGCCCCCGACGTCACCGCCTATGTTTCTGTGACGTACGCCTTTCTTTCTGCGACGTATTGCGTTCCGGCGTCGATGGCGGTGCCGCTGGGACTGGTGCAGCGGCGGGAGGTTGTTCACGCCGCTGTTCTCCTATTAGAGCTGCTGAGGTCGTACCAGAGCGTTTCCTTCACGACTCCGCTCCGGACCCGCGGGCGGGGAACGCGCCCGCGACCGCGGCCGCGAGCCGGCGATGGCCTTCGCGCGACAGGTGCCCGTCGCGCGGAAGGTAGCAGTCCGGGCAACCCGCGAACACGCCGCTGGTGCCCAAGAAGCGCAGGCCCTGCTCCCCGGCGATCGCCGCGAGCAGCGCGCGCATGCGCTCCTGCGCCGCGCTCGCGCCCGGAATCACCGCGTCGGGCACCTCGACCAGCACGAGCGCGAGCTCGCCGCGCCGCTCCCGGCAGCGCCGCGCGAGATCGGCCAGCAGCGTG
>DASTCJ010000121.1:0-2552 GCA_035605575.1 Candidatus Methylomirabilota bacterium
ATCGATCTCACCGCCGTCGGGAACTGGGCGGAGCGCCGGAACATTGCCTATACGAGCTATACCGACTTGAGCCAGAAGCCCGAGGTCGCCGCGCTCATCCGGCAAGAAGTGGAGCGGGTCAACGCGAGCCTGCTCGACGACGCCGCGCTGCGCGACGCCCAGATCCGCAAGTTCCTCATCCTGCACAAGGAGCTGGACCCCGACGACGAGGAGATCACGCGCACGCGTAAGGTCCGGCGCGGCTACATCGCGCAGAAGTACGCGCCGCTGATCGAGGCGCTCTACGGCGATCGCGATCAGGTGGAGGTCGAGGCGCGTGTGACGTACGAGGACGGCCGCACCGGCATGGTGCGGGCCAACGTGCGGATCTGCGAGACCGCGCCGGCCGAGGCGCCGCCCCGATGAGCGATCCCGAGGCGCGCTCCGGCTCCGCGGGGGCGCGTCCGAGCGCTGGGGATGTGGGGGCGGATCCCGAGGCGCGCCACGGCTCCGCCGGGGCGCGTCCGAGCGTTGGGGGTGTGGGGGCCAGCGATCCCGAGGCGCGCTCCGGCTCCGCCGGGGCGCGTCCGAGCGTTGGGGGTGTGGGGGCCAGCGATCCCGAGGCGCGCTCCGGCTCCGCCGGGGCGCGTCCGAGCGTTGGGGGTGTGGGGGCCATGTCGGGGCCCCCACTACTATCAGTCGAGGACGTGAGCGTGCGCTTCGGGGCGCTGCTGGCGCTCAGCAAGGTGAGCCTCGAGGTGCGCCGCCGCGAGGTCCTCGCGATCATCGGCCCGAACGGCGCCGGCAAGACGACGCTGCTCAACGTCATCAGCGGCTTCTACCATCCCTACGAGGGCCGCATCGTCTTCGACGGCCGCGAGCGTACGCACCTGGCTCCGCCCGACGTCGCCGCGCTCGGCATCGCACGTACGTTTCAGAACGTCGCACTCTTCCGCGGGATGAGCGTGCTCGACAACCTGATGACCGGGCGCCTGCTGAAGATGCGCGGCCACTTCCTGCTGGACGCGGTGTGGTGGGGTCCGGCGAAACGGCAAGAGCTCGCCAACCGAGCCGTGGTGGAGCGGATCATCGACTTCCTCGAGATCCAGGCGATTCGCAAGACGCCCGCCGGCAAGCTGCCGTACGGGCTGCAGAAGCGCGTGGAGCTGGGCCGCGCGCTCGCCGCCGAGCCGACGCTGCTGCTGCTCGACGAGCCGATGGCCGGCATGAACGTCGAGGAAAAGGAAGACATGTCGCGCTTCATTCTGGACGTCAACAGCGAGTTCGGAACCACCATCGCGCTCATCGAGCACGACATGGGCGTGGTGATGGACATCTGCGACCGCGTGGTCGTCCTCGACTACGGCCGGAAGATCGCCGACGGCACACCGGAAGTGATCCGCAAGGACCAGGCGGTGCTCGACGCGTACCTGGGAGCGACACATGGCTAGCCTGCTCTACGCCGTGCTCGTCGGTCCCTTCAAGGACATGGCGAGCTCGCCAAGCTTTCTGATCGAGGTCCTGCTCGGCGGCATCGCCACCGGGCTGATGTACTCGCTCGTCGCCCTCGGCTTCGTCCTCATCTTCAAGGCCTCGGGCGTGTTCAACTTCGCGCAGGGCACGATGGTCCTCTTCGCCGCCTTGACGCTGGTCGGCCTGATGGAGAAGGGCATGCCGGTGCCGGTTGCGCTGCTGCTCACCATGGCCGTGATGATCGCGCTGGCGCTCGCGATCGAGCGAGTCGTGCTGCGACCGCTCGTCAACCAGGAGCAGATCATTCTCTTCATGGCCACGATCGGCTTGAACTTCTTCCTCGAAGGCTTCGGCGAGATGCTGTGGGGTGCCAACGTCAAGCGGCTGGACGTCGGGATTCCCGACCGCTCGATCATGCTGGCCGGCATCCAGGTCAACCAGCTCGAGATGTCCGCGGCCGGCACAGCCGCCGTGCTCGTGGCCATTCTCGCCGTGTTCTTCCAGCGCACGCGCATCGGGCGCGCGTTGCGCGCGGTCGCCGACGATCACGAGGCCGCGCTGTCGATCGGCATCCCCCTCAAGACGATCTGGATCATCGTCTGGTCGGTCGCCGGCCTCGTCGCCATCGTGGCCGGCATCATGTGGGGCGCCAAGAGCGGCGTCCAGTTCAGTCTCTCGCTGATCGCGCTGAAGGCCCTCCCCGTGTTGATTCTCGGCGGCTTCACGTCCGTTCCCGGCGCCGTCGTCGGCGGCCTCATCGTTGGCGTCGGCGAAAAGCTCGGCGAGGTCTATTGGGGCCCGCTGGTCGGGGGCGCGATCGAGAACTGGTTCGCTTATGTCGTTGCTCTCGTTTTCTTGCTGTTTCGTCCCCAGGGCCTGTTCGGCGAGAAAATCATCGAGCGCGTATGACGATGACGAGAAGGACCCATCTGCGTCGTTGCCTCGTCGGCCGCTCCCTGCGGCGTAGGCGGCCTACGCCTCGGTCGGGCCTCCTCGGCGCCTCGCATCTGGGCCCTTCTCGTCATCGTTCTCACGCTCCCGGCGTCCGGCTCATACGCGCGAGGCTCCTGTGATCTATCGCGAGGCGGGGCAGTTCAAAA
>DASTCJ010000187.1:0-16157 GCA_035605575.1 Candidatus Methylomirabilota bacterium
CGCGCTCGCTCAGGCCCGCGCCCTCATCGCCACGTGACGGCGGTCGGAGCGCGGCGCGCGGCCGCCGTCGCCGCCGCCGTGCTGACGCTGGTCGCCTGCGGCAAGCGGGGCAACCCCGTGTCGCCGGAGGTCCGCGTGCCGCGTGCCGTGAGCGATCTGAAGGCGACCGCCCACCACGACGGCATCGAGCTCGCGTGGTCGCTGCCGCGACGCCGCGTCGACGGCACGCGCCTGCTCGATCCGGGCGTGGCGACGCTCTACCGCACCGAGGACAGTGGGACCGGCGAGCCCCGGCCGGCCATGCTCGTGAAGGACCGCATTCCCGGCTACACGGCGGTCGCGAGGTTTCCGCTGGCGGAACGGGCGGCGAGCGCCACGGGCGACGCGCACATGGTCTACACCGACCGCGGCGATCTGAGCTTCGGCCGGCGCTACACCTACGTGGTCACCAGCAGCGACACGCGCGGACACGTCAGCGCGCCCTCGACGCGTGCGTCGGTCACGTTCGTCGCGGCGCCCGAGCCGCCCGTGGGCCTGCAGGCCGAGGCCGGCGATGCCGAGGTAAGGCTGGCGTGGCAGGCGCCGGCGCGCCTCGTCGAGGGCAGCCCGGTGAGCGATGCGCTCGTGTACGAGATTTTCCGCGCGCCGGATGCGACAGCGACACCGACCGCGGTCGGACGCACCGCAGCCGGCGAGACGTCGTTCGTCGACCGCGGCCTGGCCAACGACGTCACGTATCAGTACACGGTGCGTGCGATCCGCGGCGAAGGCGCCGCCACCGCGACGAGCGCGCCGTCGGCGCCGGTGACGGCCATGCCCGTCAAGAGCACCCCGCCCGCGCCCGCCAGTGATCTGGCGGCGATCGCCTCGCGCGGCGAGGTGCGGCTGTCGTGGAAGTCGAGCCCGGCACCCGACGTGGCCGCTTACATCGTCTATCGCGCGACCACGGACGCCGCATTCGAACGCGTCGGCTCGGTGCAACCGCCGGCGACGACGTTCGTCGATCGCGACGTCCCGCCCGGACGCTATCGCTACGCGGTCACCGCGCAGGATGCCAGCACGCGGGCCAACGAGAGCGCGCGGTCGAACGAAGCGACCGTGACCGTGCCTTGACTTCACGCCGGAAAAGGGCAACGATCTCTTGCACATGAGCGCCCACGGTTTCATCGACACGATCGTGCGCCTGTTGGCGAAGGAGACGACCGCATGAACCCGATCTTCACCGGTTCGTTCTGTGCACTCGTGACGCCCTTCCGGAACGGCCAGGTGGACGAGGCGAAGCTGCGCGAGCTGGTCGACATGCACGCCGCCAGCGGCACCGACGGCCTCGTCCCGTGCGGGACCACCGGCGAGGCACCGACGCTCTCGCACGACGAGCACCGGCGCGTCATCGAGATCGTCGTGGACGCGAATCGCAAGCGGATGAAAATCGTGCCCGGCACCGGCGTCTACTCCACGCGCGACGCGATCGAGCTCACGAAGGCGGCCGAGCGCGCAGGCGCCGACGGCGCGCTCGTGGTGAGCCCGTACTACAACAAGCCGACGCAGGAAGGACTGTACCGGCACTTCCGCGCCATCGCGGAGTCGGTGGCGATTCCGCTCGTCGTCTACAACATCCAGAGCCGCACCGCCGTCAACATCGAGACGGCGACGATGTCGCGGCTGGTGAAGGACGTGAAGAACATCCGCGGTGTGAAGGAGGCGTCCGGCTCGCTCGATCAGATGAGCCAGGTCATCGCGGCTTGCGGCCCCGGCTTCGCCGTCCTCTCGGGCGACGACAACATCACGCTGCCGCTCATGGCGATCGGCGGCCACGGCGTGATCTCGGTCATCGCCAACATCGTGCCGCGCGAGACGGCGGAGATGGTGCACGCGGCGCTCGACGGCGACATCAAGCGAGCGCGCGAGCTGCACTACCGGCTGTTCCCGCTGGCGCGCGCCGCGTTCCTCGAGACGAACCCGATCCCGATCAAGGAAGCGATGGCCATGGCCGGCATGCTGGAGCCCGAGTTCCGGCTGCCGATGTGCCGGATGACTGACGCGAACCGCGAGACGCTGCGCGGGATCCTGCGGCAGTTCGGCCTCGTGAAGTAGTCGCCGCGAGCCGGGATCCGGTTCGCCGATGACTCCTGATTCGCCGACCGTCGGGCGCGAAGGCGCCCCGACGGCAACATGGATTCGCTCATGAGCGTTGATTCGCCGACCGTCGGGCGCGAAGGCGCCCCGACGGCAAATATAGTAGTCGGCGGCGCCGCCGGGCGAATGGGCATGCGCATCGTCGCCCTTCACGGCGAGGCGCCCGGACTGCGCGTGGCGGCCGCGCTCGAGGCGCCCTCGCATCCGAGCCTCGGTCGCGATGCCGGTGAGGTGGCCGGCATCCGCTCGCTCGGCGTTCCGATCACCGGCGACGCGAAGGCCGCCATCACGCAGGACCGCATGCTGGTCGAGTTCTCCGTGCCCGAGGCATCGCTCGCGCACCTGCGGCTGGTGGCGGCCACCGGCGCTCGCGCGGTGATCGGCACCACCGGTTTCTCGGCCGCCCAACGCGACGAGATCGCCGCCCTCGCGCAGCGCGCTGCCATCCTCGTCGCCCCCAACATGTCGGTGGCGGTAACCCTCGCGTTCAAAATGCTGGCGCTCATGGCCAAGGCCCTCGGCGACGCCTACGATGTCGAGATCACCGAGACGCATCACCGCTTCAAGAAGGACGCACCGAGCGGGACCGCCGTGCGCATGGCCGAGGTCATCGCCGAGGCGCTCGGGCGTGATCTCGGGCGCGTCGGCGTCTACGGGCGCCATGGTCTGCCGGGTGAGCGGACGGCCAGCGAGATCGGCGTGATGTCGCTCCGCTCGGGCGATGTGGTCGGCGAGCACACCGTGTCGTTCGGCACGCTCGGCGAGCGGCTCGAGCTCACCCATCGCGCCCACAGCCGCGACACGTTCGCCCGCGGCGCGCTCCGCGCCGTGCAATGGATGATCGGACGCCCGCCAGGGCTCTACTCGATGCACGACGTGCTCGGGATTGCCTGATGCAGATCGTGCGCTTCCGTGCCGGTGGCCTCACGCGGTACGGCGTCCTCGACGGCTCCTCGGTGATCGAGTACTCCGGCACGCCGTGGTCGCTGTTCAAGCGGGGCCGCCGGCGACACGCGCTGCGCCAGGTGATCCTCCTTGCCCCCACGGTCCCGTCGAAGATCGTCGCCGTCGGTCTCAACTATCGCGACCACGCGCTGGAGATGGGTCTGCCGATTCCCGATGAGCCGCGCATCTTTCTCAAGCCGGTGAGCGCGCTCGTCGGCCCCGACGATCCGATCGTGCTGCCGCCCCAGAGCGCGCGCGTCGAGCACGAAGCGGAGCTGGCGGTGGTGATCAAGAAGCGCTGTCGCAACGTCCCCGCCGAGCGCGTCCGCGAATATGTCACGGGCTACACGTGCCTCAACGACGTCACCGCGCGCGACATCCAGGCGCGCGATCGGGGCCCGACCCGCGCCAAGGCGTTCGATACGTTCTGTCCGCTGGGGCCGTGCATCGCTACCGACATCGAGCCCAACGCGGTCACGGTGGAGGCGCTCGTCAACGGCGTGGTGCGGCAGGCGGGCTCCACCAAGGACTTCGTGTTTCCCGTGGAGGACGTGGTGGCTCGCGTCTCGGAAGTGATGACCCTGTTGCCGGGCGACGTGATTGCCACCGGCACGCCGGCCGGCGTGGGCCCCCTCGAGGCGGGCGATCGGGTCGAGATTCGCATCGACGGCGTGGGGACGCTGAAGAACCCCGTCGTGAAGCTGTGACGGCCGATCGCCTGCACCTCGAGGACGTGCGCTTCTACGGCCACCACGGCGTGTCGAAGGCCGAGCAGACGGTCGGCGTGTGGTTCTCCGTCGACGCGGAGCTGGCCGTCGATCTCGCGCCGGCCGCGACGTCTGACGACCTCGGCAGCGCCATCGACTACGGACTGGTGGCACGGCGCATCGTCGAGGTCGGCACGCAGGGCCGCGTGAATCTCATCGAGCGCCTGGCCGGACAGATCGCGCAGACGCTGCTTCGCGAGTTCCCCGCCCAGCAGGTGCGCGTGCGCGTGCGGAAGCTCACGCCGCCGCTCGAAGGCCTGGTCGGCACACCATCGGTCGAGCTGACGCGGAGCCGGGCGTGACGCGCGTCTATCTCAGCCTCGGCTCGAACCTCGGCGACCGCCTGGCGCTGTTGAGGACGGCCGTGCAGCGGCTGCGCGAGGCGGCCGACGTCCAGGTGGTGACCGCCTCGCCGCTCTACGAGTCCGAGCCGTGGGAGGAGGAGCCGGGCCGCGCGGGCAGCGAGCAGCGCTGGTATCTCAACTGTGTCGTCGCCGTCGACACGCCACTGCCGCCGCGCTCGCTGCTCGAGCGGCTGCATGGCATCGAGAACGAGCTCGGCCGCGTGCGGCCGGCGGGCACGCCCGAGGCGGGGCGATTCGCGCCGCGGACGGTCGACATCGACATCCTGTTCTATGGCGACGAAGTCATCAGCGGTCCGGACGATCTCCACGTTCCGCATCTGCTGCTGGCAGAGCGGGCGTTCGTGCTGCGTCCGCTCGCCGACGTCGCGCCGGATCTCCAGCACCCGACCCTCTATGCGACCGTACGCGAGCTGCTCGAGGAGTTGACCGACGATCATGCGGTCACGCCGGGCGCCAACCCGGCACACTGGTTCGAGGACTAGGCGCCCGTCATGGCCGACGCCGACTTCCAGCGCGACGCGCTTCAGCACCTGAACGCGCTCTACAACTTCGCGATGTATTTGACGCGGAACCCACCCGAGGCCGACGATCTCGTGCAGGAAACGTACCTCCGGGCTTTCCGGTTTTCCCATCGCTTCCAGACGGGAACCCACCTGCGCGCGTGGTTGTTCCAAATCCTGAGGAACACGTTCCTCACGTTCTATCGGCTGCGTGAGCGCGAGGCGGCCATTGCCGAGGACGGCGTGCCCGATTGGGACACGCCCATGTTCCACGACACGCCGCAGGACGAAGGTAGCGCCATGGAGGCGCATACCGACCTCGAGCGCGCGATGCGGCGCTTACCCGAGGAGTTCCGGACCGTGCTGCTGCTGGCCGAGGTCGAAGGGATGCCGCTCGAGGAGGTGGCCCGGGTGATGGAGTGCCCGGTCGGCACCGTGAAGTCGAGGATCTTCCGCGCCAAAGAACGGCTTCGCGGTCTCCTGAAGGACTACAAGAAATGACGTCGACGCCCGGCGACTCGATCCCGGACTCCGACGAGCATCTGGGACGGCGGCTCGCCGCCGAGCTTCCCCGGTACACGGCGCCGGCGTCGCTCCGCGTGGCCATCCTCCAGGCCGCGGAGCCGGCGACGGCGCGCCGTCCCGCCTGGCTCTCGCCATTGCTGGCGTCGGCGGCCACGGCCATGGTGTTCGCGATGTTCATGCTCACCGTGCTGCCTCGCGTGCAGCCCACGGACCCGGTCGATCAGATGGTGCGCGCCGTGGTCAGCGAGCACTCGCGCGCGCTGATGTGGGGCAGCCGGCAGTCGCAGGTCATTCCCGCCGAGCTGCCGTGGCTGCAGGCGCAATCGGGCATCGGATTGTCGAGCGCGTTCGTCGGCGACGACTCGCTGACGTTCGTGAGCGCCGAGCCCGTGTATCTGCTGCGGCAGCGAGGGCTGGCCGTCCACTACCGCGACGTCGACGGCCACCTGGTGACGTACATCGCGCTCCCAGCGGACGAGCTGAAGGTCCCGGATCGCTCGCGCGTGCAGATCGACCGCTATCGGCCGGCGCTCGTCAAGGACAGCGGCTTCGTCGCCTGGGTCTGGCGTCAGCGCGACGTCGCGTGCTTCCTCGTCTCGGACATGGTCTCGGCGGACGACCTCGAGCGGTTCAAAGACTACTTCATCCGCGTTCGCACCTCGACGGAACCGACGCTCGCTTACTAACCGGCTCGTGCGGGGAAGCCGGGGCCGGGATGCTCTGTTCGGGCACGCCATCCGACTATGGTGTGCGCCTGCCGGCGTGCAAACGATTTACCGGCGAGACCGAGGCAGTGCCCTGAAGCACGGCCCTCACATGACATCCCCGGCCCCGCGGCCCCCCGCCGAGCCTACCGGTAAGCGGGCGGGGATCTGATAGACTCGGGCGGATGTATCTCGCTGATTACTGCGAGAGTTGTCCGGGGATGAAGTGGGTGTGCGATCAGTGTGGCGTCGTGCATTGCACGACGCCGGAGTGTCGGCAGTATGAGACCCCGCAATTCGCGGCGGCGTCGATCGGGGAGCCGTGCCTGACGCTGTGTGACCGGTGCGCGTAACGGGCCCCGCGTGGTCGGCGTAACGCTCTTGCCCGCTGAACGCCGTGGATCTCACGAAGAGGCGTGGTGACGTTGCCGACCCGCGCCCGGACGCTGTCGGTCGTTTTTCTCGCGGTGTTTCTGTGGAGCGATCCGTTCTCGATCACGGTGGCCCAGAGCGCGCTCGCCCTCTCGGCCGCGTGCTATGGCTGGGCGCTGTGGCAAGAGAACGGCTGGCGTCGTGTTCAGCTGCCATTGATCGTTCCGTTCCTGCTGTTCGCGACCATCACGGTCGCGTCCGTCTTCGTCTCCGTGGATCGTGGACGCAGCGTACTCGGTCTGAAGAGTCTGCTGCTCGTCGTGGCCTTCTATCTCGCGGCGAACGTCGTGACATCCGAGTCCACCGCCCGCGTCCTGCTCGCCGGCTTTCTGGCCTCGGCGGCGGTGTCGTCCCTGGTCGGGCTGTCCGCCAGCTACACGCACGGCATCAGCTATCGCGTCCACAGCACGCTGAGCATCTACATGACGCTCGCCGGCATCCTCGCCGTCGCGCTGTTGCTGGCCGCCGCGTGCTGCATCGCGCTCCCAGGCAAGGAGCGGCGCGTGGCGACCATCCTCGCCGTTCCGATCGCCATGGCGCTGCTGTTGACCTATACGCGGAACGCCTGGCTCGGATTCGTGATCGGGCTGGCGCTTCTGGTGGTCGCCCTCGGACGGCGCTGGGCGATCGGGCTCGTCGGGGTTGCCATCGCCGCCGTGCTCGTCGGCGCCGTCGTGGTGCCGCCGCTCGCGGTTCGCGTCAAGAGCATGGCCGACCTCTCGGATCCGACGTTCGTCGAGCGCGTCCAGATGTGGCGGACAGGTGTGCTGATGATCCGCGACCATCCCTGGCTCGGTGTCGGGGTCAAGATGCCGGAGGCGCGGTTCCGCGAGTATCGCGTACCGGACTTCACGCGCGAGCGCATCGCGCACATGCACAGCGACGTCGTGCAGATCACGGCCGAGCGCGGATTCCTCGGCCTCGGCGCGTGGCTGCTGATCTGGATCGCCTTCTTCACGCGGCTCTTCGGCCTGCGGGCGCGCGCCAAGACGGCGACGGCGCCGCTCACCGAAGCGGTGTGGGCATGGAGCGGAGCGGCGGTGGTGGCCGTGCTCGTCGGCGGGCTCTTCCAGTACAACTTCGGGGACTCCGAGATCATCATGATCGTCTACTTCGCGATGGGGCTGCCGTTCGGTCTCGTCACGGCCCGGGCCGCTGAGGCGAGCCGCGAGGCCGGCCCCGTCCGAGTAGCGACCGGGCCCAGCCTGCGACACGAATCGATCAAGGGCGCTCCCGCCCGCTGAGGCGAGCGCTCACCGTCCCGGCTTTGCCGGGCGTCGCCGCACCGGCACGGGCGCCGGGGGCGGCGTCCTCGCCGCGAGGATCAAATCGCACAGCTCACGAATGGCGCCGTGGCCCGGGTGGGCCCGCGTGACGTATGCGGCGGCGCGCTTGACCGCCGGCACGGCGTCGGCCACCGCGACCGGGAAGGCAACAAGCTGCATGGCGCCGAGGTCGCCGACGTCGTCGCCCACGTAGACGGCCGCCGACGGTGCGATCCCACGGCGGGCGAGCAGCGACTGCAGCACCGCCCGCTTGTCGGAGGCGCCCTGATGCACGTCGGCGATGCCGAGCTCCTCGGCGCGGCGCTCGACGACTTCCGAGCGGCGGCGCGTGATGACGGCGGTCAGCACGCCCGCCTGGCGCAGCAGCACGAGGCCCTGCCCGTCGCGCACATCGAAGCGCTTGAGCTCGTCGCCCCGCTCCGTGTAGTAGATGCCGCCGTCGGTGAGGACGCCGTCGACGTCCATGACCAGCAGCTGCACGCTGGCCAGCCGCACGAGCGCGGCTTTCACCCCGCGCGCGGTGTCCACGCGTCCGGTCTGCGGGGGCCGACGCCCGCGGCCGTCAGTACGCGTTGCGGTTCCTGAAGCCGAGCCACAACGTTCGCAGCAGAATCGAGACGTCGAAGGCGAGCGACCAGCGCTCGATGTAGTAGAGGTCGTACTCGATGCGACGCTCGATCGACGTGTTGCCGCGCCAGCCGTTGATCTGCGCCCAGCCGGTGATGCCGGCCTTCACCTTGTGACGCAGCATGTAGCCGGGCACGCGACGGCGAAAGTCCTCGACGAAGCTCGGCCGCTCGGGGCGCGGCCCCACCAGGCTCATCTCGCCCCGCAGCACGTTGACGAGCTGAGGAAGCTCGTCGAGGCTGAACTGCCGGAGGAAGGCGCCGAGCGCCGTCCGCCGCGGATCGTCGGGCACCGCCCATTGCGGTCCGCTGTCGGTCTCGGCGTCGGTGCGCATTGTCCGGAACTTCAGCATGTCGAAGCGCCGGCCGTCGAGGCCCATCCGCTCCTGCCGATAGAGGATCGGGCCCTTCGATGTCGCGCGCACGGCGGCGGCGATCACGGCCATGATCGGCAGCGCCGCCAGCAGGGCCGCCGTGCCCACCACGACGTCGAACGTTCGCTTGAGCACCAGGTTCCAGCCGTAGAGCGGCGACTCGCGCAGGTGGATGATTGGCAGCGTCTCGAACTCCTCGATGCCGCCGCGCAGCGAGGCCAGGCTGAAGATGTCCGGCACGAGATGGATCGCGACCGGCTCGTCGCCGATCTGGGTGAGGATCTCCGTCAGCCGCGGATAGTCGCCGTGCGGCAGCGCGATGATGACGATGTCCACCTGGTGCTCGTGCAGCACGGCGCGGATGTCCTCCGGCGCTCCGAGCCACCGCGCGCCCTCCACGCCGTCGCGCTTGTCGCCGAGAAACCCGCGCAGACGGATGCCGACGTCGGGCCGGCGCCGGAGCACGCGCAGGACCTCCGCCGCCGGCTCGCCGCCGCCGATCACGACGGCGTAGCGCTGGTTGTAGCCGCGCCGGCGCGCCACTCGCAGCGCCTCCCGGAACACCGCCCGCGAGAAGCTGGCAGCCGCGATCGACATCGCCCAGAAGAGCAGGATGACGATGCGCGAGTAGTCGTAGTCGCGGAAGAGGAAGGTCATGCCGCTGACGAGCACCAGCACGCCGAGGGTCGACGCCTTGGCGATGTCGAACCACTCCGAGAGATGCGACGCCAGACGGTGCGGGCGATACAGGTCGAAGGCCTTGAAGGCGACGGCCCACACGATGAGGATGGGGATCAGCTGTAGCGCGTAGTGCTCGAACGGCCGCACCTCCACGCCGCCGATGGCATAGAAGCGGATGGCGTAGGCGGCGACCCAGCTGGCGGCGACGAGCACGAGGTCACCGACCAGCATCAGTTGCTCGAAGACCCGGGAGTGCGCCTTCAGCATCGCGCGTCCGCCTCGCGCCCACGGTGACAGAACTCCGTCCAGCGGCGCTCGATCCAGTCCTGCATCTCGCGCGCGAAGCGTGGTCGATCGAATCGCTCGGCGCGCGCGCGGAGCGCCACCGGATCGAAGCGATCCGCGCTCGCCTCGAAGCGCAGCATCGCCGCCATCAGCGCGTCGGCCGTCTGCGAGTCGAAGAACACCGCGGTGGGCGGCTCGGGCCCCTCCCCCAGACCCACCATCGTCTCGCGCGCGCCGCCACGGCCGAGCGCGAGCGTCGGACGCCCCGCCGCGGCCGCCTCGAGCGGCACGATGCCGTAATCCTCGACGGTCGGGAACAGGACGGCGCGACAGCGCGCGTAGAGCTCGGCGACCTCGTCGTCGTCCCGCCAGCCGAGGAACTCGACCGTCGGCCCGGCGAGCGCCGCCAGGCGGCGCGCCTCGGGGCCGGTGCCGACCACGAGCAGCCGGCGCCGCAGTCGGGTCGCTGCCTCGACGGCCAGGTCGATCCGCTTGTACGGCACCAGCGCGGACACCACCAGATAGAAATCGTCGGGCGTGGCGACGGGACGGAATCGCTGGATGTCGACCGGCGGATAGATCACGTCGGCGGCACGTCCGTACACGCGCCGAATGCGGTCGGCGATGTGCCGCGAGATCGCCACGAAGTCATGCACGCCCGCAGTGTTCCGGTCCCAGCGGCGCAGCGCGGCCGCCACCGGTCGCATCACGAGCCGCGTGGCCACGCCCGCCCGCGCGCCGAAGTAGTCGTCGTAGAGATCCCAGATGTAGCGCATCGGCGAGAAGCAGTACGAGAGGTGCAGCGCGCCCGGCGGCGCCGGCGCCGCCTTCGCCACGCAATGGCTCAGCGAGACGACGAGATCGAATTCGCGCAGGTCGAAGCGGGCGACCGCGGCCGGGAACAGCGGCAGGTAATGACGGTACCGCGACGCCGCCGCCGGCAGCCTCTGCACGAACGAGGTCATGATCCGTCGCTTCTCGATGGTGGCCGACACGCGGCCGGGCACGTGTAGCAGCGTGAAGATGGGCGCCTCGGGAAACAGCTCGCAGACGACCTCGAGGCAGCGCTCGCCGCCGCGCATCCCCGTCAGCCAGTCGTGAACGAGGGCGATACGCGGAGCAGGGACAGCGGAACGACCGCGAACGGCGTCGGGACGCTCGTGAAGAGGGGAAACCGTCACGCCGCTCGGTATGGTACTACAGCCGCTTCCGGCCCGTACGTCGCCGGCGAGTCTCCTTCGTTCAGTGAGCGGGTAGAATAGCGACGGTGGTTGCCTCGCTCGAGCTCCAAGCAGTCCCCTGCCCGTTGTGCGATGGTGACGACTTCACCGATCCGGTATGGCTGCGCGATGTCGCGCTGGGCGTCCCCGGCACATTCGCCCTCACCCGGTGCAAGCGCTGCGGATTGTGGCAGCAGAATCCCCGTGTACGGACGGAGGACCTTCCCCGCACATATCCCGACGATTATCCCCGTCACACCGGCAACCCCGATCTTCCACGACTCTTCAAAAACGACGAGCGGTACGTTCGATGGGTGCTCGCGACGAAGCTCGGCTACCAGCACCTGGCCTTGAAGCACGTCCCGCTGCCGGGCCGCGCGGTCGCTCGCCTGGCGATGCGGCGCATCGTCGAAACCTTCCCGCCGTGGACGGGCGATGGCCGATTGCTCGACGTCGGCTGTGCGACGGGCAAGTACCTGCGTTTGATGAGGGCCGTCGGCTGGCGCGTGTCCGGCATCGAGCTCGATGCCGATGCGGCGGCAAAGGCCCGAACGGTCACGCCGGATGTCTTCGAAGGCGATCCGCTCGACATCGCGTTCGCACCCGCAAGCTTCGATGTCATCACGTCATTTCACGTCATCGAGCATCTGCCCGCGCCTCGGGCGGCGCTCGCGCGGATGCTCGAGTGGCTGGCGGTGGACGGACTGATGATCATCGAGGTGCCGAACATCGGCGGCCTGGGTGGCCGACTGTTCGGACGCTACTGGTCGGGCCTGGACTTCCCTCGCCATCTCACACACTTCACTCCGGCGACCATGCGCGCGATGGTGGAGCGCGCCGGTGGCCGTGTCGTCGCCGTGCGACACCGCACGAAACCACGCTGGCTCATTCGCAGTCTCCGCCACTGGCTGCGCGACCGGCCACGTCGGACTCCGCGCATCGCCCTTCACGCGGTCGACAGCACGGTCGGTAGCGCACTGGCGAAACTGGTGCTGGAAATGCTTCTCCCGGCGGCCCGCGGCGCGGGTTTCGGCGAGATGACTCAGTACGTCATCCGCCACGCCCCTCGCTGATCGACGCGTCTGCGCTGCCGTCGCGCCGAGCCGGTCAGCGCGACTCTCACGGGTCGGCCGCCATTTTCAAGGCCTGCAGAAGTTCGCGCGCGGTCCGCTCCCAGGAAAACGTGGCAGCTCGCGCGATGCCGCGGGCGCGGAGCTCCTTGTGAAGCGCGTCATCCGTCAGAGTGCTGACGATGGCCGCCGCGATGGCCTCGGGGTCTCGAGGATCCACGAGCAGCCCTGCCTCGCCGACGACCTCCGGAAGCGACGTCGTGTTTGACGCGACAACGGGCGTGCCGCTCGCCATCGCCTCCAGCACCGTGAGACCGAATCCCTCCGCCAGCGACGGCACCACGACGACGCGCGCGCCCCGGTACAGCGCCGGCAGCTCGTCGTGCCCGACGTACGAGCGAAGCTCGATCGGCACGCCGGCCGCCGCGGCGCGCGCCTGCACTTTCGCCACCTCGCTGGGCCATCCCTGGCCGGCCACCACGAGCCGGGCCGCGGTGCGCTGAGCGACGAGGGTGAATGCCTCGACCAGTCGCGCGACGTTCTTGTGGGGCAGGATGTTGCCGACGAACAGTACGTACGGCAGCCCGCCATCGCCGCGAGCCGGCCCGTCGGCGCGGAACACCCGGCGATCGTAGCCAGTCGGGATGACGCGAATCCGCTCAGCCGGCAAACGGTACGTGTCGACCGCCTGCCGCCGGGTCGCCTCGGACAGCGTCAGCACCATCCGCGACTGGCGCAGGATCGCCGGCACCAGACGGCGGAAATACCACTGCTGGCGCGGATAAAAGGCCGGAAACGTCAGCGGGATGAGATCGTGCAGCACGGTCACCTGCGGAATAGTGGGACCGATCACGCCCTCGGGAAGCGGATTCAGGAGCACGTCCGCACCACTGCGGCGGAGCCGCCATCGCAGCGTGGTCTGGCACCAGGCCAGGCGCGCGGCGTGACGTGTCAGGCCTCGATCGCGACGGATGAGCGAGGACGAGCTCTGGAGCACGGATACCTCCGCATCAGTGCTCTGGAGCGCCTCGATGAGGCTCAGCGCGTAGCGCCCGAGGCCGGAGGGCCGGTCACCGACGACCGACGCGTTGATCGCGATATGCGGCGGCGTCACGACCGCGCTGGTACGCCTACCATCCGCACGCGCTCGTAGAGCTGGACCACGTCGTCGACCGTCCGCGACAGCCGGAGGCTCTCCGCTCGCGCCCGGCATGCGGCACCGAGGCGGGTCAGCAGGGTCGGCGCCGCCGCCAGTGAGTCCATCCGCTCGGCCAGCGCGCGCGCATCGCCAGGCTCCACCAGATAACCCGTGCGACCGTCCTCGATGAGCTCGGGGATGCCGCCGATCCTCGTTCCGATCGCCGGAATGCCGTGGCCAAAGGCTTCGAGGATCGCGAGCCCGCTGACCTCCCAGGAGATCGACGGCGCGAGCAGGACATGGGCCGCGTCGAGCAGATGGCGCTTGGCGTCGCCTGTGACCCAGCCATGCATTCGAATCCGCGGATCGGCGGCGGCGGCGGCGCAACAGTCCTCGGCCAGCTCGCCGGTTCCGGCGATGTCCAGTCGGATCCCGTCACCGGCCACGCGCCGAAACGCGTCGAGCATCACCCGAACGCCCTTGTGCGCGCGAAGGAGGCCGATGAAGAGGAATCGCAACGGCGGCGACGGCGGGATCGGTCTCGGCGGCGGCAGCTCGCGCAGACCCCAGCGGGTCACGCTCGTCGCGGCGTTCGGGAAGAAGCCGAGCTCGAGATGGCGATCGAGGACGAACTGCGAGGGCGCCAGTACCCCGGCGACGTGGCGGCTCTGACGTCGCAGCCAGCTCCCCCGCATCGCGCACGACGTGCACTGAGCGCGGCAGATCCGCCCGTCGGGCGTCATTCGAAGCGACCGGACACAGGTGAGGGAGTAATCGTGCGTGGTATGGACGATCGGCACACCGGCCGCTGCCGCCGCCGACCATACCGCAGGCGAGAGACCGCCGAGATTGTGCGTGTGCACGACGTCGAATGGCTCCCGATCCAGCACCGACCGGATCGCCGTATACATCCGCGGATTCCACAGGTCGATCGTGTGCCACAGCGGCTTCAACGCCGGCATCCGTCCGCGCGCGTCACCCGCCCAGTACAGGTTGGCCGGAGGCAGCCGGTGCACGCGCACGCCGTCCTGCGTCTCACTGCGGGCCTCGTCGCGCCGCGCGCTCGTCACCACGGCGACGTCGTGGCCCGTGTCGTGCAAAGCCCGCGCGATGTCCGCGACGATGAGCTCGGCCCCGCCGATCACGTGCGGCGGATAGAGATTGGACACCAGGCAAATCCGCACGGCGACGTCAGTGCGGCGTGGCCGCCATGTGGCCCGCGTGCCGCGCGACGCACTGCTCGATCATCGGCAGGTGCGCGCGCGTCCACTCGACGGTCCGCTCGAGACCGGTTGCGAGGTCGACCTCGGCGGAGAAGCCCAGCGCGCGCTTGGCCTTCTCTGTGGACGCGAAGCGCTTCCCGGAGTGGTCCCAGGGGCGCGGCGGTCGAAACTCCAGCGGCGCGGGATTGCCCGTCAGTCGATTGACCAGCTCGGCGAGCGCGAGGATGCTCGTCTCCACGCCACTCGCGATGTTGTAGACGTCGCCCGCCTCGCCGTGCTCGGCACACGCGAAGAGCCCGCGGACGATATCATCGACGTAGATGAAGTCGCGGCTCGCCTGTCCGCCATTGTCGAGCTGAAGCGGCAGGCCTTTGAGCGCGCGGTAGACGAACGAGGGCGTCACGTTGCGCCAGACGGTGGCTGCCGTTCCCCGCCACTGGCCGGCGCCGAGAACTTCGCGCGGCCCGTACACGTTCTGAAAGCGCGCGCGCACGACCGGAAGCCCGTGCTGCCGATGATAGAAGACCGAGTAGAACTCGCCGACCACCTTCGAAATCTGATAGGGACTATCGAGGTCGAACGGGACGGCGCCATCCTCGGTCGTGGCCTCGGCCTGCTCCCACGTATGCGCGGCCAGCGTGCAGCCGGACGCCGCATACACCACCTTACGGAGACGCCGCCAGCTCTTGAGCCGCTCGTAGAGCTTCAGCGTCGTGATGAGATTGTTGTCGTGATCGGCCAGCGGGTCGGCAATGGAGCTCTGGTTGCCGTGATAGGTGGCGAGGTGGAAGACGTAGTCGAAGCGATCCCCCAGCCGCGTCAGGATCGCGTCGTCGGCGATCGAGCCCTCGACAAGCTCCACGCGGCGATCGGCGGGCACGTTGGCGCGCTCCGCCGAGAGGAAATTGTCGACGATGACGATCGTGTCGCAGCCGTCGGCGAGTGCTGCGTGGACGAGATTGCTGCCGACGAATCCCGCGCCGCCGACGACCAGCAACCGCGCGCCGGCCAGCCCGCGAGTCACGGCCACGCTGGAATCGTCAGCGCTTGTCCTGGCCGATGGCCAGGTGCGTGAAGGTTTGCTCGATACCGAAGCGCTTGTACCATTCAATGGCGGCGGCAACCCCATCGCGCAGAGGGGTGCTCGTCTTCCAGCCGAAGTCCCGGTTGGTTTCGGACGGGTCGAGCAGGATCGTGTAGGCGTCGTCGGCGCTGCGCGGCCGCACCTCTACCGGATGCTCCGGTCGCACCTGCAGGGCGGCCACGGTCGCATCGAAGAGGTCCTTGATGGCGACGTCGGAGCCCGAAGAGACGTGGTATGGACCGGAGCGACCCTTGCCACGGACGGCCAGCATGACGACTTCGACGAGGTCGTCGATGAAGATGAAATCGCGCCGCGTATCCATCACGAAGCACGGCTTGCCGCTCGTCAGTCGCTGGTAGAAGGTCGGCAGCGGACCGCTGAGGTTTCGCGGACCGTACGCGTTGGCGAGCCTGAACGAGATCCAGTTCAGTTCACTGAGCTTCACGTAGTGCTCGCCGGCCGTCTTGCTGATCGCATAGCTGCTGCCGTCGGGCAAGAGCGGATGATTCAGGGTGATCGGCTGCTCGAGGGGCCGCAGGCCGTAGCAGAGTGCCGTCTGGAAGTAAATGAATCGACGCACACCAGTTCGCTTGGCGGCCTTGGCGACATTCGCCGAGCCGACCACGTTTGTCCCCGCATCCTCAGCCCAGTTGTCCGGATCCTTGTACGAGGCGGCGGCGTGGACGACCTGCTCGGGGCGAAACTCGTCGAACACGCGATCGACCAGCCGCTCGTCGCAGATGGTCCCCTCGACAACTCGTAGACGGCGGTGGGGCGACAAATTGTCCCGGCGCCC
>DASTCJ010000199.1:0-7805 GCA_035605575.1 Candidatus Methylomirabilota bacterium
CCAGCCGGAGACGGCGCGCGGCGTACGCCGCTCCGTCCTCCATGACCGCCTGGCCGCGCGCGGCGCCGTCTTCGGGGTCGTGGCGGGCTGGGAACGCGCCAACTGGTTCGCCGCCGACGGCATCGAGCCTCGCTACGTCTACACGTACGGGCGGCAGAACTGGTTTCCGAGCGCCGCCGCCGAGCACCGTGCGGTGCGCGAAGCCGTCGGGCTCTTCGATCAGTCCTCGCTGGCGAAATTCCTGCTGCAGGGACCCGACGCGACAACGGCGCTGCAGCGGCTCTGCGCGAACGACGTCGACATGCCGCCTGGCCGCATTGTCTACACGCAGATGCTAAACGCGCGCGGCGGCATCGAGTGCGATCTCACGGTCACGCGCGTCGGCCTCGACGCCTACCTGGTGGTGACCATCGCGGCCGCCGCCGGCCACGACGCCGACTGGATCCGCCGTGGCCTCGCCGCCGCGCGCGTCACGCTCACCGACGTGACGTCGGCGTACACCGTGCTCGGCGTCATGGGGCCGCGCTCACGCGAGCTGCTCTCTGCACTGACGTCCGCCGATCTGTCGAACAGGGCGTTTCCATTCGCGACGTCACGGGAGATCGAGCTGGGCCGCGCGATGGTGCGCGCGACGCGCATCACCTACGTGGGCGAGCTGGGCTGGGAGCTTTACGTGCCGACGGAGTTCGCCGCCGGCGTGTGCGACGATGTCCTCGATGCCGGCGCCGATCTGGGGGTCCGCCTCGCCGGCTATCACGCCATGGACTCGCTGCGCCTCGAGAAGGGCTATCGGTCATGGGGCCACGACCTGGGCGGCGACGACACCCCGCTCGAGGCCGGCCTCGGCTTCGCCGTCGCCTTCAAGAAGGACTTCGTGGGTCGGGAGGCGCTATTGAAACAGCGCGACCAGCGTCTGAGGCGACGGCTGCTGAGCTTCGCGCTCGAGGACGCTGACCCGCTGTTGCTCGGTGACGAGCCGATCTGGCGCGACGGCGTGCTGGTTGGCCGCACCACGTCGGGCGCCTACGGCCACACGCTCGGCCGCTCCGTCGGCCTCGGCTACGTGAGTCACGCCGACGGCATCGACGCGGCGTTCGTCGCGAGCGGACGCTGGGAGCTCGAGATCGCGACCGAGCGCTTGGCGGCGCGCGCCCAGCTCGAGCCGTTCTACGACCCGACGTCCGCGCGCGTGCGCGGATAACCGCTAGGGCAGCAAGTCGGTGATGCTGATGCGCGCGTCAGGCGCCGCCAGCGGGCTGACGTGCCCGTGCGGACCGAGCGAGACAGCCGTGCCGTAACGCCAGCCAAACGCGGCCGCCGCGTCTGGCGCGGGGTCTCGATAGATTTCGAGACGGCGGTCGGACAGATTGACGATCCAGTACTCGTCGAGCCGCCCGCGTGCGTAGAGGCTCCCCTTGTGATCCCGATCGAAACCGAGCCGAGACAGGGCGACCTCGACGACGAGGACGGCCCGTGCCGGATGCGCGTCGCGGTAAGCGCGTAAATCGCCACTGACAACCGCCACATCCGGTTCCGGCTCGGAGTCATCGTCGAGCGCGATGGGCATCTGGACGCGGACATGCCATCCTTCGCCGAACGCGGAGCTGAGGGCACGGTGCACGAGGCCGATGCTGGTCGCGTGCGGACTGTGTTGCGGCTCCTTGCAGATCATTGCGCCGCCGAGCAGCTCGACGCGATGCTCGGGTCCCAGGATCTCCGCCTCGACCAGCCGCTCGTACTCGAGCCTCGTCCAGCGATGAGTCTCCAAGCCCATGACGGGAGCGTACCGCCTGTCCACTGCGCCGCCAATGTCTCGAATCGGAAACATGGCCGTGATAGGCTCCGCGCGCCGCCGCAAGAGCGGCAGGAGGAACGCCATGGCTGTCGTCATCATCACCGGCACCAGTACGGGCATCGGGCTCGCCACCGCTCTCCATTTCGCCCGCGCCGGTCACGACGTCAGCGCGGGCGTGCGCAATCCGGACGGCGCCGACGAGCTCCGCGCAGCCATCGCGAACGAGCGCCTCGCCGTCCACGTGGTGAAGATCGACGTCGACGACGCGGGCTCCGTGCAGCGCGGCGTGCGCGAGATCCTCGATCGCGCCGGCCGCGTTGATATTCTCGTCAACAACGCAGGCATCGGCGGCGGCGGCCCGATCGAAGACGTGCCGGTCGACTGGGCCAAGACGCTGTTCGAGACGAACTACTTCGGCGTGATCCGCATGACACAGGCCGTGCTGCCCGGCATGCGGCAGCAGCGGAGCGGCGCCATCGTGAACATCTCATCGATCGCCGGCCGCGTCGCCATCGCCGGCCACGGCCACTACTGCGCGGTGAAGCACGCGCTCGAGGCGGCCAGCGAGGCGCTCGCGCAGGAGGTCCAGGGTTTCGGCATCCGCGTGGCGATCGTGGAGCCCGGCGTGGTGACGACGCCGATCTTCACGAAGGCCAAGCGCTTCGCCGATCCGCAATCGCCGTACGTCGAGCACGTGCGCCGCCTGCTGCTCTTCTACCAGATGCAGTCCAAGCTCGCCTCTCAGCCCGCCGACGCCGCCACCGTCATCTACGAGGCGGCCACCACGAAGACGCCGCGGCTGCGCTGGCGCGTCGGCGAGGATGCGCGCCTGCTCGACGAGGGGCGCCGGCGCATGAGCGACGAGGAGTTCATCGCCGGCGCGCGCCCGATGCCGGACGCGCAATACATCGCGGAGATGGCGCGGCGCTTCGGCTTCAAGTGGTCGGGCTGACGGCTGCAACGGATTTCAAGATCTCCGCGATGTCGCGGGAATGGCCCTTGCTAGCCGAGAGGCCATGGCCATCGAGGACCTCTGGTACAAGAACGCGGTCCTCTACTGTCTGGACGTCGAGAAGTACATGGACGCCAACGGCGACGGGATCGGCGACTTCGAGGGACTGAGCCGGCGCCTCGATTACCTGCACGGTCTCGGCGTGACGTGCGTCTGGCTGCAGCCGTTCTATCCCACCCCGAATCGCGACAACGGCTACGATATCACCGACTTCTACGGCGTCAACACCAAGCACGGCTCCGCCGGTGACTTCGTGGAGTGCATGAACCACGCGAAAGCGCTCGGCATGCGCGTCATCGTCGATCTCGTGGTGAACCATACCTCCATCGATCATCCGTGGTTCCAGCACGCGCGGGGCAACCCGCAGTCGCCGTTCCGCGACTGGTACGTGTGGGCGGACGACCGGCCGCGCGATCACGACAGGGGCATCGTCTTCCCCGGCGTGCAGCGCACGACGTGGACCTTCGACGACTCGGCCGGCATGTGGTACTTCCACCGCTTCTACGACCACCAGCCGGATCTCAAGACCGACAATCCGGCCGTGCGCGACGAGATCAAGAAGATCATGGGCTACTGGCTCGAGCTCGGCGTGTCCGGCTTCCGCATGGACGCGGTGCCGTTCCTCATCGAGAAGAAGGGCGCCGGCGTCGAGCACGTCAAGGACTTCACGATGCTGCACGAGATGCGGACGTTCCTGAACTGGCGAGGGCACGACGCCATCATGCTGGCCGAGGCCAACGTCCCCCCCGACGAGAGCATCGAGTACTTCGGCGACGAGGGCGATCACCTGCAGATGATGCTCAACTTCCCGGTCAACCAGCGGCTCTGGTACGCGCTGGCTACCGGTGAGACGGGCCCGCTGGTGTGGGCGCTGCAGCAGACGGCCAAGCGGCCACGCGACGCGCAGTGGGTGCACTTCCTCCGCTCGCACGACGAGTGCGATCTCGGGCGCCTCTCGCCCGAGCAGCGCGCCCAGGTGTTCGCGGCGCTGGCGCCCGACAAGAACATGCAGCTCTACGACCGCGGCATCCGGCGGCGGCTGGCGCCAATGCTCGGCAACGACCGCCGCCGCCTCGAGCTCGCGCTGAGCCTGCTCTTTTCGTTGCCGGGCACGCCGATGATGCAGTACGGCGACGAGATCGGCATGGGCGACGATCTCGTGCTCGACGAGCGCGAATGCGCGCGGACGCCGATGCAGTGGACCTCCGAGCGCCACGCCGGCTTCTCGCGCGCCGAGCGCACGGTCCGCCCCGTCATCGATAACGGCGAGTACGGCTACAAGAAGGTCAACGTCGCCGACCAGCGCCGTGAGCCGCACTCGCTGCTCAACTGGTGCGAGCGGCGCATCCGCATGCGCAAGGAATGTCCGGAGCTCGGCTGGGGCGACTTCACGGTGCTACGGACGGATGCCCCTGACGTGCTCGTGCTGCGCTACGACTTCCGCGGCGTCTCCATGCTCACGCTGCACAACTTCAGCAGCCGTCCCAAGACCGTGGTCGTCGATCCGAAGGTCAAGGGCGGCAACATGCTCACCGATGTCTTCGACGACAACCACAGTCGCACCGAGAACGGCAGCCACCAGCTGAAGCTGCCGCCGTATGGCCACCGCTGGCTGCGCGTCGGCGCCATCGACAACGTCCTCCATCGCACCGCATTTTGAGCCGCGACTGCGCGCATACTGCGCGCGGCGCGGTTCGGTGGCCGGGAGCGCCGGCCCGTGTCCCCCGTGAGACCCGTGCTTCAGGGTATCGCCTCGGCCGAGCCCATACATCGTTTGTACGTAGGCAGGCGCACACCATCGTCGGATGGCGTGGTCGAACGGGGAACACGGGCCGGCGCTCCCGGCCACCGAACCGCGTTCTCAGGCGCGCGTCTTCCACAGTTGCTGGGACGGGATGCGTAGCGCGCGGTTGAATTTGCTCGACGCGTTTTCCCAGGCGATGATCGCCGTCAGCTCCACGAGCGCGTCGTCGTCGTAGAAGCGACGCAGGCGCGCGAAGAGCTCGTCGCTCACGTCGCGATCGCTGAGCGTCATCGTGTCGGCGTACTCGAGGGCAGCGCGCTCGGCATCGCTGTAGAGCGGACTGGTGGCATAGTCCGCCAGCGCGCGCATCTTGTCGTCGGAGACGCCGAGCCGGCTGCCCACGGCAGCGTTGATGTCCTGTCAGAACTCGCAGCGGTTCAGCGAGGCCACCCGGCGATTCAAGAGCGCGGTCAGCTTGCCGTCGATCAGGCCGGAGCTCTCGAGCCCGGTCCACATGCCGCGCGCGCCGCGGAAGATCGACGGCCGCCGCGCGTACACGAGGTGGTTCAGCAGGGGCGCGCCCCACGCCGTGGCCTGGGCGGCGAACACCTTGGCGACATAGTCCTCGGTGACGTTGCCGGGATCGACACCCTGAATGCGCGCCACGGTGGGCATCATGCCGTCGCACCTCCTGCTCGATGCTACGTCGTCAACAGACGAAGTTCGAGAGTTGACACGTCGCGGGCTTTCGCGGACGATGGCCGCCCAGCATGGAGCGTGAGGCGGACGTCGTCGTCGTGGGCGCCGGGATCGTCGGCTCCGCGGCCGCCTACTTTCTCGCCCGCCGCGGCGCGCGCGTCGTCGTCGTCGAGCGCGGCCGCGTGCCGGGCGAGCAATCGCGCAAGAACTGGGGCTTCGTTCGGCAGCAAGGGCGCGATCCGCTCGAGATGCCGCTCGTCATGGAAGCCAACCGCATGTGGCGCGGCCTCGAACAGGAGCTCGGCGCCGACCTCGAGTGGGTGCAGGGCGGCAACCTGGCCCTCGCCGGCGACGAGGCGCGCATGGCGCGCTTCGAGGCCTGGCTGCCCGTCGCGCGCGAGTTCGGTCTCGAGACTCGCCTGCTGCGCGCAGGTGATTTGCACACCGTCGTGCCCGGCCTGGGCGGCACGTGGGCGGGCGGCATGCACACGCCGGGCGACGGTCACGCAGATCCCGAGAAGACGACGGACGCCTTGGCGCGTGCCGCCGTCGCGCACGGCGCCCGCCTGCATCACGACTGCGCCGTGCAGCGCGTGCTCACGCAGGCCGGCGCCGTGAGCGGCGTGATCACCGAGCACGGCGAGATTCGCACCCACGCCGTCGTATGCGCGGCCGGCGCGTGGTCGTCGCGGCTGGCGCGCACCCTCGGCCTCGCGCTGCCCCAGCGGTGGGTGCGCGGCACCGTCGCCCGAACCACGGCCGCGCCCGCGGTCACGTCGTGCGCCGTCTGGGGTCCGGGCGTCGCATTCCGCCAGCGTCGCGACGGCAGCTTCAACATCGCCGCCGGCGGCGCCCTCGATCACGACGTCACGCTCGACTCGCTCCGCCAGCTGCGCTTCTTCCTGCCGAACTTCTGGAAGAACAAGACGCTGTTTCGCTTTCACGTCGGGCGCCCGCTCGTCGCGAGCCTGCGCGCGGCGCTGCCCGGCTCGGCCGCGCGCCGACAACCGCTCGTCTGGGATCGTGCGCTCGAGCCGCCGCCCAATCCGACGAAGGTGCAGCGCAGCCTCGCCGAGCTCCAGCGGGTGCTGCCCTCGCTGCCGCGGCTCGGCATCGCTCGCGCGTGGGCCGGCTACATCGACGCCGCGCCCGATCTCCTGCCCGTCCTCGGCGAGGTACCGTCGCTCAAGGGCTTCGTGCTGGCAACCGGCTTCAGCGGCCACGGCTTTGCGATGGGCCCGATCGCCGGTCGGCTCGTCGCCGAGCTGATCGTCGACGGCAAGACCTCGCTCGACATCTCCGGCTTCCGGTTCTCGCGCTTCGCCGAGGGCGCCATCGGCAAGCCGCGCAACGTCCTGTGAGCGCCGGCCGCGCCGACGGCTACGCCGTCGCGCTGGACGTCGGCGGCACCTTCACCGACGTCGCGCTCGTCCACGAACGCACCGGGCGCCTCTGGGTCACCAAGACGCCGACGACGCCCGACGATCCGTCGCAGGGCTTCATCGCGGGGATCGACAAGGCGCTACGGCTGGCCGGCGTCGAGGCAGGCGCGCTCCGCCACGTGCTGCACGGCACGACCACGGCCACGAACGCGATCCTCGAGCGCAAGGGCGCCGCCACTGCGCTGCTGACCACGGCCGGCTTCCGCTACGTGCTCGAGATCGGGCGCCACGACATTCCGCGGCGGGAAAACATGTTCGCCTGGGTGAAGCCGGCGCGCCCGGTGCCGCCGGAGCTGATCTTCGAGATCGGCGGCCGCGTCGCCGTGGACGGCGAGGAGCTCGAGACGCTCGATGAGGCCGCCGTGCGCGACGCCGCGCGCCGGCTCCGCGAGGCCGGCGTCGATTCCGTCGCCGTGTGCTTCCTGCACAGCTACGCCAATCCCGCGCACGAGCAGCGCGCACGGGTGTTGCTGCACGCCGAGCATCCGCGGTGCGCGGTCTCGCTCTCGAGCGAGGTGCTCCCCGTGTTTCGCGAGTTCGAGCGCTCGATGGGCACCGTCCTCAACGCCTACGTGCAGCCGCTCGTCGGCCGCTACGTGGCGCGGCTGGTGGAGCAGCTGCGGCCGCGCGGCATCGCCGCGCCGCTGTCGATCATGAAGTCCAACGGCGGCGTCATCCGCGCCGACGTCGTGCGCACCCAGGCGATCCACACGGCGCTGTCGGGTCCCGCGGCGGGCGTCATCGGCGTGCGGCGCATCGGCGAAGCGGCGGGATTCGCCGACCTCATCTCCGTGGACGTCGGCGGGACGAGCGCGGACGTGTGCCTGATCCGCGGGGGCGAGGCGGAGGTGACGCACGAAGGCCGCGTGGGCGCCTGGCCACTGCACGTGCCGATGATCGACATTCACACGATCGGCGCCGGCGGCGGCTCGATCGCCCGCGTGAGCGAGGACGGGACGTTGACGGTCGGGCCGGAGAGCGCGGGTGCGCAGCCGGGCCCCGTCTGCTACGCCACCGGCGGCGACGAGCCCACCGTCACCGACGCGCACCTCGTGCTCGGCCGCATTCCCGCCCATCTCCTCGGCGGCGAGATGGCGCTCGACGTCGAGCGCG
>DASTCJ010000106.1:0-2603 GCA_035605575.1 Candidatus Methylomirabilota bacterium
GCGCATCGCGCGCATGACCGGCCACTTCCGGACCATGCTCGACGCGATCGCCGAGGCCCCCGAGTCCGCACTCTCCGACCTGCCGCTGCTGACCGCCGCCGAACGGCACCAGCTGGTGACGGCGTGGAATCAGACGGCCGTGCCGGCCGGCGACGAGCGCTGCGTCCATCAGGTCTTCGAGGAACAGGCGCAGGCGCGCCCCGGCGCGCTGGCGGTGCGGTGTGGCGACGAGCAGCTGACGTATCGGGAGCTCGACGCGCGGGCGAACCAGATCGCGTGGCGGCTGCAGCAGATGGGCGTCGGGCTCGAGACGCGCGTCGGCATTCTCGCCACGCGCTCCACAGGCGTGGCCGTCGCCGTGCTGGCGGTCATGAAGGCCGGCGGCAC
The DNA here is from genome assembly GCA_035605575.1 of Candidatus Methylomirabilota bacterium. Classification (GTDB taxonomy): domain Bacteria; phylum Methylomirabilota; class Methylomirabilia; order Rokubacteriales; family CSP1-6; genus AR12. The sequence continues at coordinate 388 of DASTCJ010000106.1, forward strand.
GTTCGTGCCGCTGGATCCGGCCTACCCGGCGGATCACGTCTCCTTCGTGCTCGACGACGCAAAGGTATCGGTGGTCGTCACGGACGAGTTCCTCGCCGCCCAGGCAGACCCCGGCGCCGCCGATCGTGTGCCGGCGCCAGTCGCCGGCGCCAGCCCCTCGAGCCTCGCGTACGTCCTCTACACCTCGGGCTCCACCGGCAGGCCGAAGGGCGTGATGATCACGCACGCCAACCTGAGTCACTACGTCCACGCGATGCGTGCCACGCTGGGGATCACTGCGGACGATCGCTATCTTCACACCGCCTCGTTCGCGTTTTCGTCTTCGGTCCGCCAGCTCGCCGTCCCGCTCGCGTGCGGTGCCAGTGTGGTGCTCGCCCGTCGCGAGACCATCCGCGACCCCGAGGCGCTCTTCGATCTGATCAAACGGGAGCGCGTGTCGATCATCGACCTCGTGCCGTCGCACTGGCGGATGTGTCAGCAGGCGCTGGCGGGCCTGCCGCCGGCGTCGCTGGCGTCGCTGCTCTCGAACCAGCTGCGGCTCATCCTGTCCGCGAGCGAACCGCTGCCGTCCGATCTCGCGCGCGAGTGGACCGTGGCGTTCCGTCACGGCGCACGGCTGATCAACATGTTCGGCCAGACCGAGACGACCGGCATCGTGACGGCCTATCCGATCCCATCGGACGGCGATGCCACGAGAGTCGTCCCTATCGGCCGCCCGGTCGCGAACACGCAGGCCTACGTGCTCGACGCCCGGCGCCAGCCCGTGCCGGTTGGCGTGTGGGGCGAGCTCTACGTCGGCGGCGCGGGCGTGGGCCTCGGCTACCTGAACGATCCCGACTTGACGGCGGAGCGGTTCGTGCCGGATCCGTTCAGCGGCCATGCGGGCGCGCGCCTGTATCGGACCGGCGACGTCGTGCGATACATGCCGAGCGGCGACCTCGAGTTCTCGGGCCGCGTCGATCACCAGATGAAGGTGCGCGGCTACCGCATCGAGCCCGGCCAGATCGAGGCGGTCATCGCCCACCATCCCGCCTGGCGCGAAAGCGCGGTGACGACCGAAGACGACGTCGCCGGCAAGCGGCTCGTCGCCTACGTCGTGCGGAGCGCCCGCGCGGCCTCGTCCACGCGCGAGCTCCGCGACTTCCTGAAGCACAAGCTGCCGGAATACATGGTGCCGGCGCGGATGGTGGAACTGCCGGCGCTGCCGCGCACGCCCAACGGCAAGGTGAACTGGGCGGCGCTCCACGCCGCGGCCCCGATCGACGACGCGGGCACGCACTCCGAGTTCGACGCCGAAGAGCTCGCGCCGCCCACGCGCGCCGAGGAGACGCTGAGCGCCATCTGGGCCGACGTGCTGGGCATGAGCCGCGTCAATCTCGACGACAACTTCTTCGACATCGGCGGCAACTCGATCCTCGCCATGGCGATGATCACGCGCGCCCACGAAGCGGGGCTGCGCTTCACACCCCGCCAGCTGTGGATGCACCAGACGATCGCCGAACTGGCCACGGTGGCGGCGCCGTCGCGCCGCGAGCCGAAGGTGGCGGTGGACGCGCGAGAACGGCCCGCCCGCGTGCGCGTCACGCTGGACAGCCTGCGCGCCTACGGCCACGAAGCGCTGGAGCGGGCCGGCCTGGATCCGGTGGGCGCCGCGGTCGTCACCGATGTGCAGCTCGAAGCGAGCATGCGCGACCAGCCGACGCACAACATGGTGTCGATTCCGCGCTACGCGACGCGGATCACGACCGGCACCATCAACCCGCGGCCGATCATCCGGATCGAACACGAGACCGGCGTCAGCGCGCAGGTGGACGGCGACAACGGTCCCGGCCAGTGGGTCGCCGTGGTGGCGATGGAAGCGGCAATCCGCATCGCCCGCGACAAAGGCGTGGGCATCGTGGCGGTGCGCCGCTCGAACCACCTCGGCGCGGCCGGGCACTATCCGTGGATGGCGGCTCGCGAGGGGCTGATCGGCCTGTGCACGACGACGGGCCCCGTGATCCTGGCGCCGACCGGGGGGACCACGCCGACGTTCGGCAACAACCCGATCGGCGTCGGCATCCCCGCGGGGTGCCACCATCCGATCCTGCTCGACATCGCCATGAGCGTGGCCCCGCGCGGACGCATCGGCCTGGCGCTCGCGGAGGGCAAGCCGCTGCCTCCCGGCTGGATTCTCGACCGCAACGGTCAGCCGTCCACCGATCCCGCCGATCTCG
>DASTCJ010000071.1:0-16129 GCA_035605575.1 Candidatus Methylomirabilota bacterium
ACGGCGGCCGTCACCGTCTCACCGAGCGCCTGCGCCACCGCCTCGGCCTGCAGCCGCCCCTGGGCGATGAGCGGGATGTCGCGCGAGCCGGCAAAGCGCCGCGCCTGCGACCACTCCGTGGCGCCATGTCGTACAGCGAGGAGCCTCATCGGTTTCACAACCGGGCCATTCTAGCCCAAAGGCCCGGCGGCGGCGCGGCTCAGGACCGCTCGGCGAAGACCTTCTGCGCGGCGCGGACGCTGGCGCCGAAGTCCACGGGCTGGCCGAGCTCGGCCAGGACCTGCTCGAGCGCCGAGAGGGCGACGATCGTGTCGAGCTCGGCCGCATAACCCATGTGGCCGAGCCGGAAGACCTTCCCCTTCATCTCGCCCTGCCCGCCGGCGATGGTGATGTTGTGCGTGGTGGAGAAGGCGGCCACGATCTTCTCGCTGTCGATGCGCGCCGGCGACACCACGGCCGTGAGCGATGGTGTCGGCGCCGCCTTGGCGAAGAGCTCGAGGCCCAGCGCTTCGACGCCGGCGCGCGTGGCGCGCGCCAGCCGGTCGTGGCGCTTGAAGACGTTCGCGAGCCCCTCGGCCTCGAGCATCTTGAGCACTTCACGCAAGCCGACCACGATGCTGACAGCGGGTGTGAAGTGCGCCTCGTTCTTTGCGACCGTCTTGCGCTCGGCGGCCACGTCGAAGTAGTACTTCGGCAGCTTCGAGGTGCCGTTCTTCGCCCACGCCTTGTCGCTCATGGCGACGAAGGCCAGGCCGGGCGGCAACATCAGCCCTTTCTGCGATCCCGACACCACGACGTCCACGCCCCAGGCGTCCATCTGGAGATCCGCGATGCCGAGACTCGAGACGGCGTCGACGATGAGGATGGCGTCGGTGCCGCGCGTGACCGCCGCGTAGCCGCGCACGTCGTGCAGCACGCCGGTCGACGACTCGCTATGCTGCGTGAGCACGGCCTTCGCGCGAGGATGCGCACGCAGCGCCTCGGCGACGCGCTCGGGCGCCACCGTCTGTCCGAACGGGGCCGTGAGGTCCACGTGCCGCACGCCCCACGCCTCGCAGATCTCCGCGAAGCGGTCCGCGAACTTGCCGGCGCGGACGAGCAGGACCTCGTCGCCGGCCGACAGCGTGTTGGCGATGGCCGCCTCCATCACGCCGGTGCCGGACGAGGCGAACGGCAGCACGTCTTGCGCGGTCTGGAACAGACGCTTCAACCCGGCGCGCACCTCGATGAAGAGCGCCTCGTACTCCGGTGTGCGGTGATGGAGGATCGGCTGCGCCATGGCGAGCAGCACCTGGCTCGGCACGGGCGTCGGTCCGGGGGCCATCAGCTGATACTTCTTCATCGAGTCACGACCTCCTCGGTGGCGCTGGCTTCGGCGTCGATAGTAGCACGCGCTCTTCCCGCGGAGCCGAGCGCCCCAGCGCGGTGACGAAGATCGCATCCTCGCCGGCCGCGCGCGGCGAGAAGAAGCGCACGACCTCCGCGTCGTAGAAGGTCAGGCCGCTCGCGCCGAAGCCCTGCGCATAGGCGGCGAGATACGCTCGCCCGCCGGCGAGACCGGCCTCGAGGTTCGCGAGCCGGTATCCGCGATCGCCATACGCCGTGAGCAGCGCGTTGAGCGGCGCCAGGAAATAGATGACGGCCGCCGCATCGCCGCCGAGCAGCTGCTCGAGCGTGAGGAACGACGACTGCCGTCGGAAATCGCCCTCGGCCAACGCCTCGAGGCCGTGCACGCCGCGCTCGTAGCGGTACGCCCCGGAGGCGAGGCCTTGCACCGCATTGATGACCAGGTAGAGATCGACGAGGCCGGCCGGCACGTCCTGCGGAACCGGGCGGGCGGCGGCCCACAGCGCGGCGCCGAGCTCCTCGAGGCTGAGCGCCGTGCGAGCGAAGCTCCGCGTCGACCCGCGGCGCTGGATCGTCTCGCCGAGCGTGCGGCCGGTGGTCGTCTCGGGCACCGGCAGCGACACGAGGTCGCGCGGCACTGCGGGCGGCGCGGGCGCTGGCGTAGCACGCCACGCGCGCACGGCGTCTGCGGTCGGCAACGACGACGCGGCGAGCGCCTCGCGCAGCAGCGGATAGTCGAGCTGCTCACGCGAGAGCGGCATCACCGGGTGGACGATCGGTTCGAGATCTTCGATCGGCGCCGCACGTGCGCCCTCCGGACCGACGGCGAGAAGCTCCAGCGCCGCCTCGTGAGCGACGTCGAGGCCGAGCAAACGGTTGACGTCGGCGTCGACGAAGCCCGTGAACAGCCGCGGAGCCAGGCCGAGCGCGCTCGCCGCGGCGAGCGCGTTGGCGAGCATCGTTCCGGAATCCCAGAAGAGGTGGCGGTAGCCGCGGGCCTGATACTTCCACGTGTTGCGCCAGTAGATCGCCGAAAGCACCAGGGTGCACGCGCGGCGCGCGAGCGCGTCGTCAGCGGCGGCGACGGCCAGCGCGTCGCGGACGTCGCCCTCGCGCAGACGCCGCAGCACGAAGTCACCGGGCGAAAAGTGATAGAGCCCCGCGGCAAGGCCGTCGACGTCGCCGGCGACGACGTACACTTCGGTCTGGTACAGGGCCCCCGTGGAGGCGGCGGCGCGGAAGAGAACCTCCACGCCCCCGGGGTACGTCCGCTTCTTCGTCACACCGGCCGTGTAGTAGAGCAGCGCGGTGAGCTCACCGAGCGTGAGTCGTGCGGCGAGCGCGCCGCCGGCGCCGGACACGGCGCCGAGCGTCGGCGTCGACAGCGCATCGATCTCACGCGGCAGCGGAATCGACGGCGCATCGGTGTACACCTTGAACGGAAACGGTTTGTTGTCCCAGTCGAGAACGTGCCCTGAGCCGCGCACCGAGCTCGGCGTGTGCGTCGTCGCGTCGTGAACGTGCCGTGCCGTGTGGGCCATGGCGTCGATTATCGCGCCGGCGGGCGGAAGCGCTTTACCCAGCCAGACTGGGCACGCAAGTACCAGTCCCGGCGTCGCCTCTGGCCGGCGGAAGGCGGAGATAGCCGGCGGACGATGTCGGCATCGACGTTGCACTGGAGACCGGCATGCGGACCAAGACCTCGTTCGATCTGTGGAGCACCGAGCAAGTCCTGCTCGTCTACGAGCGCTACTTCGGCAAGCTCGACCCCAAGGCGCGTCGCCGGATCTGCGAGGACGCGCGCCTCAACGGCTGGGATCGCAGCTGGGGCGAAGGCGCCGAGCTGCTCGCGGCGTAGGCCCGAGGGGCGCGACGGGTTCCCCGGCGCGTCCCGAGCGTTGGGGGCGTGGGGGCCATTTCGGGGCCCCCATCAGAAGCGGTACGGCGGGCGGAAGACGCCGCGCTCGGTGACGATGGCGGAGATCAGCTCCGCCGGCGTCACGTCGAAAGCGGGATTGTAGACGGGCGAGCTATCGGGCGCCGTGGCCTGCGGACCCACGCGACGCACCTCGCACGCGTCGCGCTCTTCGATCGGAATCTCGGCGCCGGAGGCGAGCGCCGGGTCGATGGTCGAGAACGGCGCGGCGATGTAGAACGGCACGCCGTGATGGCGCGCCAGCACCGCGAGCGCATACGTGCCGATCTTGTTCGCGGTGTCGCCGTTGGCCGCGATGCGATCGGCGCCGGTCACCACGAGATCCACGTCCCCGCGCGCCATCACCGAGGCGGCCACCACGTCGGCGATGAGCCGATGGGGAATCCCTTCACGCACGCATTCCCACGCCGTCAGCCGCGATCCCTGCATCACCGGCCGCGTCTCGTCGACCCACAGCAGCGAGAGCTTGCCGCGTGCATGCGCCGACCGGACGACACCGAGCGCGGTGCCGTAGCCGGCGGTCGCGAGCGCGCCGGCGTTGCAGTGGGTGAGGATCCGCGCGTTGTCCGGAACGAGCGCGGCGCCGTGGTCGCCGAGCGCGCGGTTGGCGGCGAGATCCTCGGTGAGGATCGCGTGCGCCTCCGCGGCGAGTCGCGCTCGTACGTCGTCGACGGATCGTGTGCGCAGCCCCTCCGCGGTGCGGCGCATGCGGTCGAGCGCCCAGAAGAGGTTCACGGCGGTCGGCCGCGTGGCTGCCAGTCCCTTCACGGCGGTCTCGAGGTCGGCGAGCAGCGCGTCGGTCGACGTGGCACGGCTCTCCCGCGCCGCCAGCACGACGCCGAACGCCGCGGCCACGCCGATGGCCGGCGCCCCGCGGACGACGAGCGTTCGGATGGCCTCGGCGACGTCCTCCCAGCGCGTGTACGTGCGCTCGACTTCGCGGTCGGGTAGGACGGTCTGGTCCAGCAGCACGAGCGCGTCGCCGGTGAAGCGGACCGGAGCGATCGGCGACGTCACCAGCGCATGACCTTGCGCAGGGCCTCGTCGATGTCGGCATTCAGCTTGAAGTTCCAGGACTTGCCGCCGTCGCTTTCGACGCGGCCGTCGACGCTGAAGCCCTCGGGTCGTGTCTCGCCGTTCAGCCAGAGGCCGCCCTTGTAGCCGTCCTTGCCGAACACGCGGCCGCCCAGCCGGAATCCGTTGACGCCGAGCTTGAGATCGACGTCGAGCGACGACCGCTCGGGGGCCGCCGACGCGCTTGCTTCCGACGACACGAGCGTGTTGTGCTCGGCGGCGCCCGGCACCGCGGTCACCACGATGAAGCCGACGACGAACGCGAGCGACAGCAGCGCGGTGTGCATGCTCAACCTCCCAATCCTCGAATGCACCTTCACGACGCGGTACCGTCATCCGGCTCATCGGCCAGCTCCTCGGAGCTCACGAGCCGCTGATAGCGCGCCAGCGTCGACGTCATCTCCTCGAACACCTGCCGCCGCATCCGGCGAAGCGCGTGGATCTCGGTGCGGATCCGCGCTTCCTCGCCGCGCACGGCTTCCAGCACCTTCTCGGCGCGCAGCTCGGCCTCGCGCACGATCAGCTCGGCCTCGCGCCGCGCGGCCGCCTTCATCTCCTCGGCCAGACGCTGGGTCGTCACCAGCGTCTCCTGCAGGCTCTTCTCGCGCTCGGCCACGCCGCGCGAGCGCTCCTCGATGGCCGCCATCTGCTCGCGCAGCAGCGCCGTCTCCTTCAGCACCGACTCGTAGTCCTCGGCCACGTCGTCGAGGAAGGCGTCCACCTCGTGCGGGTCGTAGCCCTTGAGCATCTTGGACGAGAACTGCTGCTGGCGGATGTCGTGGGGGGTGATGCGCATCGTGAGGCCTCGCTATCTCAGGCTCAGCGCCAGGTCGTGCAGGGTCGACACGAGAAAGCCGTCAAGGAAGTAAATGACGAGGATCACGACCATGGGTGATAGATCGAGGCCCATCGACATGGTAGGTAGCCGATATCGAATCGGACGGAGCACCGGCTCCGTGACTCGATAGAGAAAGCGCACGATGGGATTGAACGGATCCGGGCTCACCCAGGACAGGATGGCGCGCGCGATGATGATCCACATGTACGCCATGAGGACGAGATGCAGCAGATTCGCGACCGTCAGAAGGAGATTGCCGGCGACGAACACTATGCCGGCCCACGACCGAGCTCGCGCGAGCGCAGTGTGGCACGCTCGACGGCGCGGATGAACGTGGTCCGGATTCCGCCTTCTTCGAGCGCCGCGATACCGGCGATCGTCGTCCCGCCGGGCGACGACACCATGTCCTTGAGCGCGCCGGGGTGCATGCCCGTTTCCGACAGCAGGCTGGCCGCGCCGAGCACCGTCTGCGTGGCGAGCGTCATGGCCGTCGCGCGATCGAGGCCCATCTTCACGCCGCCGTCCGCGAGCGACTCGATGACGATGGCGACGTACGCGGGTCCGGATCCCGAGAGACCCGTCACCGCGTCGAGCTGCTCTTCGTCGAGCACCACGACCTTGCCGACGGCGGCGAAGATCTCCTGCGCCGTCTCGAGATCCTCGACGTCGAGCCCCGGCGTCTTGGCGATCGCGGTGACGCCCTGGAGCACCAGCGCGGGCGTGTTCGGCATCACGCGGATGAGCCGCGGGTATTTGCCGAGGATGGATTGAATGGTCGGCGTGGAGACGCCGGCGGCCAGCGAGATGAGCAGCGGACGGCCGGTCAGGGCGGGCAGCACCTCGCGCAGGACGCTCGACATGATCTGCGGCTTGACGGCGAGAATGACGACGTCGGCCTCGCGCACGAGGGCGGCGTTGCCGTCGAGCGCTCGCACGCCGTACTGATCGGCCAGCTGGCGGGTGCGGTCGGCGCGGACGTCCGTGACGACGATGGCGTCCGACGGCACCAGGTTGGACTCGGCGAGGCCGCGGATGAGCGCTTCGCCCATGTTGCCGCCGCCCACGAAGCCGACCTTCTTGCCTTTCACGCCCATCGCGTCACCTCAGGTCGGGATAGCCCGGCAATCCGGGCACCCGCGGCACGCGCGGGCCGAAGACGGCCGTGCCGACGCGCACCATCGTGGCGCCTTCCTCGATGGCGACGTCGAAATCCGCGCTCATTCCCATCGACAGCTCGGAGAGCCCGTGCCGCTCGGCCAGCTTTCGCAGCGTCCGGAACCAGCCGCGGGCGTCCTCCGGCCGCTCGACCGCGGGCGGGATCGTCATCAGCCCGCGCAGCTTGAGCCCGCCGAGCGCCGCAACCGCCTGCACGGCGGTCTCGACCGCCTCCGGTGGCCAGCCGCCCTTGGACAGCTCGCCGCCGACGTTGACCTGCACGAAGGCGTCAATGGTGCGTCCCTTGGCCCTCGCGCGGCGATCGAGCTCGCGCGCGAGGTCGATCCGGTCCACCGAATGGATCACGTCGAACAGCTCGAGCGCGTCACGCACCTTGTTCGTCTGCAGGTGACCGACGAGGTGCCATTGCACGGACCGGCCGACCTCCGCGATCTTGTCGCGCGCTTCCTGCACCCGGTTCTCGCCCAGAGCGCCGAGGCCGGCGGCGACCGCGGCGCGGATGCGCCCCACGTCGACAGTCTTCGACACGCCGACCAGCAGCACGTCCTCGGCGCGCCGACCGGCCCGCTCAGCCGCACGCGCGATGCGCTCGCGCACGCGCTCGAGATTGGCGCGGATATCCTGCATAACCAGCAGGGGGATTCTAGCACGCGGCTTTCGGCGACGGACGGCGGGCGGCGAACGAGCCGCTCAGAGGGCGGCGACGGTGACGAGGCGGCCGCGATTCCCCTTCCGATATGAGTAGAGCAGCTCGGGGTGGCAGGCCGTGCACAGTCGCGCGTTGTCGATCCGCGTGCGCTCGACGCCCGCGTCGACGAGCAGGTCTTCGTTGGCGGACCAGAGATCGAGCATGACATGGCCGGATCGCGAGGCACGACTCCAGCGGGCCAGGCGACCGGCGCCGTACGTGCGCGTGAACTCGCCGATGACCGGCTCGTCGACCTCGTAGCAGCAGGGGCCGATGGCGGGCGCGATCGCCACGCGAAGCCGCGCCGGCTCGGCCCCGAGCGCTCGCAGGGCCCTCACGCCCGCCTGCTGGGCGCCCTTCACCGTGCCACGCCACCCGACGTGAGCGACCGACAGCACGCGGGCCTCGGGATCCCACGCCGTGATCGCCAGGCAGTCGGCGGTGAAGATCGCCAGCGGCACTCCGCGCTCCATGGTGGTCAGCACGTCGGCCTCGCCGGCATAGCCGCCCGTCGCGTGGACGACCTCGGCACCGTGCACCTGCCGCGCGTACGCGACGCGCGCGAGGTCGAGCCCCGCCGCCGCCAGCGTCTCCCGCGCGTCCGCATTGAACGGCCCCGCCCGCTCCGACGGGGACGTCACCCCCGGGCAATGCCGCGTCGTCGTCACATGCGCCAACCCCGCCGCCTCGAGCGACGCAAACGTGAAGTACACCGGCGGCTGCCCATGCGCGTGAAGCGACCACGGCACGCCAGGAACGGGTGTGGGCGCGGATGATGGCGCCGACAACGGCTCAGTGGGTTTCGATCGTGACGTCATACCAAGATCATGACACGCAACACTCGGATCACCGAAGCTGGGGGGCGTCGGGGGGAGCCGCGCTCCCCCCGACGATTAACGAACGAGCCTCGCTCGCTCGTCTAATCAGCGCTCCGTCTTAGAAACGCCGGCACGTCATAATCGTTCTCCGCCAGCGGATCGTCGATATCCGCGCGGTTCTCGCTATACCGCCGCCGCCACGCCGGCGCGGTGCCGCCACCGCCGGGCGTCGCCGCCGCCGTGGCCGTGCGTGCCGTGCGCGGCAGGTCGACAACCTTACCGCTCGGCTCGCTCTGCATCTTCTTCTCGCTGAAGCCAGTGGCGATAACCGTCATGCGGACTTCGTCGCCGAGGTTGGGATCGATCACGGCTCCGAAGATGATGTTCGCCTCTTCGTGCGCGGCTTCCTGCACGATGCGCGCGCCCTCCTCGACCTCGTGGATCGACAGATCGGACCCGCCGGTGAAATTGATCAAGATGCCCTTGGCGCCTTCGATCGAGGTGTCGTCCAGCAGCGGGCTGGCCACGGCCTTCTGCGCGGCGTCGAGCGCGCGATGCTCGCCCTTGCCGACGCCGGTGCCCATCATGGCCATGCCCATGCCGGACATGATCGTTCGCACGTCGGCGAAATCGAGGTTGATGAGTCCGGGAACCAGAATCAGATCCGAGATGCCCTGCACCGCCTGCTGCAGCACGGTGTCGGCGACCTTGAATGCCTCGAGCAGCGGCGTGCCGCGGTCGACGACGGAGAGCAGACGCTGGTTGGGAATGGCGATCAGCGTGTCGACGACGTTGCGAAGCGCGTCCATGCCGGCCTCGGCCTGCAGCTGACGGCGCTTGCCCTCGAACGTGAACGGCTTCGTGACCACGGCCACCGTCAAGATGCCGAGGTCCTTCGCCAGCGACGCGACGACCGGCGCCGAGCCGGTGCCGGTGCCGCCGCCCAGACCGGCCGTGATGAAGACCATGTCGGCGCCCTCGAGCAGCCGCGTGATGGTCTCCGGATCCTCGAGGGCCGCGTTGCGACCGACCTCGGGATTCGAGCCCGCGCCGAGGCCCTGCGTGAGCTTCGCGCCCAGCTGTATCTTCACCGGCGCCGGCGAGGCGCGCAGCGCCTGCATGTCGGTGTTGGCGACGATGAAGTCCACGCCGGTGAACTGCGCCGCCATCATCCGGCTCACCGCGTTGCCCCCGCCGCCACCGAGACCGATCACCTTGATCTTCGCCGCCGGCGGCACCTCGTCCAGCTCGAAGAGCGGGCGCCGTGCGCGATCCTTCTCCATCCACGCCTCCTTGTGATGTGCGGCCGCGCTGCGCCGCGGTTGTGGACGCCTGGCCGCGACCGCCTGTTCCCGGGCGAACAGTGGCGGCTGTTCGCCTCCGCGCGGCGGCCGATCTTCTCTAGAGAATTTCACTGAGCCATCCCAGCAAGCGCCGGCCCCACCGGCCGAGCGCGTGTGAAGGCAGGGATTCGGACCACACCGGAGCCGGCGTCTGACGCCGCGCGCCGTAAAGGGCGAGGCCAACGGCGGTCGAGTAGATCGGGCTGCGAATCACGTCCACGAGCCCGCCCACGTCGCCCGGCACGCCACGGCGCACGGGCTGATCGAACACCGACTCGGCGAGCTCCGGCACGCCGTGCAGGATGGAGGTCCCGCCGGTGACGACGACGCCGGCGGTGGCCGCGTCGGAGAAGCCGGCGCGCGTCAGATCGCGTGCGATCAGGGTGAAGATCTCCTCGACCCGCGGCTGGATGATCTCGGACAGCACCTGGCGCGAGAGCTGGCGCGGTTTGCGACCCCCGACGGACGGGACGTCGACGGTCTCCTCCGCCGGCACCAGCGCGGTGAGCGCGCAGCCGTGGCGTTTCTTCAGCTCTTCCGCGTCGGACATCGGCGTGCGCAAGCCCACGGCGATGTCGTTGGTGATGTGGTCACCGCCGAGCGGAAGGATGGCCGTGTGCCAGATAGCGCCGTCCCGCAGGAGCGCCACATCGGTCGTCCCGCCGCCGATGTCGATGACGAGCACGCCCAGCTCGCGCTCGTCGTGGAAGAGCACGGCCTCCGACGAGGCGATGGGCTCCAGCACGATGTCCTGCACGGCCAGGCCCGCACGGTTCACCGAGCGGATCACGTTCTGCACGGAGGTGATGGCTCCGGTGACGATGTGGGCCTCCACCTCGAGCCGCACGCCCGACATGCCGATCGGCTCCCGCACGCCGTCGGCGTCGTCGATCATGAACGTCTGCGGCAAGACGTGGATGATCTCTCGGTCTTGCGGGATGTTGATCGCCCGCGCGGCGTCCACGGCACGATCGACGTCGGTCTGGCTGACCTCGCGGTCCTTGCCGGAGATGGCCACCACGCCACGGCTGTTCACCGACCGAATGTGGCCGCCGGCCACGCCCGCGTAGACGGCCGCCACTTCGACCCCGGCCATCTGCTCCGCCTCGGCCACCGCCTGCTTGATGGCCTCCACAGTGGAGTCGATGTTCACGACCACGCCGCGCCGCAGGCCGCGCGACGGCGCCGCGCCCACGCCGACCACGTCCACGCCGCCGGCGCGGGGCGCGGCGATGACCGCGCAGATCTTCGTCGTACCCACGTCGAGGCCGACCACGAGCTCTGGCTTGGCCCGTCTCACCGCGCACCTCGATTCAGCACGACCTGGTCCTTGAATCGCAGGTCGACACCGTTCACGTCCTGCGTCGCCACCTGCGCCAGCACGCCTTCGAGCCGGGCCAGACGCTCGTCCCACTCCTCGGCCCCCAGGCGCACCTCCACGCCGTCGACGGTGTAGAGCACGGGGCCCTCCGCACGGCTCATGTCGATCTCCGAGATCTCGGCGGTGAGCGTGCTACCGGAACGGAGCAGCGCGCGGATCAACGCGATCGCCGCGCGCGCCTTCGGCCCCGGCGAGGTTCGCATCGACGCGAGCTCGTCTTCGCTCAGGCCGCTGATGACGGGGACCTCCGGCGCCACCGCCCGCGCCTCCTCGCCGAGCACGCGACCGTCCTCGTCCATCCAGTGCAGACGGCCCGCGTGCACGAGGGTGAACGGCCGGCGCTCCTCGACGACAATCGTCACGAGGTTGGGCAGCTCTCTCACGACGTCGGCCCGGCGAATCTCCGACATCCCTTCGATGCGGGCGACGACGGCGCGGCTATCGATCGTCCAGAGATTCGTGCCGGGCGAGATCGCGGCGGCGGCCAGGATACGCGCGACCGGCACGCGCGAGGCGCCACGGACGTCGACCGCCATGACCGCGAAGCGCGGCGACGTGATGACCCAGCGCACGGCGCCGGCGACGGCCGCCAGCACGAGGAGCGCCAGCAGCGCCGCGCGCGCCACGCGCGCCAGCCGCGGCGCTCGGCGCGGACCCCGACGCCGTGCTCCCACCCGCTGGCCGGCCACCAGCGCGGAGCGCTCGGGCCGCTCGGCCGGCGCCTTCGCCCGGGCGCGCGGCGAGATGAGCCCCTTACTCACCGAGGATGCGAATCTCGGTTTCGAGCACCACTCCGAACTGCGCGTGCACGCGCTCGCGCGTCATCTCCATGAGGGCGATGATGTCGGCGGCGCTGGCGCCACCCCGGTTCACGATGAAGTTCGAGTGCTTCGACGAGATCTCGGCCCCGTTCAGCCGCTTGCCCTTGAGACCGGACTTCTCGATGAGCTTGGTGGCCAGCTCACCCGGCGGGTTCTTCCACACGTAGCCGGCGGAGGCGAGCGCGAGCGGCTGCGTGGACTTCTTCTGCTTCAGCCGGGCCTTGATGTCCTTCTGGATCTCTGCGAACGGTCGCCGCTGGAACTGCAAGCGGCAGCCGACCAGGACCGCGCCGGCGGGAAGGTGGAACGCGCGATAGTCGAGGCCGCCCGACGGCTTGAACTCGCCGATCGAGCCGTCGGCATGGAGGAAGTAGACGGCGCTCACGAAGTCGCCGATCCAGCCGTCCGGCGTGCCGGCATTCATCGCGAGCGCGCCGCCGATGGTCGCCGGAATTCCGACCAGTGCCTCGACGCCGCCGAGGTTCAGCGCCGCCGCCTCGCGGATCAGCGCGGAGAGGCTGACGCCGGCTCCGGCGATGGCCTCCTCTCCGTGAAACTCCGCGCGGCCGAGGCAGCCCTCGAGCTTCAGGACCACGCCGCGGATGCCGCGGTCGCGCACGAGCAGGTTGTTGCCACCGCCGACGACGGCCACCGGCAGCTGCTCACGCTCCGCATACATCAGCGCGTGACGGATGTCGTCCACATCCTGGGGCACGACGAAGATGTCGGCGGCCCCGCCGATCCGAAGCGACGTATGGAAGCTCAGGGGCTCCTTGAAGCGGACCTCCCCCCGAATTTCTCCTAGCATGTACGCCTCCCCTCCAGCGTGTCGGCTTCCAACGCTTTGAGAATCTCGGGCCCCAGCTGGCTCACATCGCCGGCGCCCTGCGTCAGCACGATGTCACCGGGCCGCACGACCGCGCGCAGGTGGTCGATGATGCGCGCGCGATCGCCGCCGAAATACGCGACGTGACGGTGGCCATGCGCCCGGATGCCATCGGCGAGATGCTCGGCGGTCACCCCCGGAATCGGCTTCTCGCCGGCCGCGTAGATATCCATGACGATGACCGCGTCCGCCTGGTTGAACGCGGTGAGGAACTCTTCACGCAGATGCTTGGTGCGGGTGTAGCGGTGTGGCTGGAAGACGGTGAAGACGCGCGTGTCGAACCCGGCCTTGGCGGCGGCCAGGGTCGCGCGGATCTCGGCGGGATGGTGACCGTAGTCGTCGATGACGGTGACCCCGGCCACCACGCCCCGCACCTGGAACCGGCGTTGAACACCGGCGAAGGCGGCCAGAGCCTTCTGGATGGTGACGAATGGAATCTCCAGATCGAGGCCGACCGCGATGGCGGCCAACGCGTTCAGCACGTTGTGACGTCCGGGAATTTGCAGCGTGCACTCGCCGAGTCGCGCGCCGCGCTGGAACACCTCGAAGCGGCTCGTCATGCCGGCGAGCTTCACGTGCCGGGCGACGAGATCGGCGGCGGCGTCGATGCCGTAGGTGATGATGCGCTTCTCGACGCGCGGAATCAGCCGCTGGATATTCGGTTCGTCGAGGCACAGGACGGCGGCGCCGTAGAAGGGCACCTTGCTCACGAAGGTCGTGAAGGCCTCCATGATGAGCTCGAGGTTGCCGTAGTGGTCGAGATGCTCGGCGTCGATGGTGGTGACGACCGCGATGGTCGGGTCGAGCTTGAGGAACGAGCCGTCGGACTCGTCGGCCTCGGCCACCAGGAATTCGCCCTGCCCGAGGCGCGCGTTCCCGCCGAGGCTCGTCACGCGGCCGCCCACGATGATGGTCGGGTCGTGCCGCCCCTCGGACAGCACGGCGCCGATGAGCGAGGTCGTCGTCGTCTTGCCGTGGGTGCCGGCCACCGCGATCCCGTACTTGAGCCGCATCAGCTCGGCGAGCATCTCCGCGCGGGGGATGACGGGAATCTGCCGCTCGCGCGCCACACGCACCTCGACGTTGTCGCGCGAGACGGCCGAGGAGTAGACGACCACGTGGGAGTCGTCGACGTTGCTGGCGTCGTGGCCGATGAAGACCTTGGCCCCGAGCTGCTCCAGGCGCTCAACGGCGTCGTTGCGCCGCATGTCCGAGCCGGTGACCCGATAGCCGAGGTTCAGCACGATCTCGGCGATGCCGGACATCCCGCTGCCGCCGATCCCGACGAAATGGATCTGCTGGTAGCGCTTAAACATGGGCGTGCTGGGAGATATTCAAGAGGACTCCGGTGGCCAGCATGGTCATGAGCAGCGCCGAGCCGCCGAACGAGATGAACGGCAGCGGCAATCCCTTCGTGGGCAAGAGTCCGGTCACGACGCCGAGGTTCACCAGCGTCTGCGTGGCCAGGAGCACGGTGATGCCGAGCGCCAGATAGGCGCCGAACGGATCGGCGGCACGCAGCCCGATGCGGAGGCCCCGCCAGATCACCACCGCGAAGAGTCCGACCATGGCCACGGCGCCGATGAAGCCGAGCTCCTCGCCGACGATCGCGAAGATGAAATCCGTGTGCGACTCCGGGAGATAGAAGAGCTTCTGCCGCGAGCCGCCGATGCCCTGACCGACCAGCCCGCCGTTGCCCAGGGCGAGCCACGACTGGATGATCTGAAAGCCGCTGCCGCGCGGATCCGACCACGGATCGACGAACGCGGTGATCCGGCGCAGGCGATACGGCGCCATCCAGATGGCCAGCGCGATGAGCGGCAGCGCCGGCGCCGCCACCCACGCCAGGTGCCTGGCGGGGCTCCCCGCAATATAGAGGAGGCCGAACGTCACCACGATCAGCGTCATGCAGTTGCCGAGATCCGGCTGCACGAGCACGAGGCCGGCCAGCAGCCCGGCCACGGCCAGCGCGGGCGCGGCGCCCGTGCGAAAGCTCGTGAGGTCGCCGCGCCGCCTGGCGAGGAACGCGGCCAGATAGAGCACGAGGGCGAGCTTCGCGAGCTCCGCGGGCTGGAACGAGACGGGCCCGAAGCGGATCCAGCGCCGCGTGCCGTTGATGGCCTGGCCGAACGGCGGCAGCAGCACGAGCACCAGCAGCACGCCGGCGACGATCAGGAGCGGCAGCACGGCCTTCTCGAGCAGCCGGTAGTCGACGCGCAGGGCCACCCACAGGGCGGCGGCGCCGAGCACGGCCCAGAACAGCTGCTTCTTCAGGAAGAAGTACGGATCGTGGAACCGGTCGGCGGCCACGATGGCGCTCGCCGAGTACACCATCACGACCCCGGCGGAGAGCAGGACCACGGCCGCGCCGAAGAGCCACATGTCGGGCGTCAGTCGGCGCGGCATCAGCCGAGCCGCTCCACGAGCCGCTTGAACACGTCGCCGCGGTGCTCGTAGTTGTCGAACATGTCGAACGACGCGCAGGCGGGTGAGAGCAGCACCACGTCGCCGGCGCGAGCAGCCGCGACGGCGGCGTCGATGGCGGCCGGCAAGGAATCGGCGGCGCTGACGGTGATGCCGGCGCGCTGCAACGCGGCGGCGATCTTGTCGCCATCCTCGCCGATCACGACCGCGTGTCCAACGCGCCCGCGGGCGGCGGCGGCCAGCGGCGCGAAATCCTGCCCCTTGCCCTTGCCCCCGGCGATCAGCACGACGCGCTCCGGGAACGACTCGAGCGCCTTGATCGTGGAGGCGACGTTCGTGCCCTTCGAGTCGTTGTAGACGTGCACGCCGGCCACGTCGCGCACGAACTCGATGCGGTGCGCCACCGCCTTGAAGCGTCCGATCACGCGTCGGATGGTGACGGCGTCTTGGCCCATCCACAGCGCGCACGCCGTCGCCGCCAGCACGTTCTCGACGTTGTGCGCGCCGCGCAGCGGAATCTCGGCGACCGGGCACACGCGCTCGACCTGATCGCGAAGGCGCGCCACCACCCAGCCGTCGCTCACGAACACGCCGCGCTCGACCGGCCCGAGTCGGCTGAACCAGAGAACCGCCGCGCGCGTCCGCCCGGCCAGCTCCCGGGTCACCGCATCGTCGGCGTTCAGCACCGCGCAATCGCTCGCCGTCTGGTTCAGGAAGATGCGCGTCTTGGCCTCGACGTAACCCTCCAGCGTGCCGTGGCGGTCCAGATGATCCGGCGTGATGTTCAGCACGGCCGCCACGCGGGGGCGGAAGGTCTCGATCGTCTCCAGCTGGAAAGACGACACCTCGGCCACGACGAGGCCGTCGGCCGGAAAGTCGAGCGCGTGCGCCGCCAGCGGCGTGCCGATGTTGCCGCCGATCAGCACCGGGCGCGCCTGCGCCCCCAGCAGCGCGCCTGTGAGCGCGGTGGTCGTCGTCTTACCGTTGGTGCCGGTGATCGCGATCGTGTCGGACTCCATCGCGCGCCAGCCGAGCTCGAGCTCGCCGATGATCGGGACGCCGCGGGCACGCGCGGGCGCGAGCTGCGGGCCGCCGACAGGCACGCCGGGGCTGACCACCACCAGCTCGGCGCCGGCGAAGGCGGCCGGCCCGTCCACGAGGTGAACGCCTTCGGCGGCGAGCGCAGCGACGGCGCGGCCGAGCGCGGCGACAGGCTTGGCGTCGGTCGCGCGCACCTCGGCCTGGATGGACGACAGCAGCCGCGCGGCCGCGATGCCGCTCTTCGCCAGTCCGACGACGGTCACCCGGCGTCCGGCCAGCGTTGCCAGCCACGTCCGTCCTCTCGTCGCCACGTCCGCCTCCTCCAGGAGCGCGATCACGCCCGGACGCCCGTCACC
>DASTCJ010000213.1:0-16009 GCA_035605575.1 Candidatus Methylomirabilota bacterium
GTCCTGCCCGTCGACGGTCTCGGCCTGGATGCCGAAGGCGCGGGCGCGCGCAAGGATCTCGCCGGCGATCGTCTCGCCGCAGGGCGTGTACTCGCCGTAGAGATTGTTCTCGCAGACGTAGATCACCGGCAGCTTCCACAACGCCGCCATGTTCATCGCCTCGTACAAGAGGCCCTGGCCGAGCGCGCCGTCGCCGAAGAAGCAGACGGCCACCTGCCCGGTGCCGCGCATCTTCGCCGAGAGCGCGGCCCCGGTGGCGATGCCGGCGGAGCCGCCGACGATGGCGTTGGCGCCGAGGTTGCCCGTCTCGGGATCGGCGATGTGCATGGAGCCGCCCTTGCCGCGGCAGTAGCCGGATTCCTTGCCGAGCAGCTCGGCGAACATCCGGTTGACGGCCGCCCCCTTGGCCAGGCAGTGCCCGTGACCGCGATGGGTGCTCGTGATGTAGTCGTCGCGACGCAGCGCCTCGCAGACGCCGACGGCCACGGCCTCCTCACCGACGTAGAGGTGCGCGAGCCCGGGCATCTTCGCGCTCTTGTAGAGCTCGTTGACCTGCTCCTCGAACGCACGGATCTTCGCCATCTGGCGATACATGTGGAGGTTCTGCTCGAGAGCCAGGCGAGGCTCGACTGTCTGCGTGCTCATGGGCTCTAGCCTTTCACCGTCAGCTTTTGATAGATCGCCGTGATGATTTCGTCGACGGCGGCCGAGGCCCACACGTCGAAGAAGGGCGACTGCTGCATGGCGACGAACTCGCGCTGCGCGCGCTCGGCCGCCTGCTCGGGACTCTCGCCGGGCCGTGCGGCGTTCTGCGCGCCGCGGATCGCGTCCTTGTGGTAGATCGCGGGGTACTCGATGTAGCGATGCAGCTCGTGGAAGTCCTTCGTGTAGAAGACGGCCACCGGCACGGACGCCCACTCGCCGCCGTTCTTCGTGTTGAGGAACTGCAGCATGAGGTCGTGGTTGCCGTCCCGATAGGCGGCGGGATCGGGGCGCCGCGTGCCGAGGATCTTCTTGCCGTCGCGATTGAAGATCCGCAGCTCGAGCCCCGCGGCTTCCGCCAGTCGCGCCAGCATCGGGACGTCGCGCCGACAGTCGGACGACCAGTCCTCGGAGATGACGAGGATCTTCGCCGGCCCGTTCGGCTGCGCGGCCAGCCACTTGATGGCCGCCGTCTGCTGATCGCTGAGCCGCACGCGCGCGTAGCGGTCGCGGAACACCGCGCTGTTGTCCTTGCGCGTGGCCGGCATCGACCCGCCGTCGGCGAAGTAGCGGCCAAACGCCTCGCGGGCGAGGTTGTCGGGGCTGCCGACGTAGCGAGCGTACTCGTCGAAGGTCATGCCCTTCGCGAATCGCTCGGGGGTCACGACACTGTGGGCCATGGCGCTCCTCCTTGGCGACTACGCGCGAAACGACGCGTGCTGCACGGTCCATCGCTGCAGCAGCTCGGGATCGGGCTCCTGCGCGATCCCCGGCACGCGCGACGTCGCAATCCTACCGCGGCCGTCGAGCACGATGGCCGGCGCGCCGATGTCGGTCTCGTAGAAGTACGAGGACGGAAAGATGTCGCCCGGGTACGTGAAGTTCGGCAGCGTGGCCAGCTCGGCGCAGATGGCGCCGCCGATGGCGCTCTCGAGCATGCCGCCCACCCAGCACGGAATCCCGTGCCCGGCGCAGAGGGCCTGGATCTCGCGCGAGGCGGCGAGGCCGCCCACGCGCGCCATCTTGATGTTGACCACCTTGCAGCTGCCGAGCGCGATCGCCGCCTGGATGTGGGCCACGCTGTGGCCGCTCTCGTCGAGACACACGGGCGTCTCCAGCATCGACTGGAGACGCGCATGGTTGACCAGGCTCATGCCGTCGTCGGCCAGCGGTTGCTCGATCATCGCCAGCCGGTGGCGATCGAGCCCGCGGAAAAGGTCGGCGTCGGCGAGCGTGTAGGCGGCATTGCAGTCGATGTGAAACGTGAAGTTAGGAAACGTCGCCCGCACGGCGGCGACCATGTCGCGATCCCATCCCGGTCGGAACTTGAGCTTGATCCGCGGGAAGCCCTGATCGATCGCCGCCTGGATCTTGCCCATGAGCGTATCGAGCGAGTCCTGGATGCCGAAGTCGGCGCCCACGGCCACCGTGTCGCCCTTGCCGCCGAGCGCCACGTGCAGCGGAACGCCCTGGCGCTTGGCCTCCAGCACCCACCAGGCGATCTCCAGCGCGGCGCGCGCGAACTGGTTGCCCTTGATGAACGCGAGGCGCTCGAGCAGCTCGGAGGCGGTGGCGATGTCCTGACCGACGATGCGACCGGCCATGTGCTCGCGGATGGTGTGGAACGTCCCCAGCGTGTGCTCGGCCGAGTACGCGGGGATGTACGGCGGGCAGCTTTCGCCCCACGCGTGACGGCCACCGCTCTCCATGCGCACCAGGATCGTGTCCGTATGGTGCTGGTCCGCGTAGGAGGTCTTCCAGACGAACGCGAGCGGGATGCGGACCCAGTAGACGTCGATGGCGTCGATCAGCATCAGTCGTTACGGTAGGTACGCGTGCCTCAGATCACCGGCACCGGCGCGTGCGGCGTCGCGGCCCACTGCTCGGGGTCGTGGCCGTAGAACATCGTGGCGCCCGCGCCGTCACGCAGCTTCCGCAGCGCGGCCAGCGAGTCGCGCATGATCGACGCGTCCCACAAGATCTTCGGGAGCACGTCGCGGTCCATGTTCTCGCGCGTGTAGCAGGCGTCGGACGCGCAGACGAGCTGCGTGCCCTTCCCCGCCCGCACCAGCAGCGACTGGTGGCCCGGCGTGTGCCCATAGGTCGGAAGCAGCACGACGCTGCCATCATCGAAGACGTCGTGCTCACCGTCGATCAGCCGATAGTCGAGCGCGTGGTCGAAATCGATCGGGCTCGGGCTATAGCTCGGGACGAACCCCGGTCGCCGTGCGGCCTCGAGCTCCGGCCGCTGCACCAGGAACGTCGCCCGCGGAAAGAACTCGTTGCCGCCGCAGTGATCGAAGTGCAGATGCGAGTTGGCGACGTACCGCACATCGTCGGGTGTGAGACCGAGCCGCGCCAGCTGGGGCACCACGTCCTCGCCCTCCCGCGACTTGACGGTGAGTCGTTTCGAGCGCTCGACGCCGAGTCGTCCGATGGGATCGAGCCGCGCCTGGCAGTGCACGCCGGTATCGAAGAGCAGCCGGCCGCGGGGATGGTCGACGAGGAAGCTCATGACCGGCACCGTCCACGGCTGGCCAGGGGCGAGGTCGGCGAGCATGCTCGCGCGATCCAGCTCGATGGCGCCGGTGCACAGCGCGTAGACCTTCATCGCGTCGGCGTCGCGAGCACGGCCGCCGCCGCCTTGTCGACGGCCGTCCCCTTGAAGAAGTCGGGGTTCACCTCGCCCCAGAACCGGACGGCGTTTTCGAACATGAAGTCACGAAAGTCGCGGTCGTCGAGCAGGCCGTGCTCGACCAGCTCGTAGGCCTCCGGCACCACTTCCGCCATGTCGGGCACGTCGAAGTGGCCGATGTCGGAGCTGAACAGCGCGTTCAGCCGCGCTCCGAACGGATTCGCGACGCGGTTGAACGCCCAGGCATTGGCGGGATCGTCCGCCTCGCAGCCGAAATAGAAGCGCGGCACGAAGCGATCGCGAATGTCTTCGGCGCGATCGATGCCACACCGGAAGTAGTCGTCGACGTCCTCGACGCCCCCGGTGAGCGTGGAGTTGGTATCGCCGTCGAGCCCGGCGCCGGACCGGACGCCGTCCACCACGTCCGGCCGGCCATATTTCTCCACCAAGGCGAGCAGCGCCGCGCGGTCCAGCCGGCTCGGGTTCGTGCGCTCGATCGCCTGGCGATTCCGCTTTTCCCAGTGGCCGATGAGATCGGCGTAGAGCATGGCCGCCCAGCCGACGCCGCCCTCGAGGAAGGCGAAGTTCAGCTCGGGGAACCGCCGCGTGACGCCGCCGAAGAAGAGCGCCTTGGCCACGGCATGGCCCGCCGAGGCGAAATGGCCGATGTGGTTGTAGCAGAAGTTCGACGGCGAGTTGCGCAGCAGGATGGAGCGCGCGCCGTTGTGGAAGCTCGGCGCCACCCGCAGCTCGCGGCACTTGGCCCACACGGGATCGTAGTCGTACGGGCTGTCGATGCCGATGACGTCGTACCACTCCACGTGCGCGGACGCCTCGGGATTGCCCTCCTCCAGCGCGGGCACGCGCCGGCGCATCATGCCGCCGACCATGACCACCTTGTAGCCGAGCTGGCTGACCGCGTACTCGAGCTCCTCGATCGCCTCGTCGGGCGTGTACATCGGAATGATGGCGGCGGGAACGACGCGATCCGCGAGCCCGGTGAACTGATCGGCCGTGAACACGTTGTAGGCGCGGCAGATCGCGCGCCGTAGCCGCGTGTCCTGCATCCGATGAAAGCTGAGCCCCGCCGTCGGGTAGACGACCGAGAAATCGATGCCGAGCTCGCCGAGTCGCTCGTACATGAGCCGAGGCAGCATGGCCGTGGCGCGATCCCGCACGTTCTCGCACGGCGCGGCCCAGAAGGCTTCCTGTCCGATCCGGCGGCGCGCGCGCTCGGCCACCGAGAGCTTCAGCGCGTTCGGCACGCGCTGGCTCGCGAAGTCCCAGGCCTCGACCGCGGCATCGCCGCCGATGCGGCGGAACTCCTCGCGCATCACCGGCCCGTACTCGAGCCAGTGGCCGTCGGCGTCGATGATGGGATGGCTGAGGCGCGCGCGCAGCTCAGAAGCGGTCATGGTTCCCTCCCGGATTCGCGAGTGATGGATCATACCGCAGACGTTGCCGCGCCGCCGCGCGGTGGGTATGCTCGGGCACCGATGAAGGTGGCCGTCCCCCCGGTCGAGACGCTGCGGCGCTGGACGCGCGAAGAATACGACCGGCTCATCGCGCTCGGCGTCTTCGACGGCGAGCGCCTCGAGCTGATCGACGGCTTCCTTGTCGTCCGCGAGCCGCAGGGTGTCCGTCACGCCACCGCGATCCGCCGCATCATCGCCGCCCTGCGCGGCGCTGTGGGATCCGAGTGGCAGATCGACTCGCAGCTGCCCCTCGCGCTCGACGCCGCGTCCGAACCGGAGCCGGACGTGAGCGTGGTGGCCGGTGACCCGAGCAGCTATCGCGATGCGCATCCGTCCCGGCCGCGGCTCGTCATCGAGGTGGCGGACAGCTCGTACCGGTTCGACCGCGAGTTCAAGACGAGCCTGTACGCCCGCGCCTCCGTGCCCGAATACTGGATCGTCGACGTCGCACGGGCTGTGGTCGAGGTCCACCGGCAACCGGAGGGAAGCGAGGCCGCGCGTTACGGCTGGCGCTACGCCAGCGTCGAGACGCTTCGTGCGCCGGCGACGATCAATCCGCTGCTCGCGCCGGCCACGACGATCGCGGTCGCCGATCTCTTACCGTAGTCGGGCGGCGCGCGCGGGCCGCCGTCGGCGATCCATTACAGCGGAAGCGATTTCAGGTAGGCGCGGAACTCGTCGGCGAGGTCGGGCCGGGCGAGCGCGAACTCCACGGTGGCCTTGAGGAAGCCGAGCTTGTCGCCCGTGTCGTAGCGCTTGCCCTGGAACTCCACCGCGTACATCGGTCGGCGGCTGCAGAGCGTGCGCAGGCCGTCGGTCAGCTGGATCTCGCCGCGCTTGTCGGCGCGAGTCTCGGCCAGGATCCCGAACAGATCAGGCGTGAGCACGTAGCGGCCGATGATGGCCAGATCCGACGGCGCCTCGTCCGCGCGCGGCTTCTCGACCAGATCGTCGATCTGCCACACGTTGTCAGCGATGTTGCGGCCGGCGATCACGCCGTACTGATGGATGCGATCGCGCGGCACGCGCTCGACGGCGATAACGGGTCCGTCGTAGCGGTCGAAGACGTCGAGGAGCTGCTTCATGCACGGCGTCTCGGCACCGCCGATGATGTCGTCGCCGAGAAAGACGCCGAAGGGCTCGTCGCCGACCAGCGTGCGCGCGCAGAGGATGGCGTGACCTAGACCGAGCGGCTCCTTCTGGCGAACGTAGGAGACGGAGGCGAGCTCGGAGATGGTCTTGATCTGCGCCAGCTCCTCGAGCTTCCCCCGATCCTGCAGGAAGTACTCGAGCTCGAAGGCGGCGTCGAAGTGGTCCTCGATCGCCCGCTTGCCACGCCCGGTGACGATGATGATCTCGGCCAGCCCGGAGGCCACCGCCTCCTCGACCACGTACTGGATGGTCGGCTTGTCGACGAGGGGAAGCATCTCTTTCGGTTGTGCCTTGGTAGCGGGCAAGAAGCGCGTGCCCAGACCGGCCGCGGGGAAGACGCCTTTACGCACGCGCATGATGCCGCTCCTGTCAGGAGGCGCCGAGCACGGCCCACTGCTCGTGCTCGAACGCCCGTCGAATGCGTCGGCGAAGCTCGTGCTCCGCATCCTGGCGGCGGCTCGACTCCACTCGAGCCATGAGCCGCAGGACGGCGTCGCCGCCGCCGCTGAATCGAATGATACCCTGCGCCACCGGCGGCTCGAGGGCCGCCCGCGTCTCGCTCGCCCACACCTCGGCCACGTCGCGCAGCACAGCCAGCGCGCGCTCCGCGTCCACCGTGCGCGGCACCGCCACCTCGACCACCGCGCGCCCCCAGCCGGCGCTGTAGTTGGCGAAGTCCGTGAGCAGACCGTTCGGCACCACGCGCACGGCGCCGTCCAGCATGCGCAGGCGCGTCACGCGAAGGCCGATCGATTCCACCACGCCCATCTGATCGCCGATCTTGATCTCGTCGCCGACGGCGATGAGGCTCTCGAAGAGCAGGAAGATGCCGGTGATCAGATCGCGGATGAGCGCCTGCGCGCCGAGGCCCACCACGATGCCGATGACGCCGGCGGAGACGACGATCGCCTGCACGTCGACGCCGAGCTCGCGCAGCACGAGCACCAGCACGACGAAGGCCACCGCCCAGCGCAGGAGACTCGTCAGCAACGAGCCGAGCGTTCGCGAGCGGACGGCATCGGGATGCCGCTGCGCGATCAGCAGCACGAGTCGCTCGATCAGCCGCAGGATGACGCGGTAGCCGATGACGAGCAGCACCACGGTGACGACCAGCGACAGCAGGTGCCAGAGCTGGGGCGTCACGCCGCCTCTTCTTCGGGGGGTGCCGACTGCCGGCGGCGCCAGCGCCGGCGCATGAGGCCGAAGGCGACGAGATAGGTGACGACGGCGGCGGCGAAGCCGAGCAGCGTCGTGCCGATGAACAGCGCCAGCGACCAGTCGGCCAGCGAGTGCAGATCGCGCAGGAGCCAGGCTCCGAGCTTGAGTGCTCCCGCGTACACGAACGGCATGAACCACGGCAGATTGAGCCACGTTCCGGTCACGACGACGGGGGCGTTCAACCGAGCGACGGTGGCCACGAGGAGCGCGAGGAGGGTCTGGAACCCGAGGAATGGCGTGAAGCTGATGAAGACGCCGACGGCCAGCGCAAGCGCCACGCGCCACGGCGGATCATCGAGGTGCAGCAGCGCCATGAAGCGCGCGCGCAGGGCGCGGGCGGAGGCTGTCACCGGCCGCGCCTGCGACCCACGCCCTCGAGGACGGCGATGATGGCGAGGATGCACGCTGCCTGCACCAGAACGAGGATGGCCTCCGGCGGCGTGGCGAAGTTGAGCAGGAGCGCCGACAGGCCGAGCGTGGCCGCGATGGCCACGATCACCAGCACGCTTTCGGGACGGGTGAGGCCGAGTGCTTCCAGTCGGTGGTGCATGTGGTCCTTGCCGGTGTACGCGAGCCACTCCGTCACGGAGTGGACCTTGCCCGTCACCACCCGCACGATGCCGACGTACGCGATGTCGAACAGCGGCACGGCGAGGATCAGCATCGGTGTCAGGAGCGCGACAACCGGGTTGTCCTGAGCCCATTCTCCCATGACGGCCAACCCGGCGAGGGTGAAGCCGATGAAGCTGGCGCCGGCGTCGCCGAGAAAGATCGTGGCGCTGCGGCCCGGCCGAAAGTTGTACGGCAGGAATCCGAGGCAGGCACCGGCGAGCGGCGCCGCCAGGAACATGAGGTAGCGCTGGCCCGTCTGCAGCGCGGCCAGGCCGAAGAAGAGCGCGGCGACGGCGCCCAGGCTCGCGGCCAGCCCATCCATGCCGTCGAGGAACTGCAGCGCGTTGGTGACGGTGAGAAACCACACGAGCGTCAGCGCGATGTTGATGGCGGCGGCGCCGGACACGCCGTGCGGGACCACGTTCAGCACCACGCCGTACGCCATCGTCACGACGACGGCCAGCACCTGACCGACCAGCTTGAGACGCGCCGACAGATCGTACACGTCGTCGAGCACGCCGACCACGACGACCATGGTGGCGCCGACGGCGACCCCCTTCAGCTGGAGCGAGAACGAGAAATTGAAGAGGACGGTGGCCGCGAAGGCCCCGAAGACGGCGGCGCCGCCGAGGAGCGGCGTCGGTTGCTCGTGGACCTTGCGCGCGGCCGGAACGTCGAGGACGCCCCAGCGGCGGGCGAACGCGCGGACGATCGGCACGCCGAGCAGCGCGAGCGCGAACGCCAGCGCCATGAGATAGAGCCACTGCAGTCGCGCGGCGACGAACGCCTCGCGCAGCGGCGGCAGCAGCAGCACGACCGGGAAGGCCACGCGCAGGAGCGCCGCGATCAGCGCGCTGACCGCCAGCCCGCCGACGGCGGCGGTCGCCACCGGCCGGCTCACGAGCGCAGGACTCCGAGCAGCGCACCGGCGACCTGATCCACCTCGGCATCGCTCAGCGCGGGATAGCACGGAATCGAGAGCGCGCTCGACCAGAGACGGTCCGCGTCGGGATAGCCCGCGAGGCCGAGCGCGCGATGCAGCGGCCGGAAGACCGGTCGTCGCGCCGCGATTCCCCGCGATTGGAGCGCCGCCTGGACGGCGGCCGGCTCGCGCTCGAGCCCGATCACGAAGCGGTGATAGACGTGCTGGGCGCCCACCGCGGGCGGTAGCCGGCAGTCCGCGCTCGCGAGCCGCGCGCGATAGCGCGCGCCGATCGCGCGGCGCCGCGCGATGAACGAGTCGAGCCGCGCCAGCTGGCTGCGCGCGAGGGCGGCCTGCATGTCCGTGAGCTTGGCGTTCGAGCGCGGCGCCAGCCGCTCACGCTCGTCGTATTCCCGCGTATCGCGCACCCGCGCGACGAGGCGCGCGGGTCCGACGACGGCGCCGCCTTCGCCGGCGGCGATCATCTTCGTCGCGTAGAAGGAGCACACGCCGAGGGTGCCGCCGGCGCCGGCAGGGCGGCCGTCGACCTCCGCCCCGAGCGCCTGGGCGCAGTCTTCGATGATCGGCACGCCGAGCGCACGAAATGGCGCCAGATCCACGGCCAGCCCGAACGCGTGCGGCACGAGCACCGCGCGCGTCCGCGCGGTGCGCCGCGCCTCGGCGTCCTTGGCCGCGAGCGACAGGGTCGTGGGATCGGCGTCGACGAGCACGGCGGTGGCGCCGCATCGACTCACGGCGTGATGAAGAGCGTCGCACACGTAGCTCGGCATCAGCACCTCGTCGCCGGGCCCGACCTCGAGCGCGCGCAGCGCCAGCTCCAGGGCCGTGGTGCCGGAGGAGACGACGGCGGCGGCTTCCACGCCGAGCCGCGCGGCCAGCTCGCGCTCGAGCGCCGCCACCTCCGGTCCCTGCGCGAGCTGCCCGGAGCGGACGACGGCGGCAACGCGCTCCACGTCGGCGTCCGTGATCGACGGCCTGGAGTGCGGGATCACAAGTTCAGAAGCAGCCGGATGGACTGGAACGCCTCGGCGTATTTCACGCGGGCCTGGATGCCGCGGAAGTTGGCGCAGGAGACGGCGAGCTCGAGGATCGTGAGGTCCTCGATGTTGGTCTTCGCGACCTGGGAGCGATGCGCCTCCAGACACGCCAGCTTCTTGTCGAGGATCTTCTCGATGTCGGTGAAGCAGTTCGGGGTGAAGTTGACGGTGGTCGGCCCCTCGTAGAACAGGAAATTCGGCACGTAGCGGGTCGCGGACAGCGTGCCCTGCGCGAGGTTTCGATGATCCTGATGCGTGTCCTCGGGGAAGTTGACGAAGATCATGCGCGGCTCGACCTGACGGATGACGCTCTCGAGCCGCACGATGAGCTCGCGATTCAACGGGATCTCGGTGTCCGGATACTCGCCCCAGAAGACCTCGCGCGCCCCCATGATGACCGCCGAGTCCATCTGCTCGCGCCGACGTATCGCCGGCTCGCCGCCGAGACCGCCGTCGGAGGCGATGAAGAGATAGACGCCGTGCCCTTTCTCCGCGTACTTCGTCAGCATGCCACCACAGCCGTATTCAATGTCGTCGGGATGGGCGCCGAGGGCCAGGACGTTCACGGGCGTCTACGGCTCCCTGCCCCAGCTGTCGCCCCGGCGGAGGATGGAGAGGCTTTCATCGCCGTGATTCAATAATAGGTCCACGCCGGACAAAAACGGCACGAATTCCCCATGTTGCTGCGGATATACGGGGTGCTCGTAGTGCTGGTAGAGCACGCCGATCCCGGCCTCCCGAAACCGCTCGGCATCCATATATCTGGCGCCGTGCGCCCCGGCGAGATACGTGTCGGCGCCGAGCGCCTTGCAGATCGCCACGAGACGGCCGGTCGCGTCGTCGCCGTCCACGCCGAGCGTCGAGGCCAGCCGCGTGGGTGTCGCGATCCCGACCGCCTGCGCGAGCCAGGCGGCGCTCGCGACCGCGAGGTCGACCAGTCGCGTCCACTGCACGTCGAGCAGCGCGCGCAGGTTCGCCTGGTGCCGGCTCACGTGCGGCGCGCGGGCGTAGGCGTGCTCGATCGCCCGAAGATGCCGCGCACGCCACGGCTGCGTGGCGTCGACGGCAACGTCGCCGATGGGCGTGCCGAGATGGGCATGGACGGGCACGGTGAGCCACTGCGCACCATCGGCGGTGCGGATGCGATTGCGATTCTGCCAGCCGTTCTTCTCGTACTGCACGGTGTCGAGAAACACGAGGACGTCGGCGGCCGCCCACTTCGCCAGGTAGCCCAGCCACGGCAAGTAGTGCGGCTGGTGGACAGCGATCTTCACGACGGCCGCACGAAGATCGCGCTGGAGAGGAGCCGGCCGCCGCCGCCCCGCGCCTCCAGCCGAAAGACCATCGGCCGACCGTCCCATGTCTCGCGGTGGCTCGCGCGAAACGGTGTCGTGGTCGCCCACGCGTTCGCCACCTCGCCGTTCTTGACGAGCACCACCTTCAGATCCGCCGCCGGCGCGCCCTCGGCGTCGATGGCGATGTCGACGGTCACGGCGGCGCCGGCGGCCGGCCGCAGCGTCTCGCCGGCGACGGCCCGCGCCTGGTCGGTGCTGGCGACGAACTCCGTGAGGGCGAGCGCGGTCGCCGGGCTGCGATGCCGCGCGTAGAGCCGCCCGCCTCGCAACGCCTTTAGGATTTCCGCCTCGCTGCGCTCGCGGACGAGGAAGACCGTCTGCACGCGCGCCAGCCGCTTGCCCGCGTTCGTGTCGTGAAAGCCCGACTCGCCGAGTCCCCACGCCGGTCGGCTGCGCTCGCCCCCCGCGTACTGCACGAGCATGCGGTCCCAGGCGCCGCCCGGGCGCTCCACGCGCGTCGTCTCCTCGTAGAGCGCGCCGAACGCCGTGTAGCGAAACGTGCGCAGGAGGTCGTCGGGATACGGCTCCGTCGACCACGTCACGCGCACGGGTCCGACGTTCTCGGTGCCGAAGTCGCGCGATTCCGGAAACGAC
The DNA here is from genome assembly GCA_035605575.1 of Candidatus Methylomirabilota bacterium. GTDB lineage: Bacteria > Methylomirabilota > Methylomirabilia > Rokubacteriales > CSP1-6 > AR12. The sequence goes on from DASTCJ010000213.1 coordinate 11,724, forward strand.
CAGACGGCGGCGCCGCCGTGCTGCTCGACGAAGTCGATGACGCCCTGATACGGCGCCATGCCGGGATCCGCGTACGGCGAGTAGCCGCTGTCGGCAAACGGCCATCCGCGGATGACGGTGGCCACGGCAACGCCGCAGAGAACGAGGCCCGCGATCCACTGCCGCTGCGGCACGCGCCTGATCGCCGGGCCGACGCGACGGCGGCGCGATCGCTTGACCACGAGCAAGGCGATGCCCGGCACGAGCAGCAGGACGGGCAGCGAGTCGAGCAACGACTGCAGCGAGTAGGCCCCGCGGTCGCCGTTGCCGATCACCGGGAGGGCCGCCAGCGTGGCGGGATCGGTGAGCCCCCAGACGAGGAGGTTCTTCTGCGTGTCGGAGACGAGCAGCTCCAGCGCCAGCGGCGAGCCGCTCCAGCGGTAGTGCGGCATCACCTCGACGCCGGGGATCAGCAGGACGCCCGGCCGCGCCGCCCGCGCCCGTGCCACCCGTCCGAGGTACTCACCGAGACGATCGTGCACGGAGGGCGAGACCCGACTGACGCGCGTGAGCGCGCGAAACGGCGGCACCCCGTAGTCCACGCGGTTCAGATAGTTCTCACTGAGGAGGAGCGCGCCGATGCCATTGCGCTCGGCCATCTCCGCGAGCTCCTCGACCGAGTACTGGCCCGTCGACAGATCGGAATGCAGATGAACGACCGCGGGCACCGGAATCAGCTCCTCCGCGCGCGCGGGCGACGCGAACACGGCGGCGGCGACCAGCACGAGCGCGCGCAGGCGGCGGCCGCTCACGCGAGCCGCTTTTCGCGCACGAGCTCGTCGTAGATGCCGCGCATGGCGGCATTGGCCACGCCGACCGAAAACGCTTCCGCGTGACGGACGGCGACTGCGCCGAGCTTCCGGCAGAGCGCTTCGTCCAGGCCGAGCTCCACGAGCGCGGCCGCCAGCGCTCCAGCGTCCTCCGACCGCACCAGCCGCCCCGTCTCGCCGTCGAGCACGACGGTCGGGATGCCGCCGACGGCGGCCGCGACGACGGGCAGGCCGAGGGCCATCGCCTCCACGAGGGCCCGGCCCATACCCTCGTTCCGCGACGGCGCCGCCAGCACGTCGCACGCGGCGAGCCAGCGCCCGACGTCGCCGGTGGCGCCGGTGATGCGCACGTGATCCGCGACACCGAGCGCGGCGGCCTGCGCATGGAGCGCTTCGCGCTCGGGCCCGTCCCCGACGAGCACGAGACGCGCCTGCGGCACGGCGGCGAGGAGCGTGGGAAGCGCCCGGAGCAGCACGTCGAAGCCCTTCACCGGCACCAGGCGACCGAGGCCCGCCACGACGAACGCGTCGGCCGACACCCCGAGCGCCGCCCGCGCGGCGGCGCGGCTCGGCGCCGCCGCGCGCAGCTCGGCGGTCGGCACACCGCTCGGCACGGTGCGGTACTGGGCTGCGCGCCCGATGCCCCGCGCCAGGTGCTCGGCCGTGCCACGCTCGGTGAGCGTGATGATCCGATCGGTCCAGTGCGCGGCGAGCCGCTCGAGGACAAGGTAGAACCTGGTGCGCGCGGCGCCGTAGTAACCGTAGAAGATGTGGCCGTGCGGCTGGTGGATGACGGCCGGCACGCGCGCCACGCGCGCGGCCAGCCGGCCGAGGAAGCCGGCCTTCGACGTGTGCGTATGCACGACGGCCGGTCGCTCGCGGCGCATGACGATCACCAGCTCGGCGAGGGCCAGCGCATCGCGCGGCCCGATCTCGCGGCCGAATGCGCGCACGTCGATGAGCGACACGCCGCGCCGGCGCGCATCCTCGAGGCTCGCGAGATCGGAGGCGGCGCAGCCCACGGCCAGCCGGCCGCCGTAGCCGGCGGCGGCAAGGCCGACCATCGACGCGACGGTGTTCTCGGCGGAGCCGCCGAGGCTCAAACGCGTGATGACGTGCAGCACGCGGAGGCTCACGCCGAGGCCTCTCCCGGGCGCGGGAGGAGCTGCACCCCGCGGCCGGCGACGGTCGCGAGCGCCCGCTCGAGCGCGCTCACCGCGCGGTCCCACCCGTACTGCGATTCGACGTAGCGACGACACGCTGCGCGCAGCGCCAGCGCGCGCGTCGGGTCGGACGCGAACGCCCGCAGGAAGCCGTCGATGCCATCCGCGATGCCGGCGACGGAGGCATCGCGGAACAGCAGCGAGGGCTCGAGCGGCTGCAGCAGCTCCGGTGTGGCGCCGACCGGCGTGCCCAGCACCGGCGTGCCGCAGGCCAGCGCCTCCACGGTGACGAGCCCGAAGCCTTCGAGCTCGCGCGTGGGCAGCACGAACGCGTCGGCCGCCTGGTAGTACGCCGCCAGACGCGTGTCGTCGATGAAGCCGACGAAGTCCACGCGGTCGTCGATGCCGAGCGCGGTGGCCTGGCGCCGCAGCGCGTCGGCGCACGAGCCGGTCCCGGCCACCACGAGGTGCGCGTTCGGATGGACGTAGCTCAGCCGGGCCAGGGCCTCCAGCAGGCGGTCGAGGCCCATGCGCGCCTCCAGATTGCGCACGGTGAAGAGCAGCGTCACGTGCGGCCGCACACCGAGGGCGGCGCGGGCGGCCGCGCGATCGGCCGCCGGCCTGAATCGCTCGGTGTCGGCGCCGCCGGCGATCTTGACGATCCGCGAGCCCGCCACGCCGTAGAGCGAGCGAAGCTGCTGCGCCGAGAAGTCGCTCAGCACGTGCACGAGCGCCGCGCGGCGGAGGCACGACCATTCGAGGAGCCACAGCGCCGCGGTGGCGGCCGCCCCGTTCACGCCGCGGCGATGCAGGGCCGTCATGCCGCGGCGCGAGCGGTACTCGCTCGGCGCCGGCGACAGAAACGTGTAGAGCGCCGGCACGCCGCGCGCGGCCGCCGAGCGCAGGACGCCGAAGCCGGCGAGCGGCTGGTGCACGTGCAGGATATCGGGCCGTCGCTCGGCGAACAGACGCCCAGCCGCCCGGCGGGCACCGAGCGCGGCCGTGCGGAAGAACGCGAGCGGGTTGCGACGGTCCACTGCGAAGTGCGTGATGCCGAGACCGGCACCGGCGCGGTAGGCGGGCGGCGTGTCGGGCGCGCGTCCGAGCACGCGCACGCGGTGGCCGCGCGCGCCGAGCCGCGTGGCCTGCTCCCACAGCACGCGCTCCGCTCCGCCGGCAATTGCGGGCGGCGCGGCGTCGGTCACGACGATGACGTCGAGCGGACCGGTCATGGGCGATGCCGGTCGCAGTACCGGCGCATCCACAGCTCGGTCATCATCAGCGTCCACAGGCGATCGCCGTGCGCGCGCGTGCCGTCGAGGTGCTCGGCCATCAAGCGCGCGACCGCGGCCGGCTCGAAGAGGCCGCGCGCGCGCACGTGCGCCGGCGCCAGCAGATCCTGCAGCATGTCGCGCAGATCGCGACGCAGCCAGCGGGCGAGCGGAATCATGAAGCCGCGCTTGGGCTGCGCCAGCACGGCCGGCGGCAGCACGTCGGCGAAGGCGCCCTTGAGCAGCGCCTTCAGCCGGCCTCCCCGCAGCTTGAGCGTGGGCGGCAGCGCCAGCGACATTTCGAGCAGCGTGTGATCGCAGAACGGCGCGCGCAGCTCGAGCGCATGCGCCATGCTCATGCGATCGGCCATCAGCAGGAGATCGTCCGGCAGGTACGTCGTGAGATCGGCCCGGAAGGCGCCATCCACCGGATCGTGGTGACCGTAGGCGGCGAAGGCGCCGCGCGCCGCCGCCTCGACGTCCTCGCGCCAGCACGCCCGCAGGGCGGCCGTGCCGAGCTGCGCGAGCGTCGCCTCGCCGAAGAAGCGGGTCCAGCCGACGTACCGTGCGGCCAGCGTCTCGCCGTCGCCGCCGACGAACCGCCGCAGGCGTCCTCCCCAGTTCGTGCTGCTCTCCGACTCGGGCACGAGCTCGGCCATTCGCGAGAGCAGGCCGCGCAGCGCCCGCGGCAGCCGTGCATAGCGACCGGCGAGCCGCACGCCGAGGTAGCGCGGATAGCCGGCGAACGCCTCGTCGCCGCCGATGCCCGACAGCGCGACCTTCACGTGGCGCGACGTCGACATCGCGACCGCGAACGTCGGGATGGCCGAGGAATCCGCGAACGGCTCGTCGAGGGCCTCGATCACGCCCGGCAGGAGTCCGGCGACGTCCGGCACCAGGACGTCCTCGTGGTGATCGGTCTCGAAGCGCTCCGCGATGTGCCGCGCCACCGGCCGCTCGTCGAACGACGCCTCGCCGGCAAAGCCCACGGTGAACGTCGCGATCGGTCCGCTGGTGACGTCGCGCATGCTGGCCACGACGGC
>DASTCJ010000005.1:0-3677 GCA_035605575.1 Candidatus Methylomirabilota bacterium
CGAGGCGTTCAAGGAGCGGATGGAGCAGGCCCGGCACGAGGTGCTGGAGGCGGCGCTGGAGCACGACGAGCCGCTGCTCGAGAAGTACCTGGGCGGGGCCGAGCTCACGTTCGACGAGATCCAGCAGGCGATCCGCAAGGCGACCTGCGCCGGCGCGATCGTCCCGGTGCTGTGCGGCGCGTCGTTCAAGAATAAGGGCGTCCAGGCGCTGCTCGACGCGGTGATCGACTACCTGCCGAGTCCCGTGGACATCCGCCCGGTGCAGGGGCACCTTCCGCTCCACGACGAGACGCCGGCCCATCGCGCGGCGAACGACGCGGAGCCGTTCTCGGCGCTGGCGTTCAAGGTGATGACGGACCCCTACGTGGGCCGGCTCACCTATTTCCGGGTGTACTCGGGCTCCCTCAAGTCGGGCAGCTACGTGTACAACAGCACGAAGGACAAGCGCGAGCGCATCGGGCGGCTGCTGCAGATGCACGCGAACAAGCGGGACGAGATCGAGGAAGTGCTGGCGGGCGACATCGCCGCGGCGATCGGGCTCAAGGACACGCGGACGGGCGACACCCTGTCCGACGAGGACAAGCCGATCATCCTGGAGGCGATGAAGTTCCCGAACCCCGTCATCGACGTGGCGATCGAGCCCAAGACGAAGGCGGACCAGGACAAGCTGACGATCGCCCTCCAGAAGCTCCAGGAGGAGGACCCGACGTTCCGGGTGCGCACCGACCAGGAGACCGGGCAGGTGATCATCGCCGGGATGGGCGAGCTGCACCTCGAGATCCTCGTCGAGCGCATGAAGCGCGAGTTCAAGGTCGAGGCCAACGTCGGGAAGCCGCAGGTGGCCTTCCGCGAAACGATCCGGAAGAAGGTCCAGAACGTCGAGGGCAAGTTCATCCGGCAGTCGGGCGGCAAGGGGCAATACGGCCACGTGGTGATCCACGCCGAGCCGGCCGAGGTCGGGCACGGGTTCGTGTTCGAGGACAAGATCGTGGGCGGCGTCATCCCCCGGGAATTCATCAAGCCGGTGGAGGCGGGGATCCGCGAGGCGCTGGAGAACGGCGTGCTGGCGGGCTACCCGATGGTGGACGTCAAGGTGACGCTGGTCTACGGCAGCTACCACGACGTGGACTCCAGCGAAATGGCCTTCAAGATCGCGGGCTCGATGGCGGTGAAGGAGGCGGCGCGGCAGGCCCATCCCGTGCTGCTCGAGCCGGTCATGGAGGTCGAGGTCGTGACCCCGTCGGACTTCCTCGGCGACGTGATCGGCGACCTCTCCAGCCGCCGCGGCAAGGTCGGCGGCATGACCCAGCGCGGCGACGCGCAGGTGGTCGCGGCCGACGTGCCGCTGGCCGAGATGTTCGGGTATTCGACGACGCTCCGCAGCATGACGCAGGGGCGGGCCGTCTACACGATGCAGTTCGATCATTACGAAGAAGTGCCGAAGAACATCGCGGAAGGCATCATCAGCAAGCAGAAGGGCTGAGGCCCCCAGGTCGTCAGCGGTCAGGCACCATTCACACGCAACAGGACAGCGAGCCATGGCGAAGGCGAAATTCGAGCGGAAGAAGCCGCATGTGAACGTGGGCACCATCGGCCACGTGGACCACGGGAAGACCACCCTCACCGCCGCCCTGACCAAGGTGTCGGCCGACAAGGGCTGGGGCACCAAGTACATCTCGTATGACCAGGTGGCGAAGGCCTCCGAGTCACAGGGCCGGCGCGACGCGACCAAGATCCTCACGATCGCCACGTCGCACGTCGAGTACGAGACGGAAAAGCGCCACTACGCCCACGTGGACTGCCCGGGCCACGCCGACTACGTGAAGAACATGATCACGGGTGCCGCGCAGATGGACGGCGCCATCCTGGTCGTGTCCGCCACCGACGGCCCGATGCCCCAGACCCGCGAGCACATCCTCCTGGCCCGCCAGGTGAACGTGCCCGCGATCGTGGTCTTCCTGAACAAGTGCGACCTGGTGGACGACGCCGAGCTCCTCGACCTGGTCGAGCTCGAGGTGCGCGAGCTGCTGAGCGCCTACCAGTATCCGGGCGACGACACGCCGGTCATCCGCGGCTCGGCCTCCAAGGCCATCGAGGGCGACGCGGCGTACGTCGAGAAGATCATGGACCTGTACAAGGCCCTCGACACCTTCATCCCGGAGCCGGTGCGCGACACCGACAAGGCGTTCCTGATGCCGGTCGAGGACGTGTTCTCGATCACCGGCCGCGGCACGGTCGCCACGGGCCGCATCGAGCGCGGCAAGATCAAGGTCGGCGAGGAAGTGGCGCTCGTGGGCTTCGGCTCCGAGAAGAAGTCGGTCGTCACCGGCGTCGAGATGTTCCGCAAGCTGCTGGACGACGGCCAGGCGGGCGACAACGTCGGCCTGCTGCTCCGCGGCGTCGAGAAGAACGAGATCGAGCGCGGCATGGTGCTCGCCAAGCCCGGCTCGGTGACCCCGCACACGCACTTCGAGGCCGAGGTGTACGTGCTCCGCAAGGAGGAGGGCGGGCGCCACACGCCGTTCTTCAAGGGCTACCGGCCCCAGTTCTACTTCCGCACGACGGACGTGACGGGCTCGGTCGAGCTCCCGGCCGGCGTCGAGATGGTGATGCCGGGCGACAACATCCAGATGACGATCGAGCTGATCACGCCGATCGCGATGGATGAGGGTCTCCGCTTCGCGATCCGCGAGGGCGGACGGACGGTCGGCGCGGGTGTGGTCACGAAGATCTTGAAGTAAGCAAGGATGGGCAGATGGGCGGATGGGCAGATGGGCAGACCGCCCATCCGCCCATCTGCCGAACCTGAGGAACATATGGCTCAGAGAATTCGCATCCGTTTGAAGGCATTCGATCACGTGGTGCTGGACCAGGCCGCGGCGGACATCGTACGCACGGCGGAAAAGACGGGAGCCCAGGTGTCGGGGCCGATCCCGCTGCCGGTCAAGACCGAGCGGTGGACGGTCCTGCGCAGCCCGCACGTCGACAAGAAGAGCCGGGAACAGTTCGAGCTCCGCACGCACAAGCGGCTGCTCGACATCCACGACTCGCGCCCGCAGACCATGGACGCGCTCACGAAGCTCGACCTGCCTGCCGGCGTCGACGTCGAGATCAAGGTCGAATAGCCCATGACCAACGGACTTATCGGCCGGAAGCTCGGGATGACCCGGGTCTTCACGGAAAACGGTGACGCGGTACCGGTCACGGTCATCGAGGCGGGCCCCTGCCAGGTGCTGCAGGTGCGCACCGGCGCGGTGCAGCTCGGCTTCGGTGCCCGGAAGGAATCCCGCGCGTCGAAGGCGGCGCTGGGCCATGCCAGGGCGGCGGGCCTCACGGCGGCGCCGGCCATCATCCGCGAGTTCGAGATCGCGGGCGACGCGCCGGCCGCGGGCGTCGAGGTGAAGGTGGACATCTTCGCCGCGGGCGAGCTGGTGAAGGTCACCGGCACGTCGAAGGGCCGGGGCTTCCAGGGCGTCGTGCACCGCCATGGCTTCCACGGTGGCCCGGCGACGCACGGCAACACGCGGCATCGCAAGCCGGGCTCGATCAGCCCGGGCACCGACCCGTCGCGCGTCATCAAGGGCAAGAAGATGCCGGGCCATCACGGCGCGGTGAAGCACACGGAGCTGGGCCTGACGGTGGTCAAGATCGACGCCGACCGGAACCTGCTGTTCGTG
>DASTCJ010000131.1:0-42222 GCA_035605575.1 Candidatus Methylomirabilota bacterium
CGCTGAACACGCCGGGCCGGCCCGACCGCTCGCACAACGACCACCGTCGCTTGCTGGCCGCCATCCGCGGCCGCGACGAGACGGCCGCGCGGCAAGCCATGATCGAGCACCTGGAGGCCGTCGAGGCGCTGATTCTCGGCAACGAAGAGACGAGCGGCGCGGCGCGCAGTCGCGGAAAGTCGGCGTCTTGACCCACCCGGGTCGAGGCCGGTACACTGCGCTGACCATGACGGTAACGTCGCGGATTACGTCGCTCGGGCTGATTATCGGCCTCGTACGGCCGGGCTCGCCCGGAGTGTCCGCGACCTAGAACGCGCGGGACGCCACGGGCCGAGAGACCCGTGGCGATCGAAGCGAATCGAGGGCCACGGGTGGAAGCGACCCGTGGCCCTTTCGCTTTCAGGAGGGGCAGGCATTGTCGGTCGCATTGACAGTGGTGCCGGATATCCAATAGGATTGAAAGACTTTTTTGGCCATCCGGCGCGGAGACCTGAGCCCATGACGAAATACGTCTACTCCTTCGGAGGCGGCAAAGCTGAAGGCTCGTCCGTGATGCGCAACCTCCTCGGCGGCAAGGGCTGCGAGCTCGCCGAGATGACGAATCTCGGGATTCCGGTGCCACCGGGCTTCACGATCACGACGCAGGCGTGGGCGGCCTACAACCGCAGCAACCGGGCGTTCCCCGACGGTCTCCTCGAGCAGGTCACGAGCGCGCTCGAAAAGCTCGAGCACGACGCCGGTCTCACGTTCGGCGATCCCCAGCGCCCGCTGCTCGTGTCGGTGCGGTCCGGCGCGCGCGTGTCGATGCCCGGCATGATGGAGACCGTGCTGAATCTCGGCCTGAACGACGCGACAGTGGAAGGCCTGGCCGCCTGGACGCGGAACGAGAGGTTCGCCTGGGATTGCTATCGGCGATTCATCACGATGTTCGGCGATGTCGTGCTTGGCATCCGGCGGGAGGCGTTCGACGAGCATCTCACCGCGCTGAAGGCGCGCCTCGGCGTCAAGAGCGATCCTGACGTCCCCGCGGGCGAGCTCCGCAAGCTCACACAGACGTACAAGGACGTCGTCGCCTCGCGCACCAACGCGCCGTTCCCGCAGGACCCGCGTCAGCAGCTCGAGCTCGCCATCCGCGCGGTGTTCGACTCGTGGTTCGGCAAGAAGGCCGTCGAGTACCGGCGGATCAACAACATTCCCGGCGACTGGGGCACGGCCGTCAGCGTGATGTCCATGGTGTTCGGCAACCTCGGCGATACCTCCGGCACCGGTGTCGGCTTCACGCGGGATCCCCGCACGGGCGAGCGGCATTTCTACGCGGAGTTTCTGGCGAATGCGCAGGGCGAAGACGTGGTGGCCGGCATCCGCACACCCGAGCACATCGACGACCTCGCGCGGCGCATGCCCGAGATCTACGACGAGCTGCTCGCCATCGCGGGACGTCTCGAGCGCCACTACAAGGACATGCAGGACATCGAGTTCACGATCCAGGAGGGCAAGCTCTATCTGCTCCAGACGCGCGCCGGCAAGCGGTCGGCGGCGGCGGCCGTCAGGGTCGCGGTCGACCTCGTGCACGAAACGGTGATCGATCAGCACACGGCGCTCCTGCGCGTGAATCCGCGCGATCTCGCCCGGCTCTTCGTGCCGCTGCTCGATCCCGCCGACAAGCAGGCCGCCGTCACCGCCGGCCGTCTGCTCGCGCGCGGACTGGCGGCAGCGCCGGGCGGCGCCGTCGGCCAGGTCGTCTTCGACGCCGACCGGGCGGTGGAGCTCGCCAAGAACGGCCAGCGCGTGATCCTCGTGCGTCCCGAGACGTCGCCGGAGGACGTGGCCGGCATGTACGCGTCGGAAGGCATCGTGACCGCGCGCGGTGGGCGCACGTCGCACGCGGCCGTGGTCGCCGTGGGCATGGGCAAGCCGTGCATCGTCGGCGCCAACGACATCGTCGTCCACGAAGAGCGGCGCCAGTTCGAGGCGGGCGGCCGGATCGTGCGCGAGGGCGACGTCATCGCCATCGACGGGGAGACGGGCGAGGTCATTCTCGACGCCGTCAAGCACACGGAGCCGCAGGTGAGCGGCGCCGCCCGGGAATTCCTCGCCTGGGCCGATCGCTATCGCACGCTCGGCGTCCGCGCCAATGCCGACACGCCGCACGACGCCGCGCGCGCGCGCGACTTCGGCGCCGAGGGCATCGGTCTCGTCCGCACCGAGCATATGTTCTTTGCGAGCGATCGCATCCCGATCGTCCGCGAGATGATCATGGCGAGCGACCCTGCCACTCGGCGCGACGCCGTGAAGAAGCTCCTGCCGTTCCAGCGCGACGACTTCGTCGGAATCTTCCGGGCGATGGACGGGCTGCCCGTCACCATCCGCCTGCTGGATCCGCCGCTGCACGAGTTTCTCGCCAACCCGAAGGAGTATCGCGAGATGCTCGAGGAGCGCGCGCGGCTGGAGGCGCTCAACTTCAATCCGTCGCGCAAGGCGGCCCTCGACGACAAGCTCGCGAAGATCGACGCGCTGCGCGAGGCCAATCCCATGCTCGGCCATCGCGGCTGCCGCCTCGGCATCACGTCGCCGGAGATCTATGCCATGCAGGTACGCGCGATCATGGAGGCCGCCTGCACCGTCGCCGAGCAGGGCGTGAAGGTCGAGCCGGAGATCATGATTCCGCTCACGGGGACGGTGGGCGAGATGAAGCTCACGTACGACAATACGAAGAAGGTGGCCGACGCGGTGCTCGTGGAGATGGGCGGGCCCTGCAAGTACACGATCGGCACCATGATCGAGGTGCCGCGCGCGGCGCTCATCGCCGACAGGATCGCGCAGGATGCCGAGTTCTTCTCGTTCGGCACCAACGACCTCACCCAGATGACGTTCGGCTACAGCCGCGACGACGTCGCCAAGTTCCTGCCCGAGTACCTGCAGAAGGGGCTGCTGCCCCACGATCCCTTCGCCGTGCTGGATCAGGAAGGCGTGGGTGAGCTCATTCGAATCGGCATCGAGCGCGGACGGCGCACCCGTCCGGATCTCAAGATCGGCATCTGCGGCGAGCATGGCGGCGAGCCGTCGTCGGTGGAGTTCTGTCACAAGGTCGGCATGACGTACGTGTCGTGCTCGCCGTTCATGATCCCGATTGCGCGGCTGAGCGCGGCGCAGGCCCGCCTGCGCGCGCGCGAGGCGTCCGCCGAAGGGGCTCCGAATGCGTAAGTGTCGGGTGACCGGATTGCGGTAGGGGGGATGACGTGAGATTGCCAGGTGCACGGATCGTGCTCGAGTGCTTGAAACGTGAAGGGGTGGACATCGTCTTCGGACTTCCCGGTGGCGCCGTGCTGCCCATCTACGACGCCCTGTACGACTTCGAGGGCCTTCGCCACGTGCTGGTCCGGCAGGAAGCGGCCGCCGGGCACGCCGCCGAAGGCTACGCACGCGCGACGGGGAAAGTCGGCGTGTGCCTGGTGACGTCTGGCCCGGCGTGCACGAATCTGGTGACGGCCCTGCAGGACGCCATGATGGACTCGATCCCGATCGTCGCCTTCACGGGCCAGGTGCCCACGCATCTCATCGGCAACGACGCGTTCCAGGAGGCCGACAACGTCGGCATCACGCGGTCGTGTACCAAGCACAACTTCCTGGTGAAGGACGGCAAGGATCTCGGCCCGATCATTCGCGAGGCGTTTCACATCGCCTCCACCGGGCGGCCGGGGCCGGTGCACGTCGACCTGCCGAAGGACATCCTGGTGAAGGAGGCCGAGCTCATCTGGCCCGAGAAGGTCGTGATGCGCTCGTACAACCCGAACTACGACGGTCACCCCGGGCAGATCAAGCGTGCGGCCAAGGCGATGGTGCGCGCGAAGCGGCCGGTGCTCTACGTCGGCGGCGGCGTGATCTCCGCCGACGCGAGCGGCGAGCTGCGCGAGTTGGCGGAGCTGACGCAGATTCCGGTCACCACGACCCTCATGGGGCTCGGCGCCTTTCCGTCCGAGCATCCGCTGAGCCTCGACATGCTCGGCATGCACGGGACGTACTACGCGAACTTCGCCGTCCATCACTCCGACGTGCTCATCGCGGTGGGGGCGCGCTTCGACGATCGCGTGACCGGCAAGGTGGACGCGTTCGCGCCGCATGCGGAGATCATCCACATCGACATCGATCCGTCGTCGATCTCGAAGAACATCAAGGTCGACGTGCCGATCGTCGGCGACTGCCGTCGCGTCCTCACCGGTCTGATCGCGGCCGTCAAGGAGGAGCTGCGGAGCGGGGCATCGGCCGACCGGGACGCCCGCCATGCGTGGCGCGCGCAGATCGCGGAGTGGCGCGCCAAGCAGCCGCTCCGCTACGAGTTGAACGACGAGGTGATCAAGCCGCAGTACGTGATCGAGGAGATCTCGCGCCAGACGCGCGGCGAGGCGTTCATCGTTACCGGCGTCGGCCAGCATCAGATGTGGGCCGCCCAGTACTACAAGTTCAAGCATCCGCGCGCGTGGTTCACGTCCGGTGGCCTGGGGACGATGGGCTACGGGCTGCCGACGGCCATGGGCGTCCAGGCGGCCCATGTCGGCCGTCTCGTCGTCAATATCGATGGCGATGGGTCGTTCGCCATGAACAGCCAGGAGCTGGCCACCTGCTTCACCGAAAAGCTGCCGGTCAAGACGGTGATCATCAACAATAGTGGTCACGGCATGGTCCGGCAGTGGCAGCGCATCATCTACAAGGAGCGCTACTGCGCCATCGACCTGCCCGGCATTCCGGACTGGGTCAAGCTGGCCGAGGCGTACGGCTGCATGGGGCTGCGCGTGACGAAGCCGAGCGAGGTGGTCCCGGCCATCGAGAAGATGATCAGCACACCGGGCCCGGTCGTCCTCGACGTCTGCGTCGACAAGGACGAGTGCGTGTTTCCCATGGTTCCCGCGGGCGGCGCCAACACCGACATGATCCTGGCCCCGCCGACGCGGGAGATCCGCGACCGGGCCGAGAAGTCGCAGACGGGGTTCTGAATGAGCCTGAATGGCAACGAGCCACGGAAGCACACCATCTCGGTGCTCGTCGAGAACAAGTTCGGCGTGCTCTCGCGAGTCGCCGGGCTGTTCTCCGCGCGCGGCTACAACATCGAGAGCCTGTCGGTGGGCGAGACGCTCGACCCAAGCATCTCGCGCATGACGCTCGTCGTCTCCGGCGACGAGTTTGTGATCGAGCAGGTCATGAAGCAGCTGCACAAGCTCATCGACGTGATCAAGGTCAACGACCTCACGGACGAGAGCCACGTCGAGCGCGAGCTCGTGCTCATCCGCGTCAACGCCGAGCCGCAGCATCGCGCGGAGATCATGCGCACGGCGGACATTTTTCGGGCCAAGGTGGTGGACGTCACGCCGCTCTCGTTCGTGCTGGAGGCGACGGGAGACGAGGGCAAGCTGGCGGCGCTGCTCGAGCTCCTGCGGCCGATGGGCATCCAGGAGATCGTGCGGACGGGCAAGGTCGCCCTCTCACGCGGCCCGAAGACACGCACACGCAAGACCGACACGCCGAAGCCGCGCCCACGGGTCGCCGACGATCCGCGCGTGGTGGGCTTCGCGGACTGACCCGCACACAGGAAAGGAAGCTCAGACGATGCCGGCGAAGATCTACTACGACCAGGACGCCGATCTCGGCCTGCTGAAGGGCAAGAGCATCGCGATCATCGGCTACGGCAGCCAGGGCCACGCGCACGCGCTCAACCTGCGCGATTCCGGCCAGAGCGTCGTGGTCGGTCTGTACAAGGGCAGCAAGTCGTGGGCGCGCGCGGAGAAGGACGGCCTGCGGGTGTCGACGGTGGCCGAGGCGGCCAAGGCGAGCGACGTGGTGATGATCCTCTTGCCCGACCAGAGCCAGCGTCAGGTCTTCGAGGAGTCGATCAAGGGTGCGCTCGGCAAGGGCAAGATGCTGATGTTCGCGCACGGCTTCAACATCCACTTCAACCAGGTGGTGCCGCCGCCGGACGTCGACGTGACGATGATCGCGCCGAAGGCGCCCGGGCACGTCATGCGCGATCTCTTCACGCAGGGCCCCGGCGTGCCGGCGCTGGTGGCCGTGTACCAGGACGTGTCGGGCAAGGCGCGCGACCTCGCGCTTGCCTACGGGCGCGGTGTCGGCTGCACGCGGGCCGGCGTGATCGAAACGACCTTCAAGGAGGAGACGGAGACCGACCTGTTCGGCGAGCAGACAACCCTGTGCGGGGGCGTCTCGCATCTGATCAAGGCGGCGTTCGAGACGCTCGTGGAGGCCGGCTACCAGCCGGAGGTGGCGTACTTCGAGTGCATGCACGAGATGAAGCTGATCGTCGATCTCTTCTACCAGGGCGGCCTGGCATACATGCGCTACTCGGTCTCGGACACCGCCGAGTATGGTGACTACACGCGCGGTCCGCGTGTCGTGAGCGAGGAGACCAAGCGCGAGATGAAGAAGATCCTGGGCGAGATCCAGTCGGGACAGTTCGCGCGCGAGTGGGTGCTGGAGAACCAGGCCAATCGGGCCGGCTTTCTCGCGATGCGGCGCCGCGACGCCGATCACCAGATCGAAGAGGTGGGAAAGCGGCTGCGCTCGATGATGTCCTGGATCAAGCCGCCGAGGGAGTGATGGCCTCACGAGTTCCCGTCGCGAAGGAGGGCTGGCCGTTCGTCATCGGACCGGCCCTGGCCGCCCTCGGGCTCAGCCTGCTCGGCCACCGGCGGCTGGCGGTACCGTTCTGGGCCGCCTCCGCGGCATCGCTGGGCTTCTTCCGTGATCCCGAGCGCGCCATTCCCGCCGTCCGCCACGGCGTGCTGGCGCCCGCCGACGGCCGCGTCACGTCGGTGGAGGACGCCGTCGATCCCTTCGTGGGACCATCGCGCCGCGTCTCGATCTTCCTGTCGCCGCTCGACGTGCACATCAACCGCGCGCCGATCGCCGGCCTCGTGAGGGATGTCGTCTACACGCCGGGCAAGTTCGTCGCCGCGTACGACCCGACGGCCGGCGAGGTCAACGAGCGCTGCGCGGTGCGCATCGAGGGCGACGACGCGCGCGTGACGGTGGTGCAGGTGGCCGGCGTGGTCGCGCGGCGCATCGTGTGCCGCGTCGGCGCCGGCGACAAGCTCGAGGCCGGCGAGCGGTTCGGCATGATCCGCTTCGGCTCGCGCACCGATTGCTACATGCCGAAGGGCACCGACGTGCGCGTGAACGTCGGCGATCGCGTGATCGGCGGCGTCACCGTGGTGGGCCTGCTCGCGTGATCCCGCGCCGTCACAGCAAGCGGGTCCGGCGACGGCCCTGGCAGGAGCTGCGCGAGCGGCGCCGGACGGGCATCTTCCTTCTGCCGAGCCTGCTCACCACCGGCAACCTGTTCTGCGGATTCTTCGCCATGCTGCTGACCGTCGACGCGCGGTACGCCGAGGCCGCGGTGGCGATCTTCGTCGCGATGATCATGGACGCGCTCGATGGCCGCGTGGCGCGGCTGATGCGGGCCACCAGCCAGTTCGGCGTGGAGTACGACTCGCTCGCCGACGTCGTCTCCTTCGGCGTGGCACCGGCATTCCTCCTGTACGCGTTCGCGCTTCGCGACCTCGGACGCCCGGCGTGGTTCGCCGCGTTCCTGTTCGTGATCTGCGGCGGTCTGCGTCTGGCGCGCTTCAACGTCTTCACCGGCACCACCGACAAGCGCTTCTTCGTCGGCCTGCCGATCCCGGCGGCGGCGGCCGTGGTGTGCGGGACGGTCATCTTCTTGCACGAGGACGAGCTGACGCGCTGGATGCGTGGCGCCATCGCGGTGATGACGTATCTGGTGGCGCTGCTCATGGTGTCGACGTTCCGCTATTGGAGCTTCAAGGAAGTGGACTGGGCGCGACGCCGACCCGTGCAATCGCTGCTGATCGTCGTGCTCGCCGTGATGATCGTGGCCACGAAACACGAGGTCTTCCTCTTCATCGTCTTCACCGGCTACGCGCTCTCCGGTCCGGTGTGGCGTCTGGTGGGTGGACGCACGCCGGCCGTGGGCAGCGCGGCGGAGGCGGCCGGGCGGGAGCATTCGTGACATCCACCGAGAGCCAGAGAGGACGGAGCGAGCAGGCATGACCACCTACACGATCGCGGTGCTACCCGGCGACGGCATCGGACAGGAGGTGACCCCCGAGGCCGTGCGCGTGCTGCAGGCGGTGGCACGCCGCGCCAACCTCTCGTTGACCTTTGAACAGGCGCTCTGTGGCGGCGCGGCCATCGATGCAACCGGCTCCCCGCTGCCCGACGCCTCGCTGGCGGTCTGCCGGCGGGCCGACGCGATCCTCTTCGGATCCGTCGGCGGGCCGAAGTGGGATACGCTGCCGCAGGAGCAGCGGCCGGAGCGAGGATTGCTGCGGCTGCGCAAGGACCTCGATCTCTTCGCCAATCTCCGGCCGGCCACCTGCTTTCCCATGCTCGTTGACGCATCGCCGCTGAAGCGCTCCGTGGTCGAAGGCACGGACATCATGGTGATCCGCGAGCTGACGGGAGGTCTCTACTTCGGCGAGCCGCGCGGCCGCCAGCGGCTGCCGGACGGCGGCGAGCGCGGCGTCAACACGATGGCGTACACGACGGCCGAGATCGAGCGCGTGGCGCGCGTGGGCTTCGAGGTCGCGCGCAAGCGACGCAAGCGCCTGGCCTCCGTCGACAAGGCCAACGTGCTCGCGGTCTCCCAGCTGTGGCGCGAGACGGTGAGCCGGGTGGGAGCGGACTATCCCGACGTGACGCTGGAGCACGTGCTCGTCGACAATTGCGCGATGGCGTTGGTGCACAAGCCGACACACTTCGACACCATCGTGACCGAGAACACCTTCGGCGACATCCTCTCCGACGAGGCGGCGATCCTCGCCGGCTCCATGGGGATGCTGCCCTCGGCGTCGCTGGGCTCCGTCGGCGGAGGCGGGCGACCGTTCGGACTCTACGAGCCCGTGCACGGCACCGCGCCCGACATCGCCGGCAAAGGCATCGCCAATCCACTGGCTGCGATTTTGTCGGCCGCGCTCTTGCTGCGGTACTCTCTGAACATGGGCGACGCCGCCGGCTGGATCGAAGCGGCCGTGCTGCGTGTTCTCCAAGCGGGGCATCGCACGGGCGACATCGCGGCGCCGGGCGAGAAGAAGCTCGGCACGCGCGAGATGGCCGACCACGTGGTCAAGGAGCTGGAGGTCGTCTGATGGCGTCGGGAATCACGATGGCGGTCGTCGGAGCCACCGGAGCGGCGGGCTCGACGACGCTGCGCATCCTCGAGGAGCGCAAATTCCCGATCCGCGAGCTCCGTGTCTTCGCCTCCGAGCGCTCGGTGGGCAAGACGGTGACGTTCAAGGGCGATGCGCTGCGGATCCAGCGCATCGAGCCCGCCGCCTTCAAAGGTGTGCAGATCGCGATCTGTGCCGCCGGCACCGCCCAGTCGCGGGAATTTTCGCCGGTGATCGCCAGGGCCGGCGCCGTCGTCGTCGACAAATCCAACGCGTTTCGGATGGATCCTGCGGTCCCGCTCGTCGTGCCCGAGATCAACGGCCACGCCGTGAAAGGCCACCACGGCATCGTGGCGTCGCCGAATTGCACGACCATCGTCACCGTCATGCCGCTGAAGCCGCTGCACGACGCCGCCCGCCTGCGCCGCGTGGTGGCGACGTCGTATCAATCGGTCTCCGGCGCCGGCGTCAACGGGATCGAAGACCTTCGTCAGCAGACGCTGGCGTGGGCGCGCGGCGAAGCCATGGTCCCGCGGCACTTCGCGCACCGCATTGCGTTCAATCTCATTCCCGCCATCGACGCGTTCCGGCCGGACGGCTACACCGGCGAGGAGATGAAGCTCGTCAACGAGACGCGCAAGATTCTCGAGACGCCTGACCTGCCGATCGCCCCCACCACCGTGCGCGTCCCCGTCTTCACCTGTCACTCCGTGGCCGTCAACGCGGAGACGGACGAGAAGATCTCGGCCGAGCGCGCACGCGAGGTGTTCGCGCGGTTCCCGGGGCTCAAGGTCTGCGACGACCCCGCCGAGCAGCGCTATCCCATGCCGGTGAGCGTCGAGGGACAGGACGACTGCTGGGTGGGTCGTATACGCGACGATCTCTCGCATCCGCGCGCGCTCAACTTTTGGGTGGTCGGAGATCAGCTGCGCAAGGGGGCGGCGACCAACGCCGTGCAGATCGCCGAGTTGCTGCTCGACTCGTAGGGCCGGACGGCCCGGAAGGAGTCGGCCATGTCACTCCGGCGTGCGTATCACCGGCACTTTGGATACCAGGGACGCTTCCACCTCGCCGTCATCTTCACGATCTTCGTCGTCGCCTACGTGGTGGTGCCCCGGGTGGCGCGCCTCGTCGAGTCGATCGCCGGCTACAATCCGATGGTGTACGAGCCGAAGGACGTCGATCGTCAGCGCTGGCTGCAGGAATCCGGGCCGCCGGTCCTCGGCGGGCTCGACTGGGACACCGTGGTCGGCATCACGCTCTTCGTTCTCGTGGCGGTGGTGTGGCTGACGTTCGTGCCGACCCGCGGGTCGCGCCCCCGCACTCCGTCGCGATAGGCTCTCGCCGAGTCTTCCGACTGGTGCTGTCGTACGACGGCACCGACTTTCACGGCTGGCAAGTCCAACCCGACGCGCCCACGGTGCAGGGGGCGGTGCTCGACGCCGCGCGGCGTTTTCTCGGTGCGGACGCCCGCGTGGTCGGCGCCAGCCGCACCGACGCCGGCGTCCACGCGCTCCGTCAAGTCGCATCGCTGTCGATCACGGCATCGCTCGACGCCGGAGCCGTCCGCGGCGCCCTCAACGCCGCGCTGCCGGCGAGCATTCGCGTGCTGAGCGCCGCGGATGCGCCCTCGACCTTCGACGCGCGGCGCGCCGCCCTCGGCAAGCGCTACGGGTATCTCATCGACAACGGCCCGGTCGCTGCACCACTGTGGCGGCGCATCGCCTGGCACGTGGCGGCCCCGCTCGACGTGGTCGCGATGCGGTCGGCGCTGTCTCCGCTGCACGGCCGTCACGACTTCAGCGCCTTCTGCGCGTCGGCGGGCGCAGCGGCGCCGCCCGTCTGCACGGTGGACGCCGTGCACGTCGTGCGCCGGCGCGCGCGGGTCGCGATCTTCGTCTCGGCCGAGCGCTTCCTCCACCACATGGTGCGCAACATCGTCGGCAGCGCGGTGGACGTCGGTCGCGGCGCGCAGCCCGCGGAGTGGCTCCGCGACGTGCTTGCCTCTCGCTCGCGCGAGCGGGCGGGGCCGACGGCGCCCGCGCACGGGCTGGTGCTGGTCCGCGTGCGTTACCCGGGCTAGAATACGCGCGGAGTGCGATGCGCACGTATCTGACCGTTCGCGGCGGCCGTAGCACCGAGGTGGCAGCCGAGGTCGTTCGCGAGCAGCCGCTCACCGTCTACGTCAACGGCGAGAAGTTCCTCACGCTGCTCTGCTCGCCGACGATGCTCGATGCGCTGGTGGTCGGCTATCTCTGGATGGAGAAGGTCATCGCGGCCCGCGACGACATCGTCGCTCTCGACATCTCGGCTGTCGACGGCCGGGCCGACGTGACGCTGGCCACGCCGGTGACGCTCCCCACCGAGCGCATCCTGACGTCCGGCTGCGGAGGCGGCATCACGTTCCGCATCGACCACCGGCTCTTTCCGCGCCTCCGCTCGTCACTCACGGTGCGTCCCGAGCAGCTCGCGCTCGGGATGAAGCAGCTCTTCCAGGCCGCCGAGCACTATCAGCGGTCGCGCGGTATCCACGGCGCCGCCCTCTACGACGGCGAGCGGCTGCTTGCGGTCGCCGAGGACGTCGGACGTCACAACGCGGTGGACAAGGTGAAGGGCCGTGCGCTCCTCGACGCCATCGACACGCGCGATCGCATCTTGCTGTCCACCGGCCGCATCTCGTCCGAGATGCTGCTGAAGGCCGCGCGGATGGGCGTCCCCATCGTCGCATCGCGCACCTCACCGACCGAGATGGCGGTGGCGCTGGCCGAGCAGCTCAACGTGACGGTGTGTGGCTATGTGCGACCCGATACGCTGAACCTCTACGCCGGTACGGCCCTCGTGCTCGACGGCGAGCTCGCGCGGCCGTGAGCGGCGACGAAGGCATCGAGTCCGCCGCCGAACGCGCCTTCAAGCGGCGCTTCGGCGGCAAGGACAAGGGACGCAACAAGCGCGACGACTACGCCCTCGATCTGTTCCGCGAGGCGAGCGCGTACCTTCATGACACACCACGCGTGAACGCGATTCTTCGCGAGCTCGGCAAGCTGTACAACCCGGTCGCCGACGCGCCGATCGTCGCGCTCGACATACGCCGGCGAATCATCGGCTACCTGGAGGCCGGCGATGTCGCGAGCGCGCGCACGCTTCTTGACGAGTGTTGCCGCCTGTATGCTCCCGTAGACGCGAGCGATGGCGGCGCGACGTGGAAAGTTTCACAAGATTGAGTGGTTGCCCTGCTGTGCAAACTTGACATGCTGGTCTGACCACCCGTAGGATTCGGCCCATCCGATCTCGGCCTGGAGCCCCCCGGGGGCGAGGGAGGGTAGGCTGATGAGCTTCACCGAGTCGCTGCAGAAGGACCGCCACATCGTGGTTTCCGTCGATACGTCGCGCGGCCGAGTTCGAGTCAAGGGCGTCGCCGACGCCTGCACGGATCTCTCCTGTTCCGAGACGACGCTGGTCGCGACGGACGAGGGCATCCGCGCCGATCTCGCGATGCTGAACCCCGGCGACATCGTGCGCCTCGAAGGGCCGGCGGATCGGCCGGAGCGCATTGTCGTCGTGCGTCGCGTGTGGGACGAGCTTTCGAGCCCGGAGTGGTGAGCATCACTCCAACACGGGTCTTGCCTGATCACGGCGCAGTCCGCCGGCAAGGAGGAACGCCATGAGTTTGTCACGACGTGACTTCCTGAAGTACGGGGGAGCCACCGCAAGCGGCGTCGCGGTCGGGGTGGGTGTGGATTTGGCTCCCGTCGAGGCGGCCGCGGTGTCACTCCGCATCAAGGAGGCCAAGGCCTTCGCGGGCGTGTGCCCGTACTGCGCGGTTGGCTGCGGACAGCTGATCTACGCCAAGGACGACAAGATCATCGACATCGAGGGCAACCCGGACACGCCGCACACGCTCGGCCGGCTCTGCCCGAAGGGCGCAGCGACCATCCAGCTCTCCAACAACCCGCTCCGGCCCACGAAGGCGCTGTATCGGGCGCCCGGCTCGGACAAGTGGGAGGAGAAGCCGCTGGCCTGGATGTACGAGGAGATCGCCAAGCGCTATTACGACACGCGCGAAAAGCATTTCGTCGAGCGCGAGAAGGACAAGGACGGCAAGGACGTCGTCGTCAACCGCCTCGATGCGATCGCCTCGCTCGGCTCCGCCTGCATCGACAACGAGGAGTGCTACCTCCTGTCGAAGCTGAACCGCACGCTCGGCATCGTCTATCACGAGCATCAGGCCAGGGTTTGACACAGCGCCACGGTCCCAGCTTTGGGGACCACGTTCGGTCGCGGGGCGATGACGACCAATCTGATCGACATCCAGAACACGGATGTCATCATGATCACCTCGAACATGGCCGAGAATCACCCCGTCGGCTTCCAGTGGGTGATGAAGGCCAAGGAGCACGGCGCCAAGATCATCCACGTCGATCCGCGGTTCACGCGGACCAGCGCCGCCGCGGACATCCACGTGCCGCTGCGCTCGGGCACCAACATCGCGTTCTTCGGCGGGCTGATGAACTACGCGATCCAGAAGAACCTCTACTTCAAGGATTACGTCGTTCACTACACGAACGCCTCGTTCTTGATCGATCCGGCGTTCAAGACGCCGACCGATCTCGCCGGCCTGTTCACCGGCTACGATGAGGCGAAGCGGACATACGACCGCTCGAGTTGGAAGTACCAGCTGGATGGCGAAGGCAACCCGAAGCGCGACCTGACGCTCCGGGATCCGCAGAGCGTGTTCCAGCTCCTCAAGCGTCACTACAGCCGTTACACGCCCGAGATGGTCGAGCGCGTATGCGGTATCCCGAAGGCGAAGTTCGAGGAAGTCGCGCAGCTCTTCTGCTCCACGTCGGGCCCCGAAAAGACGGGCACGGTGACGTACGCGCTGAACCTGACGCAGCACACCAACGGCGTCGAGAACATTCGCGCGCTCTGCATGCTGCAGCTGATGCTCGGCAACATCGGCCGGCCCGGTGGCGGCATCGTGGCGCTGCGTGGTCACGCCAACGTGCAGGGCGCGACGGATCTCGAGTTGCTCTACCACGAGTTGCCGGGCTATCTCCCGATGCCGCTGCGCGATGCGCATCCGGATCTCAAGACCTACCTCGAGAAGGAAACGCCGAAGGGCGGGTACTGGGTCAATCGGCCGAAGTTCATGGTGAGCCTGCTCAAGGCGTTCTACGGGGACGGCGCGCACGCCGGCAACGAATTCGGTTATCAGTGGCTGCCCAAGCGCGCATCCGCGGACGCCTACAGCCACCAGCACATCTTCGCCGACATGTACGCGGGCAAGATCAAGGGCTTCCTGGCCGATGGGCAGAATCCGGCCGTCGGTGGCCCGAATGCGAAGCTCGCGCGCGCCGCCATGCAGAAGCTCGACTGGCTCGTCGTCGTCGACATCTTCCTGACCGAGACGGCCGAGGTCTGGAAGGCGCCCGGCAGCAATCCCAAGGATATTCAGACGGAAGTGTTCTTCGTTCCGGCCGCGCCGGCGGCCGAGAAGGACGGCTCGCTCACGAACACGATGCGCCTGATCCAGTGGCACGAGGCGGCGGTCAAGCCGCCCGGGGACGTTCAGACGGACGCCCAGTTCTTCTGCACGCTGGCGCATCGCCTCCAGAAGATGTACGCGGCCTCGAAGAAGGAGCGCGACAAGGGCTTTCTGGCCGCGAACTTCACGTACGGCGACAAGCCGGATCATCCCGACATGGTGCAGGTGCTCAAGGAGATCAACGGCTTCGCGACGGCGGACATCACGGACAAGGACGGCAAGGTTCTGTTCAAGAAGGGGCAGGCGGTCCCGTCGTTCGCCGCCTTGACCGACGATGGGAAGACGGCCTCCGGCTGCTGGATCTACACCGGCGTCATCAACGAGACGCCGGACGGCAAACTCGTGAACAAGGCCGCTGGCCGCAAGCCAGCCGATGCCAACGATTACCTTGCTCACGGGTGGGGCTTCGCCTGGCCGGCCAACCGACGCATCCTGTACAACCGCGCCGCGGCGGACCTGCAGGGCAAGCCGTGGAGCGAGCGGAAGAAGCTCATCTGGTGGGATCCGGCCGCGCCGGGCCAGAAGCCCGACGACAAGCCCGGCAAGTGGGTGGGGCTCGACGTTCCGGACTTCAACGCGTTCCTGGCGCCCGACGCCAAGAACGGCGACAAGCCCTTCATCATGCGCGCCGATCTGGTCGGCGGCTTCTTCGGCCCCTTGAACGACGGACCGTTCCCCGAGCACTACGAGCCGGTCGAGTCGCCGACGAAGAACTTGCTCTCCAAGCAGCAGATCAATCCAGTGGCAAAGATCTGGAAGATCGCCGACCAGCGGAACGAGCTGGCGCCGGTCGGCTCACCGGACTTTCCCTACGTCATCACGACGTATCGCCTCACCGAGCATCATCTGTCGGGCGTGATGTCACGCTACCTCCCGATGCTGGCCGAGCTGCACTACGCGCATTTCGCCGAGATCAGTCACGAGCTGGCCAAGCAGCTCGGGATCGAGAATGGCGAGAAGGTGACGGTGTCGAGCCCGCGCGGCAAGGTGCATCTCACCGCCATGGTCACGCACCGCCTGAAGCCGTTCGTCATCGACGGCAAGACCGTTCATCAGATCGGTGTGCCGTGGCACTGGGGCTGGAAAGGCGTGCCCGAGCTGCCGGGGAGCATGGGTGACATCACGAACGACCTGTCGGCCACCGTCGGCGATCCCAACGTCTACATCCAGGAGACGAAAGCCTTCGTCTGCAACCTGAAGAAGGGGGTGGTGTAGTCATGGCCCGCACGCTGGCGATGTTCACGGACACGTCCCTGTGCATCGGCTGCCGGGCCTGCCAGGTGGCGTGCAAGCAGTGGAATGAGCTCGGCCTCGAGCAGCCGGAGTGGACCGGCGGCTACCAGAACCACGAGCACTTCACCGACAAGACGTTCCGCCTGGTGCGGTTCGTCGAGGAGCCGAAGGAGAACGGCGACCTCGCCTGGCTCCTCATGTCCGACGTCTGCAAGCATTGCGCGCAGGCCGGCTGTCTCGACGCGTGCCCGACCGGCGCCATCTACCGGACCGAGTACGGCACCGTCAACATCAACCAGGACGTCTGTAACGGCTGTCGGTACTGCGTGTCGTCGTGCCCCTTCGGCGTCGTGGCCTTCAACGAGCAGACGGGCACCGCGACGAAGTGCACGTTCTGCAACGATCGCATCCACAACGGCCTCGGTCCCGCCTGCGCCAAGGCGTGTCCGACGGAGTCGATCCAGTTCGGCTTCCGCGACGAGCTCGTGGCCAAGGCGCAAAAGCGCGTGGAGACGCTCAAGGCGATGGGGTTCAAGGAGGCGCACCTCTACGGCGCCGACTCCAATGGCTTCCTCGGGGGCCTCAACGCCTTCTTCCTGCTGCTCTCGAAGCCGTCCGTCTACAACCTGCCCGCCGATCCCAAGGTGCCCCAGCGAAACGTGTTCGTCGACTCCCTGCTCTCGATCGGCTCTGCCCTCGTGGTCGGGCTCGGCGCGCTGCTGGCGTTTCGCGAGCGCGGAAAGGGAGACGAGTGATGCTGAAGGCCCCCGGCTGGGAGATGTCGATCGTCTGGTATTTCTTTCTCGGCGGCATCGCCGGCGGCGCGTACTTCACCGCCGCCATCGCCGACAACTTCGGCAGCCGCCGGGACAGCACCGTCGCGCGCATCGGATATCTGCTCTCGCTGCCGCTGGTGGTGCTGTGCGGGCTGCTGCTGATCGTGGACCTCGGCGTGCCGTCTCGGTTCCTCAACATGATGCGTGTGCTGAAGCCCACCGATCCGATGTCCGTCGGCGCCTGGGGCGTGGGCATCTTCGGCGCATTCACGTTCGTGTCGTCGTGGCTGAGCTTCACCACGGACCCGTCGCGGGCGGCGCTGCGCCGGAAGATCGGTCTCGTCGGAACGCTCTTTGGCTTCTTTCTCGCGAGCTACACCGGCGTGCTGCTGAGCAACACGGCGCTGCCGTTCTGGGGTGACGCCCGGCTGATGGGCGCGCTCTTCCTGGCCTCTGGCGCATCGACCGGGATGGCCGCCGTCGCCCTGATCATGTTCATGACCGGCGGCGCGGCCGGCGAGGCATGGCGCAAGATCGAGCGTGCCGATCGCTACTCGATGATCGTGGAGCTCGTCGTTCTGGCGGCGT
The DNA here is from genome assembly GCA_035605575.1 of Candidatus Methylomirabilota bacterium. Classification (GTDB taxonomy): domain Bacteria; phylum Methylomirabilota; class Methylomirabilia; order Rokubacteriales; family CSP1-6; genus AR12. The sequence continues at coordinate 17,337 of DASTCJ010000131.1, forward strand.
TTCTGGTGCTGCTCGGCTCGGCCGCCCGCCCGCTCACGAGCGGCCATTACGCACCGCTGTTCTGGGGCGGCCTCGTCGGTCTCGGCCTCGTGGTGCCGCTCCTGCTGAATGTGCTCGGCCACCGCGTGCGCGCGCTCGGCGTGGTGTCGGCCGTGCTGGTGCTGGCCGGGGGGTTCGTACTGCGGTACGTGGTCCTGATGTCGCAGCACGGATAGCGGACGCTGAGCCGGCGGTCTCATTAGCTTCGACCTGCGTCCGGCGTGGGCGGCGATTCTCGAGCGTCGCCGCGATCTTGCGCCGACGCTCGCCCTGTATGCCGATATCCTCGAGCACTGGGCGGGCGTCGGCGGGGCCGCCACGCGGGTGTGGACGCTCACCGAGTGCCGCGATCAGTGGCAGCGCGGGCTACCGCTCACGGTGACGACGCCACCACCAGCCGGCGCCGACGACATCGAGGACATCCTCGGCGCGGTCATGGAGCACCTGGCAGCGCTCGACCCCGCCCGCGCACCGGCGCTGCAGCGACTGGCCGCCGCGTGGGACGCTCGCGCGGTGACGCCGCTGTCGCTCCTCCCGACCCCTCGTGGCATCGGAGACGGTGCCGCGGAAGCAGCGAGCGGCCTCGACAGTGAAGCGGTGGCCGCCGTCGCGTGCGCGGCGCTGCGCCCGTGGCTCGAGGCGTGGCTGGCCGGCGCGCGCGCGCATCTCGACGGCGCCGAGTGGGCACGCGGCGTCTGCCCGTTCTGCGGAGCACCGCCGGGATTCATCGACGTGATCGAAGGCGGCCACCGCCGGCTGGCGTGTCACTTCTGCGGTGGCGCGTGGAGCTTCGCGAAGCTGCGCTGCCCGCTGTGCGGCGTCGAGGGCACGCAGCCGCTCTATCGACTGAAGGCGGAGGGCGCCGACGAGGGTTACGTGATCTCGGCGTGTCGGCATTGCCGCGGCTATCTGAAGGAGCTCGACCGGCGTGAGCGCTGGAATGGAGGACCGCCGCTCCTGGAGGACTGGTCGACGCCGCATCTCGACGTGGTGGCTCGACGTGAGGATTTTCGCAAGCCTGTCCCTGGCCTCCTCGACCTGATCGTCACCCGCTGATCCCGCTCAGCGCATCGGGATTGTGGTAAACTCGCGGTCGATTTGACGTTTTGAGACCATGTACAGCTATCTTCTGAACGCCGCGATCGTCGCATACGCCTGCGCCACGGGTCTGAGCTTCGCCTACCTCGTGCAGCGCCACGAGGCGACGCACCGCCTCGCCTCGCTGGCGACAGCGACGGGCTGGACCGCCCACACCGTGGCGCTCGTCGTCGCCGCCGTCGAGACCGGACGACCGCCCCTCGCCAGCCTGTCGGACGCGGTCTCGGTGGCGATCTGGGTCGTCGTGCTGGTGGCCATGATCGTCGAGCGTCGGTCGGGACTGAAGGTGCTGGGCGCGTTCGTGATGCCCGTCGTGCTCATGCTCGGCCTGAAGGCCACGGTCGGTGGGCCGCCGACGCTCGCACCGGCACTCGGCAGCGCGTGGATCTGGGTTCACATCGCGCTGGCGCTCATCGGCATCGCGGCCTTCGTGCTGAACTTCGCCGGCGCGCTCATGTACCTGCTCCAGGAGCGACAGATTCGCGCCAAGCGGCCGGGGCGATTCTATTACCGGTTGCCGCCCCTCGAGACGCTCGATCACCTGACGTATCGCACGCTCGCCATCGGGTTTCCGTTCCTCACCACCGGCCTCATCCTCGGCGCCCTGTGGGCACGCACGTCGTGGGGCACGATGTTCGCGCCCGATCCGCTGGCGTTCTTTTCCGTCGTCGCGTGGGTGATCTACGCGGGCACGCTGGCCGGTCGCGCGGCGGGCGGCTGGCACGGACGCCGCGCCGCGTACTACGCGATCATCGGCTTCGCCGCGCTCGTCCTGACGCTCGGTGCCGGTCTCTTCCTGCCCGGGATGCACGGCGCCTGATGCCGCTCTTCGCGGCCGGACTCAGCCACAAGAACGCGCCGGTGGCGCTGCGCGAGCAGCTCGCGCTCGACTCCGACAAGCTCTCCGAGGTCCTGCGCGACGTCGTGGCCACCGGGGTCGTGCGCGAGGCGGTGGTGCTCTCGACGTGCAACCGCGTCGAGGTGTACGGCGTGGCCGAGGCGGCCGGTACCGCGCGCACGGCGGTCTTCGGTGCGCTGTGTCGGCAGCGGGGGATCGCGGCCGCCAGCGTGGAGGCGCTGCTCTACACGCACGAGGACGAGGACGCGATCCGTCACGCCTTCCGCGTCGCCTCGAGCCTCGACTCCATGATGATCGGCGAGCCGCAAATCCTGGGGCAGGTGAAGGACGCCTTCGCCCTCGCTCAATCGTGCGAGACGGTGGGACCGGCGCTGCACACGCTCTTCACGCAGGCATTCGGTGTGGCCAAGCGCGTGCGCAGCGAGACGGAGATCGCCCGCCACGCCGTGTCCGTGTCGTTCGCGGCCGTCGAGCTGGCGAAGAAGATCTTTGCCGGGCTCAGCCGCCGGGCGGTGCTCCTGGTCGGCGCCGGCAAGATGGGTGAGCTCGCCGCCAAGCACCTCGTGGAGCAGGGCGCCTTCCCGATCTACGTCGTGAATCGCACGTGGACGCGCGCGCAGGAGATGGCGCGGGCGCTGTCCGGCACGGCCATGCCGTTCGACGAGCTGGCCACCGCGCTGGCGGCCGTCGACATCGTGGTGACCTCCACCGGGGCGCCGACGCCGATCGTCAGCCGCGACCTGGTCGCCCGCGTGATGGACGGGCGCGGCGCCCGTCCGCTCTTCTTCATCGACATCGCCGTCCCGCGCGATGTCGAGCGCGGCGTCGATTCCCTCGAGGACGTCTACTGCTACGACATCGACGACCTGAAGCAGGTCGTCGACTCGAACATCCGCGAGCGGCTGCGCGAGGCGCAGCGCGCGGAGGCCCTCGTCGAGCGCGAGGTGGCCAAGTTCAAGGCGCGGCTCGGCGATGTCGAGGTGATTCCGACCATCGTCTCGCTCCGCGAGCGGCTCGAGGAGATCAGCCGCGGCGAAGTGAAGAAGACGCTCGCGCGGCTGCCGGACGCCACGCCGGAGACGCGCGCCGCCGTCGAGGCGCTCGCCGCTTCGATCGTCAACAAGGTCCTGCACGCGCCCATCACCAAGCTGCGCGAGTCTTCGCGCGCCGGATCGCATCGCTCGTGGCTCGAGGTCGTGCACGAGCTGTTCGGCCTGGGGCGGCGGGGATGATCCGCGTGGCGACGCGCGGCAGCGCGCTCGCGCTGGCTCAGGCGCGCGCCGTCGGCGACCGCCTGGCCGCGACCGGGACGCGCGTGGAGATCGTGCCGATGCGGACCGAGGGCGATCGCCTGGCCGAGGCCCGGCTGGCCGCGGTCGGCGGCAAGGGACTCTTCGTGCGCGAGATCGAGGAGGCCGTGCTGCGCGGCGACGCCGACGTGGCGGTCCACAGCCTGAAGGACTTGCCGGCAGAGCTGCCGCGTGGGCTGCGCCTCGCCGCGTTTCCCGAGCGCGCCGATGCGCGCGACGTGCTGGTGAGTCGCCGGCCGCAGCGCTTCGCCGAGCTGTCCGAGGGCGCCGTGCTCGGCACCTCGAGTCCTCGCCGCCGCGCCCTCGCGCTGGCGCTTCGGGCCGATCTGCGCGTCGAGCCCATCCGGGGCAACGTGGACACGCGGCTGCGCAAGCTCGAAAGCGGCGACTACGATGCGATCCTCCTGGCCGCGGCCGGGCTCGTGCGATTGGCGCTGACGCCGCGCCACGTCGAGGCGCTGGGGCCGGACGTGTTCGTGCCCGCCGTCGGCCAGGGCGTGCTCGCGGTCGAGGCGCGGGACGACGATGCGCGGACGCTCGGGCTGCTCCGGGCGCTCGATCACGAGCCGACCCGCGTGGCCGCTGGCGCCGAGCGGGCGTTCCTGAGCCGGCTAGGCGCCTCGTGCGTGACGCCGATGGCGGCCCACGCGCGGCTCTCCGGCGGCCGGCTCCTGATCGACGCCGTCGTCGCGAGCGAGGACGGCCGCACGCTGCTGCGCGAGTCTGCGGACGACGCGCCCGCGCGCGGCGAAGCGCTCGGCACGCGCGTGGCCGAGGCGCTGCTGGCGCGCGGCGCCGGCGCCGTGGTGGCGCTGCGGCCGGCGGGAGCGGGTCATGGCCGCTAGCCGCGGCGCGTCCTCGCGCTCGTCGCCGCGCGCCGCCGCGCCGCCCCGGCCACTGGCCGGGCGCACCGTGGTGGTGACGCGCGCGGCGGCGCAGGCGCAGCGGTTCACGGACCTGCTGCAGGCGAGCGGCGCCCGCGTCATCGAGGCGCCGGCCATCGTGATCGGTCCGCCGCCCTCCTGGGAGCTGCTCGATCACGCGCTGAGCGCGCTCGACAGCTTCACGTGGATCGTCTTCACCTCGACCAACGGCGTTCTCATGGTCGATCGCCGGCTCGCCGCCCTCGGCCTCGCGTGGACGGCGCTCAGCGCTCGGCGCGTCGCTGCCATCGGCCCCGCCACCGCCGACGCGCTGCGCGAGCACGGCGTGCGCGTGGACGTCGTGCCGGCCGAGTATCGCGCCGAGGGCCTGGTGTCGCGGCTCGCGCCGCTGCTCGCCGCCGGCGAGCGCGTGCTGCTACCCCGCGCTGCGCAGACGCGCGACGTGCTCGTCACGTCCCTGCGCGAGCTCGGCGTCGAGGTCACCGAGGTGGCTGCGTATGCGACGCGCAAGGCGGAGGGCGGCGCTCCGCGCCTCGCCGAGGCCCTGGCCGCCGGCGGCATCGACGTGGTGACGTTCACCAGCTCGTCCACCGCGCGCAACTTCGCCGAGGCCTTTACGGACGAGGAGCGCCGCGCCTGGCACGGGCGGGTGGCGGTGGCCTCCATCGGGCCCATCACCGCCGCCACCGCCGCGGAATACGGACTCGAGACGGATATCATGCCGGCCGAGTACACGATCCCGGCGCTCGCGCGCGCCATCGCGGACTACTTCGCGCGCATTCCGAAGCGCCCCGCGCCGCGGGGCAGAAGGAGCGAATGATGGCCCAGGGGCCGATCCGTCCCCGACGCCTCCGTGAGAAGCCGCTCGTGCGCAACCTGGTGCGCGAGACCACGCTCGCCGTCGACGATCTGATGTACCCGCTCTTCGTCGTGCACGGCCGGGCCGTGCGTGAGCCGATCCGATCGATGCCGGGCCAGTCGCGGCTGTCGGTGGACGAGCTCGTGAAGGAGTGCAAGGACGTGGCGGGCATGGGCATCCCCGCCGTGCTGCTGTTCGGCATTCCCGCCGACAAGGACCCGCGCGGCTCGGAGGCCTACGCGGACGACGGCATCGTGCAGCAGGCGGTGCGCGCGGTGAAGAACACGGTGCCCGACCTCCTCGTCGTCACCGACGTGTGCTTGTGCGAGTACACGAGCCACGGCCACTGCGGCATCGTCGAGGACGGCACCGTGCGCAACGATCCGACCGTCGAGCTGCTGGCCCGCACGGCCGTCTCGCACGCCGAGGCGGGCGCGGACATCGTGGCCCCCTCCGACATGATGGACGGACGCGTGGGCGCCATCCGCGAGGCGCTCGACGATGCGACGTTCGGCGATACGCCGATCATGGCCTACTCGGCGAAGTACGCGTCCGCCTTCTACGGCCCGTTCCGCGAGGCGGCCGACAGCGCGCCGCAGTTCGGCGACCGGCGTGGCTATCAGATGGACCCGGCCAACGCTCAGGAAGCGATGCGCGAGATCGCGCTCGATCTGGACGAGGGCGCCGACATCGTCATGATCAAGCCGGCGCTGCCGTATCTCGACGTGATCGCGCGCGCGCGGATGGACTTTGCCGTGCCCATCGCCGCGTACTCGGTGTCGGGCGAGTACGCGATGATTCGTGCCGCCGGCCAGCTCGGCTGGCTCGACGAGGAGCGCGCGATGATGGAGGCGCTGACGGGAATCCGGCGCGCGGGCGCCGACATCGTCATCACGTACTTCGCGCGCGCGGCCGCGCGGCTGCTCGAGCGCGGCTGGCGGTGAGGCGAGCCCAGGATGCGAATCTCGGCCAAGGGCGAGTACGCGATCAAGGCGATGCTCGATCTCGCCCTGCAGCGTGATCGCGGCCTCATCCCCATCCAGGAGGTGGCTGCGCGTCAGGGGATTCCGCAGCGCTATCTCGAGCAGGTGCTGCTCTCGCTCAAGCGTGCCGGCCTCTTGACGTCCAAGCGTGGCTCCACGGGCGGCTACCACCTGACGCGCGCGCCGGAGGAGATCACCGTGGGCGCCGTGTTGCGGGCGGTGGAAGGCACGCGCGCGCCGTTCGAGGCCGGCACCGCGCCCCGGCGCAACGGCGCCGCCGACTCGGATCTGGGCGAGCTGTGGGAGGAGATCGCGGAGGCGGTGTCGAAGGTCGTCGATCGGCTCACCTTCGGCGAGCTCGTGCTTCGCGCGCGCGAGCGGCGCAGCAAGGCGCGGCCGATGTACCACATCTGAGCGAGGCGGAGATGAAGATCGCAGAGTCCGTGCTGGACCTGATCGGTGCCACACCGCTCGTGCGCCTGCGCCGGCTGCCCAAGCCCGGTGGGGCCGCGGTCGTGGCCAAGCTGGAGGCGCGCAACCCCGGCGGCAGTGTGAAGGACCGCACGGCGCTATCGATGATCGAGGACGCCGAGCGTCGCGGCGTCCTGCGGGCGGGCGGCACGATCGTGGAACCGACGAGCGGCAACACCGGCATCGGCCTCGCCATGGTCGCCGCCGTCAAGGGCTACCGGCTGATCTTGACGATGCCCGAGGACATGAGCGTCGAGCGGCAGCGGTTGATGACCCGCTTCGGTGCCGAGATCCATCTCACGCCGGCCATCGAAGGCATGACCGGTGCCGTCTTCGCGGCCGAGGAGCTGCTGCGCGAGCATCCGGAGTACTTCATGCCACAGCAGTTCCAGAATCCCGCGAACCCGGAGATCCATCGCCGTACGACCGCCGTCGAGATTCTGGAGGCGGTCGGCGGACGCCTGGATGCGTTCGTGGCCGGCGTCGGCACGGGTGGTACGATCACCGGGGTTGGTGAGGTCCTGAAGGAGAAAATGCCGGGCGTGAAGATCATCGGCGTGGAGCCGGCGAAATCACCGGTGCTTTCCGGCGGCCGGCCGGGCCTGCACGGCATCCAGGGCATTGGCGCCTCCTTCGTCCCCGGCGTTTTGAACCAGACCGTGATCGACCGCGTCGTGCAGGTCCGCGACGAGGACGCCACCGCGTACTCGCGACGGCTCAGCCGTGAGGAAGGATTGCTCGTCGGCGTCTCGGCCGGCGCCGCCGTGTGGGCGGCCTGCGAGGTGGCCGCGGCCATGCGTCCGGAACAGCTCGTCGTGACCGTGCTGCCCGATACCGGCGAGCGTTATCTGAGCATCGGCTGACGCGCGCGCGGCCGATCCAGCAAGGAGAGTCATGGCGGTCACCGTGTATATCCCCACGCCGTTTCGCCGAGCCACCAGCAACCGTGATCGCGTCGAGATCCGCTCCGGCGACGTCGGCGCCGCCCTCGACGAGCTGGAGGCCGCGTACGACGCCCTGCGCGGGCTCGTGCGCGACGAGCGCGGCGAAGTCCATCGTCACATCGCGATCTACGTGAACGGCGAGGCGATCGACGCCACCGGCGGATTGAAGACGCCGCTCGCCGACGGCGACGAGATCGCCATCATTCCGGCGCTGGCGGGCGGCCGATGCTGCTGACGCCGGCCGAGGTGACCGCCATCAAGCAGCAGGCGGCGGCGGAGTACCCCAACGAGTGCTGCGGCGTCATCGTGACCCGCGGCGCCGAGCGACGCATCGTGCCCTGTCGCAACGTGCAGGACCAGATGCACGCACGCGATCCGATCACCTTCCCGCGCACGGCGCGGAACGCCTACTACATGGATCCGATCGACGCGCTCCGGCTCAACCGGCTGGTCGACGAGGGCTTCGAGTTCTCGGTCATCTACCACTCGCATCCGAACGCCGGCGCCTACTTCTCGGAGACCGATCGCGCGCAGGCGCTCATGCGTGGCGAGCCGGCGTATCCCGGCGCGGCGTACCTGGTCGTCTCGGTGATCGGCGGCGAGGTGAAGTCCCTGGCTGCCTTCCGCTTCAACCGCGCCTCGGCCGCGTTCGAGCGTGTCGACGCCGGCGATCTCGATCCCTCCCCGGAAGCCGCGGAGACCGCGCGCTCGCGCCGCCTGCTGGCCGAGGCCGAGCGGCGGATTCCGGGCGGCGTCAACAGTCCCGTGCGCGCATACCGCTCTGTCGGCGGCGAGCCGCGCTTCATCGCGCGCGGTGAAGGCCCGCGCGTCTGGGACGTGGATGGCCACGAGTATCTCGACTTCGTCGCCTCGTGGGGGCCGCTCATCCTGGGCCATGCGCCCCCGGCGGTGGTGGAGGCGGTGGCGGTCGCCGCCTCCCGCGGCACGAGCTATGGTGCGCCGACGGCGCAGGAGGTGGAGCTGGCGGCGATGATCACCGCCGCCTATCCGTCGATGGAGATGGTGCGGCTCGTCTCGTCCGGGACGGAGGCGGCCATGAGCGCGATCCGGCTCGCGCGCGGCGCGACGGGTCGGGAGCTGCTGGTGAAGTTCGACGGCTGCTATCACGGTCACGCCGACAGCCTGCTCGTGAAGGCCGGCTCCGGGGGGGCCACGTTCGGCGTTCCCGACAGTCGCGGTGTGCCGGCCGCGCTGGCCCAGCTGACGCTCACGCTGCCCTTCAACGACCTCGGCGCCGTCCGCGAGCTGTTTCGCGCGCGCGGCGCGGAGATTGCCGCCCTCGTCGTGGAGCCGGTTGCGGGGAACATGGGCGTGGTGCCGCCGGCGCCGGGATTTCTCGCCGGTCTGCGTGAGATCACGACGGCGTACCGGACGCTGCTGATCTTCGACGAGGTCATCACGGGCTTCCGGGTCGCGTACGGCGGCGCCCAGGAGCTCTACGGCGTTCGTCCCGACCTCACGTGTCTCGGCAAGATCATCGGCGGTGGTCTGCCCGTCGGCGCGTATGGCGGCCCGCGCGCGATCATGGAGCACGTGTCGCCGCTCGGCGGCGTCTATCAGGCCGGAACGCTGTCCGGCAATCCGCTCGCCGTGGCGGCCGGCATCACCACGCTGCGCGCCCTCGAGGGCGGGAAAGTCTACGGCCGCCTCGAGGCCCTCGGCGCCCGGCTGGAGCGGGGTCTCGCCGAGGCCGCCGACAAGGCAGGAGTGCCGCTCACGATCAATCGTGTCGGCTCGATGCTCACCGCATTTTTCTGCGCGGGTGCGGTGCGCGACTACGCGGGCGCGCGCGCCGCCGACACCGCGCGCTACGCGCGCTTCTTTCACGCCATGCTCGAGCGGGGGGTGGCGCTGGCGCCCTCGCAGTTCGAGGCGGCGTTCGTCTCGCTCGCGCACAGCGAGAGCGACATCGATCTCGCGGCGCGCGTGGCGGCGCAGGCGATGGCGAGCGTCGCGTAGTTCGTTGACTCGGTTCTGACCAAGTGATATGTTTCACGCGCATTCCGTTCGCGGTTCATCCACGGCTCGGGGGAGGGCGTTCGACTGTCGATGGCGAAGGCGGGCGTGGGCGCGCTGGGCGTCGTACTCCTCGCCGTCCTGATCTTCCTCGTGGTGTCGTCGTGGACTCGTCAACCGGCGTCGGCCAAACCCTCGATGCAGCCGATCGACTTCCCGCACAACACCCACGTGCAGACGTACAAGATCGACTGTCAGTACTGCCATGCCGACGCGCGGCGCTCGGAGTACGCGGGATTGCCATCGGTGCAGCGGTGCCTCGGCTGCCACAAGATCACCGCCGCCGATAAGCCGGAGATCCAGAAGCTCGCACAGTACGGGGCCAAGAGCGAGCCGATTCCCTGGGTGCGCGTGTTCAAGGTGCCGGAGTTCACGTACTTTCCGCACAAGCCCCACGTGCGCGGCGGCGTCAGCTGCCAGACGTGCCACGGACCGGTGGAGACGATGACGACGGCGGCGGGCCGCACCGGCCCGCGCGTCGTGAACGATCTGCTGCGTGTCGCCGGTTTCAGGCCGGCGGCGCCGCCGCTCTCCATGGGCTGGTGCATCGACTGTCACCGCAAGGAGAACGCGACGCGCGGCATGCGCGCCCCGCTCGACTGCGTCACGTGTCACCACTGAGGCGGCCATGAAGCGACGCGACTTCTTCAAGATCGTCGCCACGGGCGGCGCGGCCGCCGCCGCCGGCGGCTGCCAGCAGGCGACCGAGACGATCCTGCCGCTGGTGGTGCCGAACGAGCAGCTCATCCCGGGCGTAGCGTCGTACTTCGCGACGGTGTGCCGGGAGTGCCCCGCGGGATGTGGCGTGCTGGCCCGCAATCGCGACGGCCGCGTGGTGAAGCTCGAGGGCAATCCCGACCATCCCGTGAACCAGGGCGCGCTCTGCCTCCGGGGACAGGCCGCGCTTCAGGGCCTGTATCATCCCGACCGCTTCGCGGGCGCCCAGATCCGGGACGGGCGGGCGCTCCGGCCGGTGAGCTGGGACGACGCGCTCAAGACGCTCGCCGAGAAGCTGGCGGCGCTGCGCGGCGGCAACAAGGGCCGCGCGATCGCCATCGTGAGCCAGCTCGAGAACGGCAGCACCGGAACGCTGCTCGATCGCTTCGGGCAGGCGCTGGGCGCGCGACCGCGGGTGACGCTCGAGCCGTTCGGCTATGAGGCGATCCGCGCCGCCAACCGCGCGACGTTCGGGCGCGACGCCGTGCCGTCGTACCTGTTCGCCGAAACGCAGGTGCTGCTGAACTTCGGCGCGGACTTCGTCGAGACGTGGATCAACAACGTCCACTATCCGGGCGCCTTTGCCCGCATGCACGCTTTCCGCGAGGGCCGCGCGGGCACCGCCATTCACATCGAGCCGCGCCAATCGCTGACCGCCGCCAACGCCGACCTCTGGGTGCAGAACGCGCCCGGGACCGAGGGCCTGCTGGCGCTCGCCATCTTGAAAGTTCTCGTCGAGAAGGGCATGGCCGATCGTGCCTACGCGGGCGCCGTCGCCGAGATCGACGTGAAGCGGGTGGCCGACGAAAGCGGTGTGGACGCGACGACGATCCAGCACGTCGCGGAGACGTTCGGCCGCGGCAAGCCGAGCCTCGCCATCGGCGGCGGCGCGGCCGTGAGCGGCTCGAACGCGACGCAGACGCAGATCGCCCTCAATCTCCTGAACGCGGCCGTCGGCAACATCGGTCGCACGGTGCGGTTCGGCGCCGACTGGGCGTATGGCAAGGTCACACCGTACGCGGAGGTCGCACGCCTCGTGCAGGCCATGGCGGCCGGCGAGATCGAGGCCCTCGTGCTCGGCTCCGGCGTCAATCCGGCGTTCACGCTGCCGGGCGGCTTGAAGGCCGCAGAGGCGCTGGCCAAGGTGCCGTTCATCGTCTCGTTCGCCAATCAGCCGGACGACACCACGGCGCTCGCGCACCTCGTGCTGCCCGACACGCACTGGCTCGAGTCGTGGGGTGACTACTCGCCGCGCGAGGGCGTGATCGGCATGCTGCAGCCCGCCATGAAGCCGATCCGCGACTCACGGCCGATGGGTGACGTCCTGCTCGCCGTCGCGCGGACGTTGCTCGGCGGCGAGGAAGGCAAGGGGCCGCTACCGTGGGCGACCTTCGAGCAGTACGTGAAGGCGAGCTGGGAGCCGGTGGTGAAGGGCGATGTGCCGGGGGCGCTCGGCGCGGGCGGTGTGTGGCGTGATGTCCCGGCGACGTCCGTGGCCGCCAAGCCGGCGCCCGTCGACATGCCGCCGGCGAAGCTGGAGGGCGACGCTGGTGGCTTCGCGCTGCTCGCGTACCCGTCGCTGCGGATGTACGACGGTCGCAGCGCCACGCGCGCGTGGCTGCAGGAGACGCCGGATTCGATGACATCGATCGCCTGGGACGCGCCGGTCGAGATTGCCGAGGAGACGGCGAAGTCGCTCGGCATCGCGCGCGGCGACATCGTGAAGGTCAGCTCGCCCCACGGCGCCATCGAGCTGCCCGCGTACCCACGGCCGGGGCTGCACCCGAAGGCGGTGGCCATCCCGATCGGCCATCGCTACGCGCGCTATCACGTTCCGCGCTATGTCGGCGCGCCATCCACCACGCAGAATCCGATGGTGCTCCTCCCGGGCGCGCCCGATCCGGCGTCGGGTGGTCTCGCGTACCTCGGCGTGCGCGTGACGCTGACGCGCACGGGGGCGCGACGGCCGCTGGCCGTGCTGCAGGCAACGTTCGATCAGGACCATCGGGAGCTCGCCCGCCACGTCGACCTGACGGCGGCGCGCGAGCAGGCGCTGCGTGGAAAGAGCGAGCCGCACGAGATGCTCACGATGTACACGGACCAGCGCTACCCGGCGAATCGCTGGGGCATGGCCGTCGACGTCGACGCGTGCCTCGGCTGCGGGGCGTGTGCGGTCGCGTGCATCGCCGAAAACAACATCCCCGTCGTCGGCAAGGCGGAGGCCGCCTACGGCCGGCAGCTGCACTGGCTCCGCGTGGAGCGCTGGCGCGAGGACGGCGCGCCGGCCGACCACTCGCCGAACTTCTTCATGCCGATGTTCTGCCAGCACTGTGAAGTCGCGCCGTGCGAGCCGGTGTGCCCGGTGTTCGCGGCCTATCGGACGGAGGAGGGGCTCAACGGACAGGTCTATAACCGGTGCGTCGGCACCCGGTATTGTGGCAACAACTGTCCGTATCACGTGCGTCGCTTCAACTGGTACAACTACGATTTTCCAGCGCCGCTCGAGGTTCAGCTGAATCCCGACGTGACCGTCCGCCAGCTCGGCATCATGGAAAAGTGCACGATGTGCATCCAGCGCATCGTCGCCGGCAAGGATCGCGCGCGTGACGAGCGGCGGCCGGTGCGCGACGGGGACATCACCACCGCGTGCCAGCAAACGTGTCCGACCCAGGCCATCACCTTCGGCAACCTCAAGGACGAGGCGAGCGCGGTCAGCAAGCTCTCTCACGCGCCGCGGGCCTACGCCGTGCTCGACGAGCTGGGAACGCGGCCGGGCGTGACGTATCTCAAGAAAGTCGTGAGGGGACACGCATGAGCGTCGTCGAGCGTCGCGAGCCCGTGGCCCCGACCTACGGCGACGTCAACCGCGACGTGCTGGCCACGCTGCGAACGCCCGGCAACCTCTATTTCGCCTGGATGTCGGTGGTCGGGCTGCTGCTGATGTGCTTCGTCCTCGCATGGACGTATCAGATCCTCGTCGGCATGGGCTCGGCCGGCAAGCGCGTCCCACAGATGTGGGCGATGTACATCACGACGTTCGTCTTCTGGATCGGTATCGGCCACGCCGGCACCCTGATTTCCGCCGTGCTGTATTTGTTCCGCGCGCGCTGGCGGACGTCGATCTATCGGGGCGCGGAGGCGATGACGATCTTCGCGGTCATGACGGCCGGGCTCTTCCCGCTGATCCACGCGGGCCGCATGTGGTTTGCGTACTTCCTCTTGCCCTACCCGAACCAGCGCGACCTGTGGCCGAACTTCAAGTCGCCGCTGGTGTGGGACGTGTTCGCGATCTCGACGTACTTGTCGATCAGCACGGTGTTCTTCATCGTCGGGCTTGTCCCCGACATCGCGGCTCTGCGCGACGCCTCCACCGGCTGGCGCCGGCGACTGTACGCCATGCTGTCGCTCGGCTGGGAAGGGACGGACAGCCAGTGGCGTCACTATCGGCGCGCGTACGGGCTCCTCGCCGCGCTGGCCACGCCGCTCGTGCTGTCCGTGCACAGCGTGGTGTCGTGGGACTTCGCCATGGCGCTCGTTCCCGGCTGGCACTCCACGCTGTTCGCGCCGTTCTTCGTCGACGGCGCGATCTTCTCGGGCTTCGCCATGGTCATCGTGCTGATCTTGCCGATGCGGTACTACTTCGGCCTGTTCGCCTACATCACCGACCGCCACCTCGACTACATGGCCAAGCTGGTCCTGGTCACCGGCCTCGTGCTGACATACTTCTACGCGTGCGAGCTGTTCACCTCCTGGTATAGCGGCGATCACATCGAGAAGGCGTCGCTGTTCTGGCGGTTGTCGAACACGTACTGGTGGGCCCTGGCGACCATGTACTTCTGCAACTGCGTGGCTCCGCTCATCCTCTTCTGGAAGCCTGCGCGGACGAGCCCGTTCTGGCTCTACCTCGTGTCGATTCTCGTTCTGATCGGGATGTGGTTCGAGCGCTTCAACATCATCGTGCCCTCGCTCGGCCACGACTTCTATCCGTACACCTGGGGCATCTACATCCCGACCGTCACGGACTCGACCATCGTCATTGGCAGCTTCGCGTGGTTCTTCCTGCTGTTCCTCGGGTTCATCAAGGTGATGCCCTCGCTGTCGGTGGTGGAGGTGAAGGAGACCCTTCCGCCGCCGATGAAGGATGCCGCGCATGGCGGCCGCCACTAATACGGTGGTCGGCGTCTTCGCCCACGTGGACACCGCCGTCCGCGCGCTCGAGGAGCTTCGGGCGAAGGGGTATCACGACCTGACCGTGTACACGCCGCTGCCCGTCCACGAGATCGAGGACGTCCTCGAGCGCGATCGTCCGGTGAGCCGCGTGCGTGTGTTCACGCTGCTCGGCGGCCTCGTCGGCCTGGTGGCCGCATGGCTGCTGACGCAGTGGACCTCGCTGAAGTGGGGCCTCTTCGTCGGTGGCAAGCCGCCGATCGGCATCCCCGTGAGTCCGCCGTACATCGTGATCATGTTCGAGATGATGGTGCTGTTCGGCGGCATCGCCACCGTGATCGGCATGGTCGTTCTCGGCCGGCTGCCTCGCCTCCGGCAGACGGCGAGCTATGATCCGCGCTTCACCAACGATCGCTTCGGCGTGGCCGTGCACTGCGCGCCCGAGCGCAGTCCGTCGGTGCGCGACATCCTTCGGGGCGCCGGCGCCGAGGAGGTCCGCGCGTGAAATACGTCTTCATGCTGGTCCTCCTGCTGCTGGCCGGCTCCGCCGGCCTCATGGGCGCCGTGGTGACCTATCGCTTCGTGAACAACATGACGGAGACGGCGCGCATCCAGCCGGGCGAGCGGGTCTTCGCCATGCCCACCGGCGTCGTGGCCCGCGGCACGCAGCCGCTCGTCCCGCGCGAGCAGCGCGACGTGGCGGCGAAGATTCCCAATCCGGTCAAGCCGACGCGCGAGTCAATCGCCCTCGGCAAGGAGCGCTTCGACGTCTTCTGCGCGCCCTGCCACGGTCCCGAGGCGAAGGGAGGCGTCACCGGCCCGGTGGCCACGAAGTTCATTCCTCCGCCCGATTTGACGAACGCCGAGCTGCATCGTCAGCGCACCGACGGGTACTGGCACAGCTACATCATGGTCGGCGGCGCCGTCATGCCCGCCTATGGTGAGGCGCTCTCGTCGCACGAGGCCTGGCACGTCGTCAATTATCTGCGCTCGCTGGTGCCGACCACGCCGGCGCGGACGGCCAAGCCGTGACCGCCGTCTGGGGCGTGCTGGCTGCTGTCGGCGCCATCGCGTTTGTCCTCGGCGTCGCCTCCGCGGACGCCGGCCGAACGTGGTCGATCTATCTGGTCAACCTGGTGTTCTGGGCGGGACTCGCGGTGACGGGCCCCGCCATCGGCGCGATGATGCAGCTCACCGAGGCGCGCTGGTCGCCGAGCGTGCGCCGGATCACGGTGACCACGGTCGGATTTCTGCCGGTGGCCTTCGTGCTGCTGGCCGTGCTCTTCCTGGGCCGCGAGGTGCTGTACCCGTGGGTGCTCCACCCGATTGCCGTGAAGGCGGCGTGGCTGAACACCCCGTTCTTCTTCCTCCGGACACTCGGCCTCGCCGCCGTCCTCTTCATCGTCTGCTTCGTGTTCGCGGCCGCCATCCTGCGCGACTCC
Organism: Candidatus Methylomirabilota bacterium; assembly: GCA_035605575.1. Lineage (GTDB taxonomy): Bacteria > Methylomirabilota > Methylomirabilia > Rokubacteriales > CSP1-6 > AR12. The sequence continues at coordinate 33,147 of DASTCJ010000131.1, forward strand.
GTGCCGCCCGGGGACATCACGGTGCGAGTGCGACGCAACCGCCTGGCCACCGCGCTGCTGTTCTTCTGGCTCGTGACCGTGTCGCTGTGGGGGTTCGACCTCGTGATGACGCTCGATCCGGTGTGGTACAGCGGCCTCTTCGGCGGCTACTTCGCGGTGACGGCGCTCTACACGGCGTTCTGTCTGCTGTCGATCCTGACCATCCGCGCCAACGCGCGGGGCCTGGCCGTCATCCCGCCGGCCGCGGTGCAGGACGTGGCCAAGCTGCAGTTCGCGCTGTCGATCATGTGGATGTACTTCTTCTGGTCGCAGTACCTCGTGATCTGGTACGGCAACGTGCCGATCGAGACGCGGTTCTTCGTCGGCCGGTTCTTCGTCCAGCCGTGGATGACGCTGGCGTGGGTCATCTTCTGCCTGGGCTGGCTCATTCCGTTCGCGTATCTCCTGAAACGCCTCACCGGCCGACCGCCGCAGCGACATGGTCCGCTGTTCCTCATTGCGCTCTTCGGTCTCGTCGCCATCTTCCTCGAGCGGGTCTTCGTGATCTTTCCGTCCGTCTCCGTGCAGAGCGGTCTCCCGTTCCGCGTGCGCGATTTCGCGATCACGCTGGGGTTTCTCGCGCTGTTCATGCTGAGCCGGCGCATCTACATGCAGCGGGTGCGGCCGGTCTTCAACCTCCCCCATCCTCATTGAGGATAAGGGGGCCTCTGGATGGCCCCCGCACCCCAAGGCTCGACGCGCCCCTGACCGTGGCGCGTCGTGGAAACGCACACTGTCGGCACGGCGTGACCGGCGTGCGTAGTACACTCGCGGCATGCTGAGCGTCGAAGAGGCGCTGGCGCAGATCCTGTCGAGAGTGCGGCCGCTCGCTACCGAGCGGGTGGATCTGCTGGCGGCACTCGGCCGGGTGCTCACCGAGCCGGTCCGCTCGACGCGCATCATTCCTCCGTGGCCAAACTCCTCGATGGACGGCTACGCCCTGCGTGCGGCCGATACGCGCGCGGGCGCGGCGCTGAGCGTCGTCGGCCGCGTGGTCGCCGGCGCGCTGCCGGAGCGGCCGATCCGAGCGGGTGAGGCCATGCGAATCTTCACCGGTGCGCCGTTGCCCGACGGTGCCGACGCCGTTGTCCCCCAGGAAGACGTCGACGCGCGCGAGTCCACGCTCACGCTGCGAGGCGCCTGCGAGCGCGGCGCGTACGTGCGACCGGCCGGCGAGGACGTGCGCGTCGGCGATGTCGTCCTCGAGGCCGGCACCGTGCTCGGTCCCGCGGAGATCGGGTTGCTCGCCACGCTCGGACACAGTCAGGTCGAGGTGTCCCGTCGCCCGCGCGTCGCCGTGCTGTCGACAGGAAGCGAGCTGGCGGACCTCGGCGCCGAGCCCGGCCCGGCGCAGATCCCCAACGCCAACACGTACTCGCTGATGGCGCAGGTCATGGACGCCGGCGGCGTCGCCATCAACCTCGGCGTGGCGCCGGATCGGCTGAACGTCATCGAGGAACGGATTCGCCGGGGCCGGGAGGCCGATGTCCTGGTGTCGTCGGCGGGCGTCTCGGTGGGCGACCTCGATCTCGTCCGCGAGGCGCTCGTCGCCGCGGGCGCCGAGCTCCATCTCTGGAAGGTCAACATGCGGCCGGGCAAGCCGATCACTTTCGGCTCGCTCGGAGCGCGCCCGGTGTTCGGTCTGCCGGGCAATCCCGTTTCGGCGATGGTGACGTTCGAGCTCTTCGTGCGGCCCGCGCTACTCGCCATGCAGCGACGGCGTCGCCTCGACCGACCCCGTATCCACGCGCTTGCCGCGACGCCGATCACCAATCGGGGTTCCCGCCGCGGATACCTCCGCGTCGCGCTCGAGCCACACGACGGACGGTGGGCGGCGCGCCTGACTGGCGATCAGGGCTCCGGTATCTTGCGCTCCATGGTTCAAGCGGACGGGCTCGCCGTGCTGGCCGGTGACACGACGGTCGCAAAAGGCGAAGCCGTCGAGGTGATTGTCATGCGGGAACTTAGCCGCTGAGACCTCGAGTCGTATATCAGGTGCAGATCGTTCTGCTCGCCGCCGTCGCGGCCGGCTGCGCGACGCGCGCTTCGGTCCGACAGATACAAGCCGATGTGGGGAAGGTCCAAGGAGAAGTCACCGAGATTCGTCTCGCGCAGGATCTCGTCTCCGCGGAGCTCGCCCGGGTGCTCGCCGAGGTCCAGTCACTCGATGCGCGGTCGGCGGAAACGCAGCAGACGCTGGGCGATACCGTTTCGGAGGTCATGCGGCTTCGCACGCGCCTGCAGGCGACCGAGGACGACATCCGGCCGAGCGGCGCCGCGCAAACCCCGCGCGCCGCGATCGTCGTGCCGCCAGCGACGGCGGACGCGACACCGGCCTCCGTTGCGCGCCCGCTGGTTGCGGCGCCGCCGGTGACGCCAGCCTCGGCGCCGACCCCCGAGACGCGAGGCGACGCGCGCGAAGAAACGCCCGAGCAAGCGTTCGCCGCGGCGCTGAAGACGTTCCGAGCGCGCGAGCACGGCCAGGCGGTCCTCGAGTTCATGGACTTCGTCGCGAAGTATCCGAAGCACGGTCTGGTGCCGCGTGCGCAGTACTGGATCGGCGAAGCGTATTACGTTCAGCGGGACTATCCGCAAGCGCTGCGGGAGTTCAAGCGTGTGCTCGAGATGGATCCCGGTGCGCTGGCCGCTTCCGATGCATGGCTTCGCATCGGAATGTGCCATGCGAGCTTGCATCAGCCCGCGCCGGCGACGGCGGCGTGGCAGCGCGTGGTGCGCGAGTACCCACGAAGCGAGGCTGCCGGCAAGGCCCGCTCGTTCCTGCCCGCCGCCGCGGACGTGCGCTGATCCGAGCCGTATCCGCCGCGAGGCGTTGATCGCTCGCGCGCCGGCGATATACTGACCGCCTCCTCGCTCCCGCATGACGACCGACGCCATCCATATATATCCGTCCGACGCCGCCTACCCGGAGGCGCTCCGAGCCCTCGCGCCCGCACCGGAGCTCTGGGTTCGCGGGACGGTGCTGCCGGATGACGCGCTGGCGGTCGCCGTCGTGGGATCGCGGCGCGCCAGCACGTATGGCCTCGAGGTCGCCGAGAAATTCGCCGCCGAGCTGGCGGCACGCGGCGTCACCATCGTCAGCGGCTTCGCCCGCGGCATCGATACCGCGGCGCATCGCGGCGCACTCGCTGCCGGTGGGCGCACGCTGGCCGTGCTCGGCGCCGGCATCGATGTCGTCTATCCGCCGGAGAACGTCCCGCTGGCGCGAGAGGTGGAGGCGCGCGGCGCCCTCCTGACACAGTTCCCACCGGGGACACCGCCGCTTCCGTACAATTTCCCGACTCGCAATCGTACGCTGGCGGCGCTCGTGCTCGGGGTAGTCGTCGTGGAAGCCGCCGAGCGGAGTGGGAGCTTGATCACGGCCGGTTTCGCGGCCGACCTTGGGCGCGAAGTGTTTGCAGTTCCGGGCAAAATCACGTCGCCGACGAGCGTCGGCGCGCACAGGCTCCTGAGGGACGGTGCTACACTTGTAGAGCGCTGGAATGATGTCGTGCAAGAATTACCTGAGCCGTGGCGTCGCCGCGTGCGCGCCGCGGCTGTGTCGTCAATGGCGCTCGAAAGTCCGGCCGCAGACAGCGACGAAGCCGTGATGCTTGGACTCTTAAGCGTGGACGAGGCGCAGCACATCGAGCAACTCATCGCTCGAGCAGGGACGAACGCCGCGAAAGTCGGCGCGATCCTGACGTCGCTGGAGCTGGGCGGCTGGGCCCGGCAGCTGGCGGGACAGCGATGGATCGCGATGGGCACGCGGTCGAGGGGAGCGTAGAGTGGCGAAGCGTTCGCTGGTGGTCGTCGAGTCGCCCACGAAGGTGAAGACCATCCAGAAGTACCTGGACGGTAAATTCATCGTGAAGGCGTCGATGGGACACGTGCGGGACCTGCCGAAGTCGCAGCTCGGCGTGGACCCGAAGAAGAACTTCAAGCCCAAGTACGTGATCTCACCCGCCAAGCAGAAGGTGCTCGAGGATCTCAAGAAGGCCGCGGAGAAATCCGAGGCGCTCTACGTCGCGACCGACCCGGATCGCGAAGGCGAGGCCATCGGCTGGCATCTCGCCCAAGAGCTCGCCGTCGACCGGAAGAAGGTTTATCGCATCACCTTCAACGAGATCACCGAACGGGCCGTGAAGGCCGCCTTCACCAAGCCCGGCAAGATCGACATGCACAAGGTCGACGCCCAGCAGGCGCGTCGCGTGCTCGATCGCCTCGTCGGCTACAGCCTGTCGCCGCTGCTGTGGGACAAGGTACAGCGCGGCCTGTCCGCAGGCCGTGTGCAATCCGTCGCCGTGCGCCTGATCGTCGATCGCGAGCGCGAGATCGGCGCCTTCGTCCCCGTCGAGTACTGGTCGCTGCGCGCGCGGCTGTCCGCCAAGCAGCCGCCGGAGTTCGAGGCGACACTGCGCGAGGTGGACGGCGAGAAGGCCTCGCTGACGAACGAGGCGCAGACGCAGGCGCTGGTCGCCCGTCTCGACGGGCAGCGCTTCGTCGTTCGCTCGGTCACCCGGGGCGAGCGACGCCGCAATCCCGCCCCGCCATTCATCACCTCGACGCTGCAGCAGGACGCCGGCCGCAAGCTCGGCTTCTCGGCAAAGAAGACGATGACGGTGGCGCAGCAGCTCTACGAGGGCGTGGAGCTCGGCGACGAAGGCGCCATCGGTCTCATCACCTACATGCGCACGGACTCCGTGCGGATCGCGCAGGATGCCCAGGGCGACGCGCGCCGGTGGGCCACCGAGCGGCTCGGCGCCGAGTATCTGCCCGACGCGCCGCCCGCGTACAAGTCCCGGGGCGGTGCGCAGGAGGCGCACGAGGCGATCCGACCGTCGGACGTGAATCGCGACCCGAAGTCCGTCGCGCGATTCCTCACGAAGGATCAGCTCGCGCTCTACCGCCTGATCTGGGAGCGGTTCCTGGCCAGCCAGCTGATGCCGGCCGTGTACGACACGGTCAGCGCCGACATCGTCGCCGGCGATTGCCTGTTCCGGGCGCAAGGCCAGACGCTCAAGTTTAAGGGCTTCACCGCCGTGTACGTGGAGAGCCGCGAGGACGACGACACCGCCGCCGACGACGAGGCCGACCGCGCGATGCCGCTGCTGGAGGAGGGCGAGGTGCTGCGGCTGCACGGACTCGATCCCAAGCAGCACTTCACCCAGCCGCCGCCGCGCTACACCGAGGCCTCCCTCATCAAGGCGCTCGAGGAGCTCGGCATCGGCCGCCCGTCCACGTACGCGTCGATCCTCGGCACGATCATCAACGAGCGCGGCTACGTGCACCGGGAGCGGCGCACGCTGTTTCCGACCGAGCTCGGCGTGGCCGTCACCGACAAGCTCTTGCCCTTCTTCGGCGACATCATGAACGTCGAGTTCACCGCCCAGATGGAAGGCGAGCTCGACAAGGTCGAAGAGGGCGAGATGTCCTGGGTGGACACCATCAAGGACTTCTACGAGCCCTTCAAGCGCGACCTCGCGCGCGCCAAGAAGGAGATGGGCAGCGAGAAAGCGGGCGTGAAGATCGGCGAGGCGTGCCCGGAGTGCGGCGGCGACCTGCTCGAGCGTCGCGGCCGGTTCGGCAAGTTCATCGCCTGCTCGAACTATCCCGACTGCAAGTACAAGCGCAACCTCCCCGGCAGCGAGCGCGCGGAGGATCAGCCGACGGACGAGACGTGCCCGACCTGCAGCAAGCCGATGGTCATCAAGCACGGCCGCTTCGGCAAGTTCATCGCCTGCTCGGGATACCCGGACTGCAAGACCACGAAACCGGTGACGCTCGGCATCGCCTGTCCGCAGCCGAACTGCGGCGGCCAGCTCGTGGAGCGCCGCTCGCGCAAGGGGCGGACGTTCTATGGCTGCTCGGCCTATCCGGCCTGCAATTTCGTGGTGTGGCAGCGTCCGGTGGCCGAGCCCTGCCCGAAGTGCGGTGCGACCTTCGTCACCGAGCGCGTCGCGCGCGGGCGCCAGACGCGCACCTGCGTCCGCGAGGGCTGCGACTACAAGCAGGAGGAAGAGATCACCGTCGCATGAACGCGCCGGTGACGACCTTCCTTCGACATCTCGCGGTGGAGCGGAACGTCTCACCGCACACGCTTCGCAGCTATCGCGCGGACCTGACGGACTTCGAAGCCTACCTCGCCACGACCAGCCTCACGCCCGCCGCCGCCGACGTCCGTGCGATCCGCGGCTGGCTCGCCGCGCTGCACGCGCGCGGCCTGGACGCGGTGTCGGTCGCCCGCAAGCTCGCCGCCGTCCGCAGCTTCTATCGGTTCCTCGTGCGGCGCGGCACCGTTCCGGGCAATCCCGCACGCGAGCTGCGAGGCCCGCGGACGACGCGCAAGCTGGTCAGCTTCCTGCCGATCGACGAGGCCCACGCGCTCGTGGGCGGTCGCGCGCTCGGCGGCCCCTCCCGCGACCGCGACATCGCCATCCTCGAGCTGCTCTATGCCACCGGCCTGCGCGTCTCCGAGCTGGCGGGACTCAATCTCGAGTCGATCGATCGCGAGGCGCGCACGGTCCGCGTGGTGGGCAAGGGCCGCAAGGAGCGCATCGTGCCATACGGCGCCGCCGCCGCTCGTGCCCTCGACGCCTACCTCGGGCCACGGGCGGGCGGCGGACCCGTCTTCGTGCGCGCGCGCGGAGGCCGGCTCGGCGTCCGCTCGATCCGCGCCATCGTGACGCGCGCGGCCGGCGCCGCCGGCGTGGCACGCCGGGTAACGCCGCACACCCTGCGCCACACCTTCGCGACGCACCTGCTCGATGCCGGCGCCGATCTGCGCGTGATCCAGGAGCTCCTGGGCCACAGCCGACTGTCCACGACCCAGCGCTATACGCACGTCGGCGCCGACCAGCTGATGAAGGTCTACGACGCCGCCCACCCCCGCTCGCACAAGCAATGACCGGCGATGTTTTTCACGCCACCACGGTGCTGGCGGTCCGGCACCGCGGGCAGGTCGCCATCGCGGGTGATGGCCAGGTGACCATCGGCAACACCGTGGTGAAGGCGAGCGCACGCAAAGTGCGCAAGCTCTACCATGACCGCGTCCTCGCCGGCTTCGCGGGCGCCGCCGCAGATGCCTTCACGCTGTTCGCGCGCTTCGAGGCGCGGCTCGAGGAGCATCGCGGCAACCTCTCACGGGCGGCCGTCGAGCTGGCCAAGGACTGGCGCACCGATCGTGTCCTGCGCCGTCTCGAGGCGCTGCTCGGCGTCGCCGACGCGGACCACTCGCTGATCGTGTCCGGAACCGGCGACGTGATCGAGCCGGACGACGGCCTGATCGGCATCGGCTCCGGGGGCCCGTTCGCCCTGGCCGCCGCGCGCGCCCTCATCGCGCACTCCGACCTCGACGCGAAATCGATCGTGACCGAGGCCATGCGTGTCGCCGCCGGCATCTGCATCTACACGAACGACCACATCACCGTCGAAGTGTTATGAGCGCGAGCCTGACTCCGGCGCAGATCGTGGCCGAGCTGGACCGGTACATCGTCGGGCAAGGCAAGGCCAAGCGCGCGGTGGCCATCGCGCTGCGCAACCGGTGGCGGCGGCAAAGCCTGCCGCCCGAGCTGCGGGACGAGGTGGCGCCGAAGAACATCATCATGATCGGCCCCACTGGCGTCGGGAAGACAGAGGTCGCGCGCCGCCTCGCCAAGCTGGCCCAGGCGCCGTTCATAAAGGTGGAGGCCTCGAAGTACACCGAGGTCGGCTACGTCGGCCGGGACGTGGAGTCGATGATCCGGGACCTGACGGAGCTCGCGGTGAACATGGTCAAGGCCGAGCTCACGGCGCGCGTGCAGGAGAAGGCCGAGCAGCAGGCCGAGGATCGTCTGCTGGACCTGCTGCTGCCGCGCCGCGGCGGCGAGCCGTTCGTCAGCGCCTCGCTCGAGCAGGTCTCGCCGGATGCCTCGCGCGAGGCGACGCTCGAGAAGCTGCGCGCGCAGCTGCGCGCCGGCCGGCTGGACGACCGCGTGGTGGAGGTCGAGACACAGCAGCAGGCGGCGATGCCGATGCTCGAGGTCTTCTCCGGTCAGGGCATGGAGGAGATGGGCATCAATCTCAAGGACATGCTCTCGAACTTGATGCCGGGCCGCACCAAGCGCCGGCGACTCCGGGTGGCCGAGGCACGGCGACTGCTTGCGCAGGAGGAGGCGGCGAAGCTGGTCGACATGGACGAGGTGATCCCACAAGCGATCCGCCGGGTCGAGAACTCCGGGATCGTGTTCCTCGACGAGCTCGACAAGGTCGCCGGCCGGGAGGGCAGCCACGGGCCCGACGTGTCGCGCGAGGGCGTGCAGCGGGACCTGTTGCCGATCGTCGAGGGCTCGTCGGTGACCACGAAGTACGGGATCGTCCGCACCGACCACATCCTGTTCATCGCCGCCGGCGCCTTCCACGTCGCCAAGCCCTCGGACCTGATCCCGGAGCTGCAGGGCCGCTTCCCCATCCGGGTGGAGCTCGAGCCCTTGACGCGCGAGGATTTCGTCCGCATTCTGACCGAGCCGCAGAACGCGCTGATTCGCCAGTACGTGGAGCTGTTGAAGACCGAGCGGGTGACGCTTCGCTTCCTGCCGGAGGCGGTGGAGGCGGTCGCCGACATCGCCATGCGCGTGAACGCGAGCACGGAGAACATCGGCGCACGGCGCCTCTACACGATCATGGAGAAGCTGTTGGAGGACATCTCGTTCGATGCGCCCGACATGCCGGGCAAGGATCTGACCATCGACGCCGAGTACGTCCGGCAACGACTGGCCGACATCTGGCGGGATCAGGACCTGTCCCGATACATCCTGTGATGGACAACGAAGTGAAGCGGGTCGAGATCCTCATGGAGGCGCTCCCGTACATCCGGGAGTTCCGTGGGAAATCGATCATCATCAAGTACGGCGGCGCCGCCATGGAGCAGGCGGATCTCAAGGAGTCCTTTGCCCTCGATGTGATTCTCCTCCATCTGGTCGGCATCAATCCCGTCATCGTGCACGGGGGTGGCCCGCAGATCGGTGCGCTCATGAAACGCCTTGGCAAGGAGCCGGAGTTC